>JANLPN010000007.1:0-4109 GCA_031367285.1 Betaproteobacteria bacterium | reverse complement strand
GGCCACGTTGGCGCAACCCATGCGTTCGGTGCCCGGCTTGCGGCGTGACGCGAGTTCCAGGCGCTGGAGATAGGCGGTACGCGTGGCCTGGCTGCGTTGCGTGACTCGTGCCGTCACGGCGGTTACGGTGGCGTGAAGCTTCATGGGCAATTACTGAAGAGTTGGTAACTAAATTACAAATTCCATACTACCCCCGAATCGGTCCTGTAGGGGGGTGCCGGGTTACCAGCGGGTTACGAAAACGCCAACGGCCTGGCACGCAATTTGCAATACAACGTACACGCCTGCAAGCACGCTGTAAACCGAAGCGCCCGGCACGCGTTGATTCTGAATGGACGATCACGCAGCCATCGCTTAGGATTCGTATCCATCGTGACAATGAAGCCCAACTTCGACACCCCGCTGCCACCACCGGTGCGTGACCCCCAACCCATGTTGCGGCGCACCTTGTCCGAGTGGGGCGGCACCGGCGACCTCTGGGTATTTGCCTACGCGTCGCTGATCTGGCGGCCCGACTTCGACGTAGCCGAGCGACGTGTGGCCAAGGTGCATGGCTGGCACCGCGCACTCAAGATGTGGAGCCGTGTGAACCGCGGCACCGTGGAATGCCCGGGGCTGGTATTTGCCCTGCTCTCCGGTGGCAGTTGCCACGGCGCCGTGTTGCGCGTACCGCGCCAGGACGGCGAGGCGGTCATGCACAAGCTGTGGGACCGCGAAATGATGACCGGCGTCTACGACCCAAAGTGGCTGCATTGCCGCACGCAAGACGGCCCGGTCAACGCACTGGCGTTTACCTTGTCGCGCCGCAGCCCCAACTTCACCGGTGAACTCAGCGCCGAACGTTACCGCGAAATTTTTTCGGCATCTTGCGGCCGTTATGGCACCACGCTGGAATACGCCGACCAGACCCTGCGTTGCCTGGAGCAGCACGGCATACCCGACCCGGCGCTGCAAAGGCTGTTGGCGCACGCGTCCTGAGCAGCCACTAACAGCTGCGTGGCAGGCGAGATGGTTTCTATACTCGCCGCATGACCAATATCGCCGACCTGCGCAAAAGCTACGAACGGGCGGAGCTGAGCGAAGACGCCTCCCACGCCGACCCGCTGCGCCAATTCGGGCAGTGGCTCGAAGAAGCGATCCAGGCCCAGGTGCCCGAACCCAGTGCCATGACCCTGGCCACGGTGGCCGGCAATCTGCGGCCCAGCACGCGTGTGGTGCTGGTCAAGGCGTATGACGAACGCGGCATCGTGTGGTACACCAACTACGAGAGCCGCAAGGGCACAGAGCTGGCCGGCAACCCCTACGCGGCGCTCCAATTCCATTGGGTGGAGCTGGAGCGTGTGGTGCGTATCGAAGGCCTGGTCGAGCAGGTGGACGCCGCGCAAAGCGATGCCTATTTCAACAGCCGGCCACTGGACTCGCGTATCGGTGCCTGGGCGTCACCGCAATCGCAGGTGATCTCGGGCCGGGGGGTGTTGCTGGCCAATGCGGCCCGTTACGGCGCACAGTTTCTGTTGCAACCGCCGCGTCCGCCGCATTGGGGTGGTTACCGCCTAAAACCCGATAACTGGCAATTCTGGCAAGGGCGCAAGAGCCGCCTTCATGACCGGCTGAGGTATACGCCGGACAACAACGGCAACTGGGTGCGCGAACGGCTGGCGCCCTGATAGCGATTTGGCGACGCAGTTCTTTGTGCCTTGGACGGTTTCGGGACCGGCCAGGCCCGAACCGCCCGGTGTTTTGAGCCCCAGCCGTCAGACGCCACCCGTCAACCACATCACCACCGACACCGTGACCAGCGCCAGCGCGGTGGACACCGCCACACTGGCGGTAACCAACTCCTGCGCCACTGCGTAACGCTGCGAAAACATGAATACGTTGGCGCCGATGGGCAGTGCAGCCGTGACAACCATCACTGTCAGCGGCAGGCCATGCATGCCAAACGCCCAGCCCAGCAAGGCGGCCAGTGCGGGCACCAGCAGGTTCTTGATGCCGGTCAGCACCAGAGCGCCACGCAACTGCACACCTATCGCTGAACCGGCCAGAGTGACACCGACCAGCGCCAGGGCCAACGGGCCAAAGGCATTGCCCAGCCAGCGCATGGGTTGGTCGAGCCAGGGCGGAATCTGCAGGCCGGTCTGCGCAAACAACAGGCCGGCAAGGATGGGCAGCGGCACCGGGTGCAGCATGGCCTTGCCCAATGCGCGCCCCGCCACCCGCAGGATGCGCCCCCCCACAGGGGGCGCCCGGGCCGTCTCTTCGTGTGCCAGCACAAACTCCAGCGCCACGGTGGCGGATGTAAGCAGCAGCAAAGAGTGAACCGGTATCAAGGTAAGCAGCGTCACCAGCCCCGCCTCGCCCCAGGCCAGGCCGACCAGCGGGATGCCGATCATCACGGCGTTGCTATAGGTCACCGCCAGAGCCAGCACCGCCGAGCCGCGGTTCAGCCCGCGCAACACCAGCATGCCGCCAAAAACCAGCGTCAGCGCCAATATGTAGGCCGCCGCGGGTTTCAGGTCGAGTTGCTCCAGATGCACCTTGCCCATGGTGCGAAACAGCAGTATGGGCGTGAGCACCGAAAACGCGAGCCTGGAAAGCTGCTGGACAAAACGCGGTGCCAGCCACCCCGAACGGCCCAGCAGGAAACCGAGGCCGATCAGGGCAACCACCGGCAGCATGGCCGACAGGACGATGGAGTTCATGGGGGAAAGCGCTCGCCACCAGGGCCGGGGCGGCTGCGGCAAGCGCAGGCAGTATCGCACCGTCCATGGGCACAGCGCGAAGCCGCCGCCCCCACCCGAGTCGGGAAACCCGGTTGCTATCGCAGCCTTGACGAGTTACTTGACGCTGACCGCGTCCTGGACGCGGTAATACAGTCCATAGGGATCATCGAGCAGCACCAGAAACTGCCCCTCCACCGTCACCGGCTCCATGGAATATTTGATCGGTGTTTTGGTCTTCACTTCGACCATGCTCTCGGGCCCGCCGGGCATGCAGAAGCTACAAGTGAGCGGCACCGACGTCAGAAGAAAATGTTTCTGCTTTTCGCCTGGCTCCAGCGGCATCATGAAGCCCTGGATGCGTTGCGTCTTCTGGTTCAAGGCCATCTGGCTCATGGCAAACACCGGCAACACCTTGTTCTTGTCGGTCCTGGTCTTGACCTCGGTCAGCACCGACCAGGGCACTACGTCGGCACGCGCCTCGAGCGGGGCAAACGGGCTGTTGGCGCCATGCACCCCGGCACCTGATCCAGCCGGCAATGGCGAACCCAGCTGCGCCATCGCGCCCAGCGGGCAGAGGGACAAGGACAAAATCAGGGCGGCAAGTTTCATGGTGGACTCCGGTAGCCGGTGGAATGTACGGTTTCGAGACGGATCAACGGACAGAATTCCCGCAACAGCAGGAATGTTCAGTGCTCGTGTTTCATGCCGCAGTATTTGCCAATTGCAAGCCCTTTGCAAGCGGCCAGCAATTCCTTGTGACAAACCTCCTCCTTTTTGCCCGACTCCAGGCATTTGGCGGCATTCTCATGCGCGGCCGAAATAGCGCGGTGCCGGGCGACGTCTTCCTTGGTGTCCTGGTCGCTGTGCGCGCCTGCGGCCAGCACGCTGGCGGCAAGAAAAGACAGGCTGGCAGCGGCAATCAAGGTGGCAAAAGGTTTCTTCATGCGGACTCTCCAAAAATTGAGTTTTAAAAAAGGCTAGCGCGAATTCAAGAGGGTGGTCACATCCAGCCGGTACGCGCCTAGTGCAGGCAGCAAGGCCGCAGCCAGGGCCACACCCAGCCCCAGCGCCGGCACCCAAGCTTCGTCTGGCAGCCATATCCACCCGGTAAGGGGCAGGGAACGCTCCGATTGCATCCAGTAGCCGGCCAGTTGCACCAGGCCGTGACCAAGCGCCAGGCCGAGTGCGATGGCCGTCAGCGCGAGCAGCAGCGCTTCGCAGACGACCAGGCCTGCCACCTTGGCCGGTGGCGCACCCAGCATACGCAGCATGGCCAGGTCGGCGCGGGGCGCACGCACCCCGGTCCACCAGGCACAAAAAACGCACACACCCCCCCGCCACAGCAGCACAGCACCAAAGCCCCGCCAAACCGAGGTACCGACCCCC
>JANLPN010000003.1:0-5175 GCA_031367285.1 Betaproteobacteria bacterium | reverse complement strand
ATAAACGCATGAAGTCGCGCTGTTGCGTAAGGTCGGAGAAACTGTTGGGGGACATCCAGTTCAAGGATACCAGCGAGCTTGGAGCCAGGTCTCGGACAGGCTCGCACCGGGCTCGGGTCCGGCATCCTGGTGGTGGAATTTCCACCATTGCGTGGTGTAAATTCCACCACTGCCTGGGTGTGCTGCCAAACCTTCGAAACGCGGCGTCACCACAACGGCTGCAGCCGCCCCGCCAGCAGCCGGAAACCGCGTTGCGCCATCACCCGCGCCTCGGCCTCGTCGTGCGTGACGAGCACGGTGGCCATGCCCGCCGCGGCGATGCGTTGGGCAAACTCCTGGCGCAGGCTGGCGCGCAGTTCCGCGTCCAACGCGGAGAAAGGCTCATCGAGCAACAACAGCCTTGGGGCCGTGATCAGGGCACGCGCCAGGGCCACGCGCTGCTGTTCGCCGCCCGACAGCTTCCAGACCTTCTGGCGCGCGTGCGCGGCCAGGCCGAACACCGCCAACATCCGCGATGCATTGCCGCGTGCCAGCGCTTTGGGCCGACCCTGCTCTACCAGCCCGAAGGCCACGTTATCCACTACGTTGAGATGCGGGAACAAGGCAAAGTCCTGGAACATCAGCGCAAAACCGCGCCGCTCGGGTGGTACGGCGGCAAGATCGGACCCGTTGAACGAGATGCGGCCGGCGTCCTGTGCCTCCAACCCGGCGATCATCTTGAGCAGGGTGCTTTTGCCGCTGCCCGACGGGCCCAGTACGGCCACGGTTTGTCCGGGCGCCACGACCAGGTCCAGGCCGTCGGCGAGTACCCAGTGGCCACCCGATGGGTCGTCGAAGGTCTTGCGCAAGCCCTGGAGCTCAAGCACGGACAAGCTCCCTCAGCCCGGCGTCCGCAGGCTGCCCGGGCCGCCGTTGCGGGCTTTCGATCAGCAGGAAGGCAAGCAGGGCCAGCAGCATCAACACGGTGGCCAGCACCAGCGCTGCGTCGCGGTTGGCGGCACCGGGGCGCCCAAGGTGCTGGTAGATCAATGTCGTGAGAGTGGCCCACTCGGGCCGGGACAGAAACAACGTCACGGCAAACTCACCCAGGGCCGTGGCGGCCGCAAACGCCATGCCACGGCGCAACGTGGGCGCGACCATGGGCAGCGTGACGCGCCAGAAGCCGCGCCACGGCGTTGCGCCCAGGGTGCGCGCCGCCTGCAGTACATGCTCGGGCAAGCCGTCGAGTGCCGCGCCAAGCGACTTCGCCACAAACGGATAGGCCAGCAAGGCATAGGCCGATACCAGCAGCAACATGCTGGCACTCCATCGCGGGTAGAGCAACAACAGGCCAAACGCCACCGTCACCGGCGACACTACAAACGGCAGAAAGGCCGCGGCGCGCAGCCACACCGAGCGGCGCGCGGCAAGCGCATGGGTCACACCGAGCAGGGTCGCCAGCAGCAGCGCCATGCCTGTGAAACGCAGCGTGTTCCAGAGCGCCTGCAGGGTTTCGTCCTCCAGCAGCACCGCCCAGCTGGTGGCACCCGCACCTGCCGCACCGGCCAGGATGGCGAGCAGCGGCGCGGCACAAAAAAACGCCAGCACCGCCATGGCGCCTCCTACGGCCGCCCATTGCCAGGGGCCCGCCGGGCGTTTGCGTGCCATGGTGTCGGCACGCACCGGTGCGGACAGGCGCTGTTCCATCGCCGCGTAGGCCAGTGCTACCAGCCCGGTCAACAGCAACATGCCCAGGGCCAGGGCACCGGCCTGCGCCAGTTTTAACTCGTGCGCTACCAGGGTGTAAATCTCTACCTCCACGGTCGAATATCTTTGCCCGCCCAGGATCAGCGCCAAACCAAAACCCGAGAAGCAGTACAAAAACACCAGGCACAGGCTGGAAGCCAGCCAGGGCAGGATGGCCGGCCATTCGACGCGCCAGAACACGCGCCAGGGCGTCGCGCCCAGTGTGCGTGCCACGGCAACCCGCGCGCTGCTTACCTGCCCCAAGGCGTCCACGCCGGCACGCACCACCAGGCACAGGTTGAAAAACAGATTGCCGTACAGCAGCAGCCAGGGCGTGTCCTGCAAATCCAGGCCCAGCCAGCGGCTGAACAGGCCACGCGGACCCCACAGCGCCAACACGCCGAGTGCGGCCACCAGGGTAGGCACCACAAACGGCAGCATCAGCAGGCGCAGCACCAGCACGCGGCCCGCAAAGTCGTAACGCGCCAGCACCCAGGCCACGGGCAGGCCCCACAACAGCGCCGCGGCACAGGTCAGTGCGGCCTGCAACACCGACCACCCCACCCGCCGCTGCAGATACCCGTCATGCAGCATGGACACGAACATGGCCGTGTTTGCGCCGGCCGACGCTTCAATGCCCAGACGCAGCAGCGGCGCCACCATCACCAGGCCCAGAAAGGCCAGCGGCACGGCGACCAGGGCCGACGCATGCAAAAGGCTCTGTCGGCGCATCGGCTTGTGGATCTGCAACCGCCTACTTCAGCACCACCCTGGTCCAGCGGTCCACCCACTCACTGCCTTTGCCGGCAATGGTCTCGGGGCTGGGGTTGTCGAATGCCGCGGGTTCGACCGCGTGGCGCAACACCTCGGGCCGCGGGGTGCGGGGTTCGGCGGCATACATCCACATGCTGGTTTGCAGCGCCTCCTGCACGGCGGCGGAGCGCAAGAACTCCACAAACCGGACCGCCGCTTCGCGTTGCTGGCCACCCCTGACCAGCGCCACGCCTTCTACTTGGCGGAACACGCCGCCCTTGAGGAACAGGCTGGCGGTGGGAGACTCGGCAATCTTCTCTTTGCTGTAGAACACTTCGGCGGCCGGGCTGCTGGCATAACTCACCACCAGCGGGCGGCTGCCGCCGTTGCGGCTGAACTCGGCGTTGTAGGCCTCGCTCCAGCCCTTGGCCACCTTGACGCCATTGGCACGCATACGGCCCCACCAGTCAAAGGCCGCCTCCTCGCCCAAGCCGGCAACGGTGGCCAGCATGAATGCATAACCCGGGCTGGAGGTGGCCGGGTTCTCCACCACCAGCAGGTTGCGGTAGGCCGGCTGCGCCAGCTCTTCCAGCGACTTGGGCAATGGAACACCGCTTTTGGCAAACCAGGCCTTGTCGTAGTTCAGGTTGACAAAACCGTAGTCCACCGGCACCACGTTGCCAGCCAATGGCACGGCTACCGCGCGTTGGCTGGCCGCCCCCGTATAGGCGTCCAGCACGTTGGCCGCCTGTGCCTTGACCACCAGCGCGTTGTCCAGCCCGAACACCACATCGGCGATAGGCTGGGCGCGCGTAAGAATCAGCTTGTTAAGCATCTCACCCGCGTCGCCGCCCTTGATCACGCTGAGCTTGGTACCCGCGTCCGCCTCAAATTGCGCCAGCAGCGGTTTGGGCAGCGAGAACGAGCTGTGCACCAGCACCCGCAACTCGTCCGCCGCAAGCGCCTGCGAAGAAGTGAAAACCGGCACAGCCAGAACAACCGCCGCAAAAAACGAAAAAGCCCGTCGATTCATCATGTCCATCCTTTCAATGCGCCAACGCTCGGGCGCATGAAAAGATGGAACGGCATATGTCGAAGGGCCCATCTCATCACGCTCCCTACGCAGGCATTACCCCGATCAGGTGAGTGGGGTATTTCTCAGTCTGCCCGGCATTGCTGCCTGGCCGACACCCCCGGTGATGGGCGCATTGTAGCCCCGGCTTGGCGCGCTGCCGGCGTCAGGGAGAATCGCCCACCTTGAGCGCGCGCAATGTGCCGTTCTCGTGCAGCACCAACGCCGTGGCGTTGCCGCTCGCATCGCGCTCGAACCGCAACTCGGCCGGCGCATTCTCGTAGCTGAACCAGTCGGGCTTGCCGGGCACCGCGAAGACGGGGACGCGCGGGAAATTGCCGCCCTTGACCAGCATCTGCCCGTCTTCGACCCGCACGTCGAAATCGATGGGCGGGCGCAGGAACCGCGTGGCCGCGTAACGGCCCGCATAGGCCCGTGCGAGTTCGGCTGTCAACAGCGGCTGCAATGGTGCCGCCTCAGGGGTGCGCTGTGCATCCGTCACATTCCCGCCTTGCTCCAGCCGCAGCGAGACGATGCCTTTGTCCTGCCGCAGAAACGTTATCTTTGCGCCGCCTGCAGGGCGGGTAAAGGTGTCAACACCCACCGGCAGATAGGCCCTGAACACGTTGCGGGTTGACCGCACCAGCAGCTTGCCATCCTGCACCACGCAGACAAACGCCAACTCCGGGTCCACACGGTAGACACCCGCATATTCCGGCAACTTTTCGGGTGCCAGTACCACTGCCTGGCCACTGACCGGGTAGCGGCTGGCGGTGACTTCGCGCGCCATGTCCCACATCGGTGCCTGCCGGTTGCTCACCAGCACGGCCATCACCTCTCCGGTGTCCGCCGACAAACTCAGCAACGCCTGGAAACCGCCGGTCTGGCCGTCATGGCTGTAAGTCCGCCGGCTGGGTGGCCCGCTGACAAAAATTGCATAGGCGATCTCGCCGCCGCGGTAGATGCCCAAGGGGTTGACCAGACGTTCGGCCGCGGCGCCCAGCGGCCCGTTGCGCCCGGCCAGAATGGCACGGCCAAACAGCACCAGATCGGAGACCGTCGAGCGCAAGGCACCAGCACCTGCAAAGGCTTCCATGTCCCACGCCGGTGCGGAAACCTTGCCATCGAAAGCCGCCACGAATCGCGCGGCCTTGTCTCCGAGGTGCTGCACCGTATCGGACATGCCCAACGGCGCCGTGATGTTGTCGCGCACCAGTTCATTCCAGGGTTTGCCATAACGCTGCGACAACAACTCGCCAACCACGGCCATGCCATAGTTGCTATACAGCGCCGCGCACGGACCCTTGCGCTGCAATTTCTGGCTCGCCAGCGCGGCCCACAACGCGCCGCGGTTGGCGCTGCGGATCTGCGCCACGATGGCCGGGCCGTTGCGCAGTTCCCCGAACTGCCGTGGCAGGCAGGAACCATGTGTCACCAATTGCCGCAGGGTGATGTCGGCCACCTCGCCCGACGAGAACTCGACCTTGCCTTTTAGCAGTTGGCCCAGGTTATCGTCCAGGCTCAGCTCGCCCTTCTCCACCGCCTGCGCCAGCAACACGCCGGTAAACACCTTGCTGATGGAGCCGATCTCGAACAGCGGCAGGGCCTCCCCGATTGGGAGCAGG
>JANLPN010000596.1:0-13952 GCA_031367285.1 Betaproteobacteria bacterium | reverse complement strand
CGGGTCCTGGTGCCAGGCGCCTACGCACTGATTTGCGGCGTGGTACTGGTCACCGCGTTTGTATTGCCGCCCGGACCGTTGGGGCTGGCGCTGATCGTGGTGGGCGCATTGTTCGCCGCCGCGCACGGGGGCTGTTCGGTGGCCATCGTGATGGACGTCACACACCCTGCGGTACGCGCTACCGTCACGGCAACCGCCGTGTTGGGCTCCAACCTGCTGGGCCTGGCACCCGGCCCCTATATCGTGGGTCTGTTGTCCGACATGAGCAACCTAAAAACGGCACTCGCCATCGCGCCCGTGGTGTCAGTGGTTTCGGCGCTGCTGTTTGTGTGGGCCTCGCGTTATTACGAGCAAGATGTTGCGGCGGTTGGGAAGGTCCACAAGGGCTAAGGATTCACCTTAGTTATCCGGTACCGCCTGGGCGATTTTGTGGTCAGCCCGCGGCTTGAGCCGCATTTGCAGGCCCACCGGCGCCATCGCGAACATCAGCCGTTCGGCGGGTGGGCCGCCGTCCGCCGTGCCGACGAAATCGATGTCGAAGTGTGTCAGCAAGGTCAGCAGCACCATCTTCATCTCCTGCAGCGCCAGGTAGCGGCCCGGGCACATGCGCGGGCCGGCGCCAAAGGGCATCGAGATGCGCTTGGCGGACGCCGCCGACAGGCCATCTTCACCCAGCCAGCGTTCGGGCCTGAAGGCCTGGCCTTCGGGCACACAAGCGTCGGCTACGCTGTCGTGGCGCAGCAGGCAGACGACCACGCTGCCGGCGGGCACGGCCACATCGCCCACCATCGTGTCCGTGACCGCCTGCAGCGGCAACTGCGGTGCCACGGGCTTGAGGCGCATGGTCTCGTGCATGCAGGCTTCGATGTAGTCCAGCCGGGACAGCTGCTCCAGCGTCGCCGCTGCGCCATCGGCCACGGCTGCACGCGCCTCGGCCGTGGCACGCGCCAGCGCGCGCGGGTGCCCGTGCAACAGCCAGATGCACCAGGCCAGCGTGTTGGCGGTCGTGTCTTCACCGGCCAGCAGCATGGTGAGCACATTGCCTGCCACCTGGCTGTCGTCAATGCCGCTGCCGGGCTCGTCGGCGGCCACGATCATGGCCTCCAGCAGGTTTTGCGGCGTGGCGCGGCGCGCGGGTTCGGCCGCCAGCCGCCGGCGGGCCGATGTGATGAAGGCGTCGATGGCGGCATTCACCGCGACCATCGCGCGCTCTAGCGCCCGGTCGGACGGCAGCTTGAAGAAACGCCAGTACGGCAAGGCACTGATGATGCGCGTGAACAGCTTGGGGAATATCTTGTCCAGGTGCTTCTGGATGATGTCGTCGTCGGATTCCAGCGTATTGACGTCGGTGCCGAAAGCCAGCCCGGCGATGGCGTCTACCGTGAAGCGCATTAGGTCGGTCTGCAGGTCGATCGTCGTGCCGGCGTTTGCCGCCCTGGACCAGCGCACTGCCAGGCGTTCGCTGCACTTGGCGAGCGATGGGTAATACGCCTTGACGCGTCCCGGGTCAAAGCCTGCCATGACCATGCGACGCTGGCGTTTCCAGACTTCCCCATTCGCACCGAACAGGCCGGCCTTCAAGCCCATTTCCAGGCCGATGGCCTCCAGCCGTTCGGTGCGCCGGAATACTTCGGGCCGGTCTCGCAGAATCGAAGCCACGGCCTCATGGTCGGCCACCACCAGTACCAGGCGCTTCCCCAGCCGAACATGAAAATAGCGCCCATACTCGCGCGCCCAGCGTTCAAGCTGCAGGTGCAACTGTGCAGGTTTGATCTGGGGCAGGTTGCCCAGCAAGGGCCATCCTTTCGGGCCGGGCAGATCGGCAATGCCGCGCAGCACCTTGCCACCTGTGGGCTCGCCCGGCGATTTGGCGCCGGGTTCGGTGGGCTGGACTATGCTTGACATGGGGTTCCTCACACAGGCATGTGCCGGAAACCAGCAAGGGTACACGACGAACAGCAAGTCCCACCGCGGCCGCCCCAGTGCCGTACCTTCGGTCGCAAAGTTTCAATACACTGGTCCCGATGAGCCATCTCCCTCAACTTCATCCCGTGAGAGACCTGCCTGTCTCGTATTTCTGGAGTGGCGAGGCCATCCGCAGTCGAAGCGTCAGTGATGTCGTGTTGTCGGGCACGGTCGACATACCCGCGCCCCCGGCAAGGCTGGTAGCGGATTGGGAAAGAGAGATATCGTTGCGCCTGGGCCTGGAACCCGGAGACGTCGAGGCATTGCCTTTGGCGCGAGCGCGGGCACGCTGGCCGGACTACAGACACTGCGTGCAGGCGGTGTCCGATTGGACGCGCACCCTCGGACTGCATGAGGTGCTTGCCTCCAGTGACGTAGCACTGATGGCCTGCCGCGGCGCAAAGTACCACCATGACGGCACACAGTATGGCAGTGCGGCTTTTTGCAATCTCTTCCTGAGCGAAGACAAGGGCCTGGACTTGCATTTTCCGTCTACGGGCCATCGAATCCCCCTGGCCAGGGGTACGGCCGTGGTATTCGATACGGGCCAACCGCACGCCGTCATAAAGCGCTGCGGCGACGGCTTCAATGGGGCCGACTTCCCCGCCGACCGGGACTGCAGCCAACTGTTCCTGACCTGGGAGCTTCCCATAAGCAATGCCTGCGTCGGGCAGGCACTCCGGATAAGTTATGACATCGACCCTTCGACCGCGTTGCTGCTGGATGAAGAGCAAGTCTGGCGGAACGGCGCAATCGCCGGCGTGTGCCCGGATTCTGGCCGGTGGTGCCAGGCTGGTTCACCTGTGAGCTTGAACTTGCGGAAGCACTGAACAAGTCCCCGCCATGCGCGTTCGAGTCAAAAACGGGATGATTTGTCCGCCAATACCGCGCTTACCACCCAGCGGATACCACGGCACAACGGCGATTCCAAGGCGTGTACACGCTTGCAGCACGTTTTCGCTGTTCGAGCTGCACGACGGTGACGTTCGAAATGCCGAGATGGCTGGGCCGGCATCGGGACCGTCAGCCGCGCCGCGCCGCCTCGATCGCGGCAATGTCGATCTTTCCCATCCCCATCATGGCTTCGAACGCGCGTTTGGCAGCCGCCCGATCAGGATCGGTGATCGCGGCCATCAGGGCGCGCGGCGTGATCTGCCACGACAGTCCCCACTTGTCCTTGCACCAGCCGCATTCGCTTTCCTGACCGCCGTTTCCGACAATCGCGTTCCACAACCGGTCCGTTTCGGCCTGGTCATCGGTCGCAACCTGGAACGAGAAAGCCTCGTTGTGTTTTAGCCCCGGGCCCCCGTTCAGGCCGAGACAGGGGAGGCCCATCACCGTGAACTCGACCGTCAAGACGTCGCCCTGCTTGCCCGCGGGATAGTCCCCAGGCGCGTGTTGGACCGCTCCCACCGCGCTGTCCGGGAACGTCTGGGCGTAGAACTTCGCGGCGTCCAATGCGGTGCCGTCGTACCAGATACAAATCGTGTTCTTGTTGGCCATCCTGGTTCTCCAAATTGGGACAGATACCTGCGTTCAAGCCGCACACCGCCGGACACCTCGGCAACCGCGTGCCATGGGCGGCGTGTATGCGTGATCGTCCGCCACGGCGCCGATCACGTGGAATCGTATCCGCAAATTCGCCTACCTGGTAGCGCCCGCGGCCGAAGGCGGCTTGCCCAACATGAAGCCGGCGTCCACCGGGATAAGCTGTCCGGTGACCATGGAGTCTTCCTCCAGCAGCCAACAAACTGCGTTGGCGATGTGTTCCGGTTTGCTGACCTTGCCCAGAGCGGCAGTGGCGGCGAACTGGCCCTTGACGCGTTCGTAGGCCTCGTCGGTGCCCAGGCCCTGGCGCATCCAGCGGCCCTCGATGAGGCCGGGCAACACGGCGTTGACGCGGATAGCGGGTGCAAGGTTGCGGGCCAGAGCCACGGTCAGGATGTTCAATGCGGCCTTGGACAACACATAGGGGAAGGAACTGCCACTGCCCGTGAGGCCGGCCACCGACGACACGTTGACGATGGCGCCGCCGCCCTGCATGTGCGGCTTGACGGCGCGCGCCATCTGGAACGGGCCGATGCTGTTGACCGCGTAGGCACGTTCGAAATCGGCCGTGGTCACGGCATCCAGCTCCCCCATGGGGATGAAACGTGTCGCGCCCGCGCTGCAAACCAGCGCGTCGATGCGGCCCCAGCGCTCCATGGCCTGGCGCACCAGCGCCTTGCAGTCGTCGTCGCTGGCTACATCGCCTTGTGCCGCGATAGCGTCAACGCCGAGCGCAAGGCATTCCTGGACCACGCCGGCCGCCGCCTCGGCGCTGCGGCTGTAGTTGACCAGCACGTCGTACGACTTGCCGGCCAGCATACGCGCCACGGCAGCGCCGACACCGGTTGCTCCGCCCGTGATGATCGCGACTTTGCGGCTCACGAGGCCGATCCTTCGCTCGCTGCAGCTGCACGAAAATAACGCCGCACCACATGCTCCGCGATGCAGGCCGGCCGCTCCACGCCTTCGATCTCGAAGCGCACCGTCCAGGTCATCTGTATCCCGTTCTCCACGTCGTCCAGTTGGCCCAGCACGAAACGTCCGCGCACCCGGCTTCCAGCGGGCACTGGATTCGTGAACCGCACCTTGTTCAGCCCGTAGTTGACGCCAACGTCGCAGAAGGGAATATCGATGTCATCCAGGTAGAACTTGCCGAGCAGCGACAGTGTCAGGAAGCCGTGGGCAATCGTGCCCCCGAACGGCGACTCCCTGGCCGACCGCTTGGTGTCTACATGGATCCACTGGAAGTCGCCGGTGGCCTGGGCAAACTGGTCGATGCGTTCCTGCGATACCAGCACCCACTCGGTGACTACACACTCCTTGCCCACCTGGGCACGGAGTTTTTCAAGGCTGCTGAAGTCGGCACTGGACATGTGAATTTCCTCGGGTTGGTGGGTTGATCGTCGGGCAGCGCAGCTTCATTCGGCATTGGCCAACGCGCTGATCTGGTCGCGCAGGTCGCGCTTCACGAGCTTGCCATTGGCATTGCGCGGCAACGGTGTCGCGGACAGCGTGTAGCTCTCGGGCACCTTGTAGTCCGACAGACGGGTCGCACACCAGGCCTTGAGCTCCTCGGCTGCGGTGCCCGGCGCGCGCAGCGCAACAAAGGCATGCACGCGTTCGCCCAGCACCGGGCAGGGCTTGGCAACCACCGCGCACTCCAGCACGGCAGGGTGCGCGTACAGCACGTTTTCGACTTCGATGGTGTAGATCTTGTAGCCGCCGCGGTTGATCATGTCCTTCTTGCGGTCCACCACCTTCACGTAGCCCTCCGGGTCGATGGAGCCAATATCGCCAGAGCGCCAAAAACCCGCCGTGATGTTCGCGGCCGTTGCCACCGGGTTGTTCCAGTAGTTCTTGACCACCATCGGGCCCTTGATCCAGATCTCGCCGAGTTGCCCATACGGCATTTCATGGCCGTCATCGTCGAACACGGCCATCTCGGCGCAGGCCAGGCTCCGCCCCACGGTGTCGCTGTGCGCGGCCGTTTCGCCCTGCGGCATCAGCGTGGAAGGCGAGGTGGTTTCGGTTGAGCCGTAGCAGTTCATGAGCGTCAGGTCGGGAATCGTGCGCGCAAGGCTGGCGATGGTCGCCACGGGCATGGGCGCACCGCCATAAGCGCCCACGCGCCAGACCGACAGGTCGTGTGTCTCGAAGTCACCCTGCAGCAGGCACAGGTTGTACATGGCCGGCACCATGAGTGTATGCGTCATGTGCTCGCGCGCCGCCAGGCGCAGGAAATCCGCGGCCTTGAAAGCCGGCATGATGACCAGCTTGGCGGCGCAGTGCGCCATGGTTGCCACCAGCGCCACCAGGCCGGTGACATGGCTCAATGGCACCGCCGCGATCGACGCATCGTGGGGGCCCAGGCCCATGGCGATTGCGTAATGCATCACCGAATGCGCGATGCCCAGATGCGTCAAGGCGGCGCCCTTGGGGTTGCCGGTGGTGCCGGACGTGTACATGATGGCGGCTACATCCTCTTCCTGCACCGTTGCTGGCACGGGAGCGGTGGTGCTGGAAAGCACCGTGGTGAATTCTTCCGAGCCGTCGCTTGCGCCTCCGATGGACACACGCAGTCGCAGCGCCGGCACCACGGACGCGGCCGGCAGCTTTTCGGCCATGTCCGCGTCATGCACCACGGCAGCGGCGGTGCAGTCGTTGAGCATATAGGCCAGCCCCGGCGTCTGCTCGCGGGTGCTGAGCGGCACGGCGATGGCGCCGATCTGCGCAGCCGCGAACAGCGTGGTCACGAACTCGGTGCGGTTGCCAATCAGCATCGCCACGCGGTCTCCGGCGACGATGCCGCGCTGCGCCAGACCGCCTGCCAGGCGCGCCGTCAGGCCAAGCAGTCCTTGCCAGGTGATACGCTCGTCGCCACAGACCAGTGCGATGCCGGCCGGATGTTTCGCGGCCGCGTTGGCCAGCAAGGCATGCAGGCTGGCCGGGCGCTCCGCGAAGCAGCGCAGCACGCGGTCACCATAGTGCGCCTCAAGCCGCGTGGCGGGCCAGGTGTCGTCCCATCGTTTCATGTCTGCGGTCCTCTTCATGCTTTGCGGCGTGGACTACGTCGCGTTGTCTATCAACTCGACCGCGCGCCGTGCAAAGACCGGCCCCAGTTCGCCGACTTCGGCTGCATTGGCGGACGCGGCATTGCCGCTGGCGGCGCGCGCCGCGATACCCTCGAAAATCACGGCCAGCCGAAACAGCGCAAAGGCAAAGTGGAAGGTGGTCACGCCGTCTCCGCGGCCGCTGTGCCGGTAGTAATGTTGCAGGTACTCGGCCTCTGCCGGAATACCCAGTGCGCCCAAGTCCAGCCCACGGATGCCGCCGTATTCCGCCGGCAGCGTGTGGTACGCGATGCAGTTGAATGCCACGTCGGCCAGCGGATGCCCGAGTGTGGACAACTCCCAGTCCAGCACGCCCACCACGCGCGGCTCGGTGGGGTGGAACATCAGGTTGCCGAGGCGAAAGTCGCCATGGCTGATGGTGGTCTCAAGCTCGTCCGGCATGTGGGCCGGCAGCCATGCCATCAGCCGGTCGATGTCGGCGTTGTCGCGTGTGCGGGACATCTGCCATTGCTTGCTCCAGCGCGCGAGCTGGCGCGAGAAATAGCTGCCGGCGCGGCCGTAGTCGCTCAACCCGATGGCTGCCCAGTCGACCTTGTGCAGGCGCGCCATGGTCTCGGCCATGGCCAGGTAAATCGCGCGCCGCCCGGCCGGTTCCAGGCCCGGCAGCGCATAGTTCGGGAAGATCCGGCCCGGCAGCCGCTCCATCATGTAGAAGGGTGTGCCCACCACGTCGCGTTCGGCGTGGAACAACAGCATCTTCGGCACCGGCAGGTCGGTCGCCGCCAGTGCGCTCATCACGCGGTATTCGCGGTCCACCGCATGCGCCGACGGCAGGATGTTGGCAGAGGGCTGCTTGCGCAGCACCATGGCGCGGTTGTCGAAGCTCACGAAATAGGTCGGGTTGGACTGGCCTCCGCCAATCTGTTCGAGGCGCATCTGCCCTTGCAGGCCTTGTACGGCACCTTTCAAAAAGGTTTCGAGGCGGGTTGGGTCGAAGTCCATGTCATTCTTCACTTTGTTTCAGTTCGGAAGTTGGTCATTGGAAAGCCTGCACTCAGATGCGAATGGGCGCGCGTGAGGGGACACGATCAAACGACCGCTTCGGCTGATCGGGCCGGCGAGGTACTCAGCTCCGCGGCTGTCCTCCCGGCCTCGCGGCCTCCTTCCTTTATGCCGCCGCGCTGAGCACCTCACCGACCCGATCTTGCGACCGTGGTCGGTGTTCAAGCTTCGCGTGCTGACCCCGCTCGCTGCCGATGATGCTGGGGTGGGTGGCGCAGCGGCATAAAGGAGGGAGCATGTGGCCCTAGGCCACGACGGAGGGACAGCCGCGGAGCTATCCACCCCTACGTCTTCGGCTCGTACCCGTCTACGAACGTCGGCGCTTTTTATTTGAAACCGAGTGCAAGCGGCTTGGGGCATGGCGTCGTGAATCTAGGAACTCTCAATAATCCAAACGCAGTTGCCGCAAGGCAGCAGCGCGTTGGCGTGCTGCTGCCAGCATGAAGTCCCACTCGCTGCCGGCCGTCACGAACCGCACGCCCAAACGCACCATCTGTCGCATCACTTCGGGTGCGCCGGCCAGCCCACCGGCACCGGTGAACTTGCCGTGCGCCTTGCAGGCCGCTATCACGCGCTCGAAACCGCGGGTGATGGCCGGATCGGCGAACTGGCCGGGTATGCCCATGGCATCGCTCAGGTCGGTGGCGCCCACATGCAGGATATCCACGCCCGGCACGGCCGCGATCTCTTCCGCCTGCTCCACCGCTTCGGGTGTTTCCAGCATGACGATCACCATCGTGTTGGCGTTGAGCACGCGGCGTGCCTCGCCGGCCGGCCAGGTCTGGTAGCCGAAATGGGGCCAGCTGCCGGCCACCGAGCGCGCGCCCAGCGGCGCGAACTTGCAGGCCCGCACCATGGCGCGTGCTTCCTCGGCCGAGCCGACGTGTGGCACCACCACTCCCAGCGCGCCTGCGTCGAGGATGCGGTTCGCGTAGTGGCCATCGTGGCTGGGAATACGCACCAGCGGCGTGATGCCGGCGTGGAGTGCGGTCACGCAGATTTGCGCGGCCGACGCCTCGGGTATGACCGAATGCTCGAGATCGATATTGATCGCGTCAAAGCCGCAGCTCCTGGCCGCTACCGCGATGTCCACGCTCTGTACCTGCTTGACGAGCATCGAGATGCCCAGCCGGCCAGCCCGCAGCGTCTCGGCCAGCGGGTTACGCAGCAGGGGGCCGGCGGAAGTGTGCTCAGTCATGGTGAATCACGCGCGCACTTATGGCACCGGCCTTGCCGGAATGATCACGTCCTGCGGGGGGATCGGCTCCCCGCGCAGGAAACGCAGGATGTTGCCCAGTGTGTGGCGCGCGACGTTCCGCACGTTGTCGAAGACGCCGCCACCGGCGTGCGGAGTCACCACTACCTGGTCGAGCGTAAGGAGCGGGTTGTCCCGGGAGGGGGGTTCAGGGTCGAAGGCATCCAGCCCCGCACCGCGCAGCTTGCCGCTGACCAGCGCGTCGTACAGCGCCTTTTCGTCCACCAACCCGCCACGCGCGGTATTGATTAGGACCGCGCCGTCCTTCATGGATGCGATGGAGGTGGCATTGATCATCCGGGCCGTTGCGGTGTTCAGCGGTGCATGCAGGCTCAGGATGTCGCTTTGCGCCAGCACGTCCCGCAGCGGTGCGTAGCTTGCGCCCAGTGCGGCTTCGGTTTCGGCATCGGCAGGGCGCGCATCGAAATAAATCAGCTTCGCGTCGAAGCCGCGCAAACGGCGTGCAAGCATGCGGCCGATATTGCCGAAGCCCACCATGCCCACCGTCTTGCCGCTGATCTGGAAACAGGTCTCGCGCATCTCCGACATGGGGAAGCGGCCCTCTCGCATGGCACGGTTGACATAGGGCAGACGGCGGTACACGCCGAGCATCAGCGCTATCGCCAGCTCGGCCACCGGCGCCGCGTTCGAGCCGGCCGCGATCATGAGCGGAATGCCCATGCGGCGCATTGCGGCCACGTCGATGCTGTCGATGCCAATGCCCCACTTCTGCACCATGCGTACGCTCTTTGCATGGCGGAGCATGGCCTCCGAGACCGGCGCGAACCCCGGTAGCAGAAACTCGGCATGTTCGACCAGCGCCATTTGCTCGGCTTCGTCGTAGGTACCAGCGAAGCGCAGATCCAGTTCCGCCGGCGCCACGCGCCGCACAAGCTCCTGGACCGCAGGCACCCACACGTCCAAACAGGCAACCACATGGCTCATGAGGCGCTCCCTTTCCCCGCGCCCGCAGGTGCTTGCGCGCTGCCAGCCACGGGCACGACGTCGCAGTCCAGGTGATCAGCCATATCAAATAACGCGCGCAGCATTTCGGTATCGCCGCGAGCCGATTGCCTGGCACGCGTGACGGCATCGACTACATCCCGAACGCTGCGTTGCGGCACCACCACGATGCCCTCGCTGCTGGCCGAAATCACGTCCCCCGCCTGCACGATCACACCGCCGCAACATACCGGCACATTCACCTCGCAGGGGCCTGCCTTGGGGCCCGAATACGGCGCCACCGCGGTAGCGTAAACCGGAAAGCCGGCCTGCCGCGCTTCCCCCACGTCGCGGTAGGCGCCGTTCACCACCAGCCCGGCCAGGCCCCGCGTATCGCGTGCGTACTGGAGCAGTTGAAAGCCACCCAGGCACCAGTCGCTGAATCCCTGCGCGTCCACCACCAGCACGTCGCCCGCTTCCACCAGGGTGAGCGCCTTGACCAGACCCAGGTTGTCACCCGGCGGGCACTTGGCGGTGGTCACCACGCCAGCGACCGGCAACGCAGTCGGCCCGAGTGGGCGCAGGCTGGCGTTCATGGTGTACATGCGCCCCACCAGCTCGCTGAGCTGGGTCACGTCCGTGGCCGCAATCACTTGGACCCACTCCGGCGCCGGCCGCTCGAAGCCGGTGCGCACCAGCGAGCGCAGCACTACCTTGCTGGCGGCATGGGTCGGCGTGTTGAGTGAGGGCATGGTGTGTCCGTCATTCCCACCAGGGATAGAAATCAGGCATGCGGGAAGCCTTGTCGCTGAATTTCGGACTGCGCTTTTCCAGGAAGGCGGCAACGCCCTCCTTGCCATCCTTCTGGCTGGCGTAAAACACCGCCAGCGACTCCACCTTGTGGGCCTGCAGCGGGTGGTCGGCGGCGGAGTTGCGGTACATCATCTGGCGGATCAGCGCCACGGAGACCGGCGAGCGACCGCTGGTGATCTGGCGCGCCATGCGGTAGGCTTCTTCCAGCAAGGCCTCGGGCGCCACCAGCTTGCTCACCAGCCGGCCGTCCAGCGCCGCCTGGGCGTTGATGAGTTCGGCGCTGTAAGTCCACGCCAGCGCCTGGGGCAGCCCCACTACGCGCGGCAGGAACCAGCTGGAGCAGGCCTCGGGCACGATGCCTATCTTGCCGAACACAAAACCGAAGCGCGCCTGCTCCGAAGCGATGCGGATGTCCATCGCCAGCGTCATGGTTGCACCGATACCCACCGCCACGCCATTGACGGCGGCGATTACGGGCTTCTTGCAGGCGAAGATGGCCAGTGTGACGCGCCCGCCGGTGTCGCGCACGCCCTGGACGATCTCCGGGTCGTCCAGCCGTTCGTCAAGGTCGCGCATGGTGGGCCGCAGCGATTCGTTCAGGCCGAAGACGTTGGTGTTGGTCTGGTCGGCCAGGTCCATGCCGGCGCAGAAAGCCCGCCCGGCACCCGTCACCACGATGGCGCGTACCGCGTCGTCGTCGCTGGCGCGTGTGAAGGCGTCAATCAGTTCCTCCGCCATGCGGACCGTGAAAGCGTTGAGTTTGTCGGCCCGGTTCAGCGTGATGGTCAAAATGCCGTCGTCGGCAAGTGTGGTTGCAATGGTGCTGTAGTCGTGTGTGTGCATGGCAGAAAACCTCAAGGAGCGGTAGGAGTGTCGGCAAGTCGCAATTGCGCCGTGGCCGGGTCGATTTCGAGGTCCAGCAACAGCCAGATTGCGGCCTTTTGCCAATGCAGGCCCGGCCGCAGCGATGCATAGACGCCGCCCGTCAACGCCTCGGGCGCCACGTACTTGAGCGCGCGCAGGCCCGCAATCTCGTAACGTTGCACCGGCCCCGGCACCACCCGGTTGAGCGCCACACGCACCGCATCCGCCGTCAGCGCCTGGCTCAACAAGGTGTAGGCGGCGTCATCACGCGCCACCAGCGTCAGGTCCAGCACATTGCCCTTGTCGCCGGCCCGGCCGGTCGCGATGTCGCCGACTCTCACAAGATGGTGGACGCTCATCGGGCAACCTCCGCCCAATGGGCTGCGGTGTTATTCGCCTTGGGAGCGGCCCGGCGGCTCATGCCTGGCTCCATTCGATCTGGGGCTTCACCAGCCCGGGCGCGATGTAACCGTCCAGCACCTCGATGCGGGGCCGCCGTTCGCTGCGCACGCTGCAGCCGCCGGCCGGGCCGGACAGCGTAAGCGCATAAATCTCGTCCTCGATCACCAACGCGTTGTCCCCATCGGCGCAGCGCGCGGACACATGCACGCGCAGCTCGGCAGGCGCGGCGAGCGACTTTGCCGAGCCCGCACGCAGCACCGAGTTCACGCCGACCAGGTCGATGGCGATATCAGCGTCCGCCCAGGCCGACAGGCGCAGCCGCAGGGTTTCGGCGGCGCGTTGCGCACGGGCCAGCGCACCGCTACCGGCGAAACCGATCTCCAGGTCGGCGATGAAACCGGGCAGTTCGAGGAAACCAGCCACCTTGAGCGTGGGCGGCGGTCCCAGTGAGCGCGCGCCCGACATGCGCACGCAATTGCGTGACAACTGCTCGAAACGAATGCCCGTGAAATCGAGTATCAGGTCGGGCGTGGCATAACGCGCCGGGTTGTGCACTTCGTACAGCAGTTGCAGTGTGCAGGTCTCGGCATCCAGGATGCCGGGGGCGCCATCTAGCAAACGGATATCGGCCGTGCCATCCGCATACACATGGGCCAGCGGGTAACCCAGCCGGGCATAGTCCTGCGCACTCAGCAGGCCGTGGCCGACCGGATCAAAATTGCCGCCGGTCAACTGGCCGCCGCATTCGAGCAGGTGGCCTACGGCAATGGCACCGGCCAGCGCGGACGGCCCGGCTTCCAGATGGTGCAGCGCCGGCGCCGCGAACAACGCGGAGTCGGCCACGCGGCCCGTAACGACCACGTCAGCGCCCTGGGACAAGGCCTCGGCGAGCGGGACGGCGCCCAGGTAGGCGTGGGCGCCGAGCAGGGTTCCGGTGACCGGGCGGTCCCAGGCCACCAAGTCGCGCAGATGCATCACATCGTCGCCATGGATAGCCGCCACGCGGGTGCCTTGGCAGCCGAGCTCCGCCGCCAGCCGCGCGATGGCTACACCCGCGGCGCGCGGATTGGCAGCCCCCAGGTTGGACACGATGCGGCAGCGGTTGGCCGCGGCCACCGGCAGCAGAGGTGTCAGGCGGCGGCGCAAGCGCGG
Organism: Betaproteobacteria bacterium; assembly: GCA_031367285.1. Taxonomy (GTDB): domain Bacteria; phylum Pseudomonadota; class Gammaproteobacteria; order Burkholderiales; family Burkholderiaceae_C; genus CAISIP01. Next base: position 878 of record JANLPN010000596.1, on the reverse strand, counting down.
GTCGAAGCCGCTCCGCGGGTTATCGGCCCGCGCCTTGAGGGCCGGCACCAGGGTGCGCTCCGCCAGGCATTCGAGCGCCACGGTGTCCACCAGGCCGGAGCCCGCCAGCGCCACGGCCGGGTCGATGCGGTCGCCCGCGAAGCCGGCGCCGGCGCCAATGCTGCAAATGGGTTTTTTGTGTTTGTCCATGGCGTTGAGGCGGGAGAGGCTGTTACAGCCCCATGTAGGAACGCCGCACGTCCGGGTCGCGCAGCAGGTCTTCGCCGCGGCCCGACTTCAGGATGCCGCCGTGCTCGATGACATAACCGTGCTGGCACATGCGCAGGGCATTGCCCACGTTCTGCTCCACCAGCAACACCGAAAGGCCCTTGCTGCGTACCAGCGCGCTGACCATCTCGAACACCTTGTCCACCATGATCGGCGCCAGGCCCAGCGACGGTTCGTCCAGCATCAACAGCTTGGGCAATGCCATCATGGCGCGCGCCACCGCACACATCTGGCGCTCGCCGCCCGAGAGCCGGCCGGCAAGTTGCGTGCGGCGCTCCGCGAGCAGCGGAAACAGGGCCATGACCTCGTCGAGCGATTCACGCAGGCGGGCGCGCGCAACGCGGTGGTAGGCACCGAGTTCGAGGTTCTCCAGCACCGTCATGAACGGGAACAGGCGCCCGCCTTCCGGCACCATGACCAGGCCGCGTTCAGCCGCGCCATGCGCCGGCAGCCGCGTGATGTCCTGGCCGTCGAAGCTCACGCGGCCCGAACGCGTGGGCAGGTGGCCGCTGATGGTCAGCAGCAGCGTGGTCTTGCCCGCGCCGTTGGCACCCACCACGGACACGATCTCGCCCTGCCCGACCCGCACGTTGACGCCATCGAGCACCGGC
>JANLPN010000555.1:0-9873 GCA_031367285.1 Betaproteobacteria bacterium | reverse complement strand
TATTCCCAGGGTTGAACACAACTGGCGCGAGGTGATGCCGGGGTTGTGGGTAACCAGTGACAGAATGGAGAAATCGACCGGTCGCAGTCCGTATTTCGCCATGCGCTGTAAAAACAGACCGATGATAGCCAGCGTAGCCCGTCGGGCGTTGTAACCCACCAGGCTCTCCAGGTAACTGCTGTCCACCTTGTCGACGCTGATTTTGGTTGGACTTTGGGGCACAGCGCTCATGACAATAGCGGCGCTCCCGTATCGCTGGCGATGCGTTTGGCGATGATGCTCAGGCGCATGTCGAACTCGGGCAGGATCCAGCGGCGCAGCGCGTCGGCGGGCGCAAGCCAGCGTGCCGAGTACCCATGCTGTGTGGCGTCGGCCTTGGTGGCACCCAGAATTTTCATCCAGGCCCATCCCATCAGGGCCAATGCCACGGCGCGCAGAAAGTCTTCCGCCACCCAAAAGCCAAGCGTGGCATCTGCACGGCAGGCCGATACGAGCTTCGCGGTCAGCATCTGCAACACGGCAAAACGACGCAATACAGTGGACTGCTCGGGCTCACGGGAGTCCAGTGCGGCACCCAGTTCGGCCAGCAAGGCGCCCAGGTCCGAGCCGCCGTCGGACAGCACCTTGCGTACCAGCAGGTCGATCGCCTGGATCTCGTTGGTGCCTTCGTAGATCATGGAGACACGCGCGTCGCGCACTATCTGCTCGATACCCCATTCACGCACGTATCCGTGACCGCCCAGCACTTGAAGGCATTCGCTGGCGCCGTGAAAGGCCTGCTGGGTGAACGCGGACTTGAGCACCGGGGTGATCAGGGTGCACCAGCGCTGGGCGCTGGCGCGTTGGGCCGGGTCAGGGTGGTACTTCGCAATATCGAGTTCAATCGCCGTTTGGTAGCCGAGCACACGGCCACCGTCGATCCAGGCGCGTTGCGTGTCGAGAATACGGCGCATCGCGGGGTGTTCGGCAATCAGATCGGGCCCGTCCGATGCCGTCCCGCCCGGTTTGGGCGCTCGCATCTGGCGCCGCTCACGCGAATAGGCGTCGGCCTTTTGCCAGGCGGCTTCGAGCAAACCCACACCCTGCAAGCCCACATGCAGACGCGCCGCGTTCATCATTACAAACATCGCATTCAGGCCGCGATTCGGTTCACCCACCAGCCAACCGCACGCGTCGTCGAACCGCAGCACACAGGTGGGGCTGCCGTGCAAGCCCATCTTTTCCTCGATACGTTCGCAGGCGATGGTGTTGTGCACGCCCAAAGGCAGAAACTTGGGTGCCAGGAACAGCGACAGGCCCTTGGCGCCAACCGGGGCGTCGGGCAAACGTGCCAGCACCAGGTGCACGATGTTGTCGCTCAGGTCGTGTTCGCCACCCGAGATAAATATCTTGGTGCCGGCAAGCCGGTAGCTGCCATCCACCTGCGGTGTGGCACGCGTGCGCACCAGTCCCAGGTCGCTGCCGGCATGTGCTTCGGTCAGGCACATCGTGGCCAGCCATTCGCCGGTGGCGACCTTTTCCAGATAACCCGCCTTGAGGGTTTCGCTCGCATGGTGGCGGATACATTCGTAGGCCCCGTGCAGCAGACCGGGCGCCATGGTCCAGCCATGGTTGGCGGCGCTCAGCATCTCGTACAGCATGGCTTCCAGCGCCGCAGGCAGTCCCTGGCCGCCATCCGGTTCCGCGCAGGCCAGGGCGGGCCAGCCGGCTTGCCAAAAGGCCTGGTAAGCGGCCCTGAAGCCTGGCGGCGTGGTGACTTTCCCGGCGTCCCAGCGGCAGCCGGTTTCATCCCCGCCGCGCTGCAGCGGCGCCACTTGCTCAGCCACGAACTTGCCGGCCTCTTCCAGCACCTGGCGCATCAGGCCGGCATCGGTCTGGGCATGGCATGGCAGCTCGTGCAAACGCCTGGGCGCTTCGAGCACCTTGAAGAAGATGGTCGCAATGTCGTCAAGGCGCGGCTGGTAGTCCATCGTGGTACCCATTGGTCCTTATTGGCAGCTGAAGTTGGCGGCGTCGTTGATGTCGCCGACGCCTCGGTAGCGGGACTGTTGCGGGTACGGGCACAGCGGACGGGAGCGCGGCTTGCCATCGGTGATCCAGTTGGCCGGTACGTCGGGGTTGACGCCAGTTCGCGCAGTGGCGATCACTTGCGTCGGCGCCTGGCCCTTTTCCACCCAGTTGACCATGGCGCTGAGCATGTCGAACTGTTCGGTGGCGGGGCCGCCCTGGCAGTGGTTCATGCCGGGCACGGGAAACAGGCGCACGAAACTCTCCGCGTTGTACTGGTGATTGCGGTTCAGATCCTCGTACCAGTTACGCGTGTCGTTGAATGAAAACACCGGGTCGCTGGTACCGTGGTAGACGATCATCTTGCCGCCTCGGGCCTTGAAGGCGCGCAGGCCGGCCGCGTCGGGCGGCGCCATGAACTGCATTGGCGACTCCTTGAACTGCGCGTCGGTGGCAAATATCTTGGGCGCGTCGGTGTCAAAGTTGTAGTCCAGCAGCGACTTGATCAGCGCCGGTGGATTGCCGGCCACCGGCCTCGGTGGCGTGGCGAAGATGTAGCCCACGGAGCCGCCGCCCAACACACCGATGATGGGCAGGCCCGCAATCGGGCCTTCGAGTTTCCAGGACCGCCAGCTGCCAAACCCGATTTGCGAGGCACCTACACCGGCGTCCCAGGGCCAGTCGGCATAGAGCTTGTCGCCCTTGCCGTTGACCGGGCCGGCAAATATCTTTTGCAGCGCCCCGACCTGCGGGCTGGACAGGCAGGAAGCGTTCTTCGCGCCCGTGCATTGCAGCGCCTGGACGTCGAACGCTTTCTGGCACGCGGGCAGGTTGTCCACCATGCCGTCGGCCAGGCCATCGAGTGCGTCGCACTTTTCCAGCACCTTGTCGGCCACCAGCTTCATGTCCGCGGGTGGGAACGCCGCCTTGATGTCCGGGTTTACCGCGCTGAAAGCCTGGATGTCCCAGGCGTGCTGGACGGAGGCCTTGGGCAGATTGAAACCCGGGTTGCCGGCGATGATGCCGTCAAACTGGTCCGCGTAACGCGACGCTGCCACCATCGCGTGGCGGCCACCGTTGGAGCAGCCCATCATGTAGGAGGTGCGGGGCGCCTGGCCGTAATAGGCTGCGATAAGCTGCCTGGCCATGGGCGCCAGCGCGCCATTGGCCATGTAGCCATTGTCCAGGCGCGCCTGCGGGTCGAGCCCGAACAGGTTGCCGCCCACCAGCCCGGCCGCGCCGGGCGGCGGCATGGCATGGCCGGCATCACTGGAGAGCACGGCGAAACCCTGCATCAGTGCGTTGGTGGTTGCGCCGGCGGATACCACGCCAAAGGCCGGTTGAACCACGCCGTCGTTGCCGCCGTTGGTCTGGAACAGGAAGCGGTTGTTCCAGTTGGCGGGCAGGCGCATCTCGAAACCGATGGCATACGGCTTGCCGTCCACGCCCGTGCGTTCGTTCATCACGCCGCTGACCTTGCAGTGCGCGGGCATGGGATAAGCCTGCGCCATGTTCGGAACGGTGGTGCCGGCCGGTACCGATTCGGCGCCGGTAATACGGGTTGCGGGCGCGGCAAAACGCGTGGCCAGCTCGGCGCATGCTTGCGGGGTTGGTGACGCTGCCACCGGGGTGCCCGACGGAGCCGTGCTGCAGGCGACCAGCAGCACCGCGCTGGCACCACCCAGCGCCAGCCAGGCGGCGTTGTGTGAGATTCGCATGGTGTCTCCGGTGTTCAGGATTCTTCGGAAAAGCCGATTTGCTTGACCAGCGGGCCCCAGCGGAAATAGGCGTCGCGCTGGCTCTTGTCCATTTCGCGCGGGCTGGAGCCGCGGCTGATCAGTCCGAAAGTGCCCAGGGAACTGATCACGTTCTTGTCCAGCAACGCGGCATTGATGGCGGCATTGGCGTTATCAATGACGTTGCCCGGAGTTTTGGCCGGCGCGTAAAAGCCAAACCACTCTTCGGTTGTCAGCTCGGCAAATCCCTGCTCGGCAAAGGTCGGCACATCGGGCGAATACGGATTGCGGGCCGGTCCGGAGGTAGCCAGGATGCGCAGCCTGCCGGCCTTGTAATTGGCCAGGAAGTCCCCGCTGGGCGTGAACATGGAGGCGAGTTGGCCACCGATCACGTCGGCAACGCCGGGAATCGAGCCGCGGTAGGGAACATGGGTCAGCGGCGTGTTGGTGTAGCCGCTCAGCAGCGCACCCAGAAAATGCGGAATCGAACCGGCTGCCGGCGAACCATAACTGGCCTGGCCGGGGTTGGCCTTGGCCCAGGCCACGTAGTCCTTTACCGTTTTGACACTGGCGGGAACCATGGGGCCGACCGCCAGGCCATGGTGCATGATGGCGGCGATCGAGATCGGCATCAAATCCTTGAACGGATCGTACGAGAGTTTCTTGTAGATGTGGGGGTAGATGGAGGTGCAGGAGTAGGGCGTGAGCAGCAACGTGGCACCATCCGGCGCGGCGTTCTTGACGGTTTCCACCGCGATGCGCCCGCCGGCGCCGGGTTTGTTCTCAACCACAGCTGCATTTTTGGTGAAGGCGCTTCCGGCCATCTTTTCACCGACCCGCCGGCTGGTGGCGTCAGCGGTGCCACCGGCCGGAAATCCGTTGATGATTTTCACCAGTTCCAGCGATTGCGCGCGCGCCGCAAAGGGTGATAAGGCGCCCAATGCGGCTAGGCCGGCGGTGGCATGGGTGAACTGGCGGCGAGTGGTCATGGGGAATCTCCTTGGGGTTGGGTTTGGGCGGGGGTGGTAAAAGTTGCCGGTAATTGCGCGGGGCTGTTAACGCGGCGCCATGCGCAAGGCGCCGTCAATACGGATGACTTCGCCGTTGAGGTGGCCATTGGTCACGATGTGGCAGGCGAGTTCGGCAAACTCCTCGGGTTTGCCCAGGCGAGGCGGGAACGGGATGGAAGCCGCCAGCGAGGCCTGAACGGCTTGCGGCAATTGGCGCATCAAGGGTGTGGCAAACAGGCCTGGCGCCAATGTGCAAACGCGGATGCCGTGTTGCGCCAGGTCGCGTGCCATGGGAAGCGTCATGCCCACGAGGCCTCCTTTGGAGGCACTGTAGGCCTGCTGGCCCACCTGGCCGTCAAACGCGGCTACCGAGGCGGTGAACACCATCACGCCGCGTTCACCGCCGTCCAGTGGGGCGAGTTTTGCGCATTCCGCCGCAAACAGCCGGCTGATGTTGTAGCTGCCGATCAGGTTGACGTTGACGACCCGCGCAAAGTCTTCCAGCGGTGCCGCCGAACCGTCCTTGGCCACGATGCGTTTGGCACTGCCTATGCCCGCGATGTTCATCAGGATACGTGCCGCGCCATGCGCCGCCGCCGCCTTGGACAAGGCCGCAAGCACGCTGTCGGTACTGGTAATGTCGCATTGGCAGGCCACGGCGCGGCCGCTTGCCGGGCCCGCGTTGATATCCGCAGCCACCTGTTCGGCCAGCGTGACGTTTATGTCGCAGATCGCCACCTTGGCGCCCAGCCGCGCCAGTTCGCGTGCGGTGGCTTCGCCCAGGCCCGAGGCGCCACCCGTGACGATGGCCGCTTGTCCGGAAATCTGCATTGTGTGGTCTCCTTAATCCTGTGCCCGGATGGTGAATGCCAGCGAGCCGTCGTGCAAGGTACGCGCCAACGTGTCACGGTGCTTTAGCACGGCACGCTGGTTGATCGAGCCCTTGTCGGTAATCTCGCCTTTGTCTATGGAGGGCGGCTCGGCCATGATGTGCAGGCAGGCCACGCGGTTGGCGCTGCCCGTGGCGGTCTGCGCGAGCTGGTTCACGACCTGCTGAAAGTGGGCCTGGACAGCCGGGCTCTGCACCACCTCCTGCATGCTGGCCGTAGCCGGCAAACCGCTTAGGCCGCGGACTTCGGTGGTGGGGAATACCAGCGCGCCGACTTCCTTCAAATTTAGCCCGGTAATGACCGCATCCTGTACGTACGGCGCGCCGGCGGCGATGATCTTGCCGCGCAGGGGACCCACGCTGACAAAGGTGCCGGTGGCGAGTTTGAAGTCTTCCGCGATGCGGCCGTCGAACTTCAGGCCCAGATGGATGTTGGCCTCGTCTATCCATGCCACCGCATCGCCGGTGCAGAAGAAACCTTCGTCGTCAAAATTGGCGGCGGTCTCTTCGGGCGCGCGCCAATAACCCGGTGTGATGTTCGGCCCCCGGTAACGTACCTCCACCTTGCCGTCGGTGGGTACCAGCTTGAGTTCCATGCCGGGCGTCGGCACACCGAGGTCACCGGCTTTTACATCCGGGTTGGTGATGAATATGCCGAACGGGCCCGACTCCGTCATGCCCAGGCCGGTTCCCATGACGATGCGCTCGCCGACTTCGGCTTCCTGTGTCGCGTGCAGACTGTCCCACACCGGTTGCGCCAGCGCCGCGCCGGCATAAAAGAACATCTTTACCCGCGACAGCAGGTTCTTGCGCAGGATGGCGTCGGTCTGCATGGCATTGGCAATCGACTCGAAACCGGTGGGCACGTTGAAGTAGACGGTAGGCGCGATCTCGCGCAGGTTGCGCAGCGTCTCACCAACCAGCGCCGGCACCGGTTTGCCGTCGTCGATGTACAGCGTGCCGCCGTTGTACAGCGTCAGGCCGAAGTTGTGGTTGCCGCCGAAGGTATGGTTCCACGGCAGCCAGTCAATCAGCACCGGATGGGTGCCTTCGATTTCGGTGGCCAGCACCGGCATCGACTGGCGCATCTGCTGCTGGTTGGCGCACCACATACGTTGGGTGTTGATCACTGCCTTGGGCAGTTTGGTGGAGCCCGATGTGAACAGGAATTTGACGACGGTGTCCGGCCCGGTGGCCAACATCGCGGTGTCCACGGCCGGCGTGGCAGCCGTTGCCAGGAAATCCTCGAACGGCGTGAAGCGGCGGCCAATGCCGGCAACACCACCCTGCGCAGGCAAGCTGACCTCGACGTTTTCGCCGACTGCGGCCGCAATCGCTTTTCCGTAGCGCTTTGCGTCGCTGGCAAATACCAGGCCGGGCGTGATGGTGCGCAATACGTGGCGCAGTTTCTCGTAGTCGGTGCTGACGGTGGCGTAGGCGGGCGAGACCGAGCAGTAGGGCACACCGGCGTAGATGCAGCCAAGTGCCAGCAGGGCGTGCTCCAGATCGTTTTCGCTCAGGATCGCCACCGGGCGCTCCACGTCCAGCGCGCGGGCTATCAAGGCCTGGCCGATGCTGCGTGCACTGCCCAGCGCCTGTGCGTAGGTGATGTGCCGCCACTCGCCGGTGGAGCCATCGGTATTGCGCACACGCCGCGCCATCCAGGTGCGATCCGGCGCCACTTGGGCCCAATGAACCAGGCGATCCGTAATGCGGTGCGCATAGGGCTCCAGCGGCTGGTCGGCCACCACGTAGCGCGTGCCCGCAGCGCCATCCCGCAACGCGATACGGGTTACGCCAAACGTCAGGGGACGGTATTTGGGGAGGTTCATACCACTGCCCTAAGCCTTTTTGACCTTGGCGGCCTTGCCGTCCAGGAAGGCCTTCACGCGCGCCTTGGCCTCGGGCGCACTCTGGGCAATCGCGGCCATCATGGCCTCGGTGAAAAAACCGTGGTCGGCACTTTGTTCGGCGATACGGGGCAGGGCATGCATCAGGGCGTAGTTGGTCAGCGGCGCGTTCTGCGCCACGCGCACGGCCAGCTCGAACGCCTTGTCGAAAGATTCACCGGCGGGAACCAGGTACTGGGCAAAACCGGCCCGTTCGCCGTCCACGGCGTTGTAGACACGGCCGGTCAACATCATGTCGGTCATACAGGCGACACCCACCAGTTTGGGAATTCGCACCGAGCCGCCGCCGCCGACGAAAATTCCGCGTGAGCCTTCGGGCAAGGCGTAAAAGGTGGACTCGTCGGCAACGCGTAGGTGGCAGGCACTGGCAAGCTCCAGGCCGCCGCCGACCACCGCGCCGTGTAACGCGGCAATCACCGGCACCGGGCCGAACTGCACCCGCTCCAGCGCCGCGTGCCAGCTGCGCGAATGGTGCATACCCTGGCCGGCGTCGCGTTCCTTGAGTTCGCTCAAATCCAGTCCGGCGCAGAAATGTTCGCCTTCACCGTCGATCACGGCTGCGCGCACGCTGGCGGGCATTTCCTCAAACAGCTTGCGCAGCGAGGCAATCAGCGCATCATTGAGCGCATTGCGTTTGGCGGCACGTGTCATGCGTATGACGGCGACTTCCTTGTGTTTGCCGCGCAGCTCGATCTGTATGTCTTTGGTAGTCATGGTTGATTTTCCGGTCTGGATCGATTATCGTTATTGGATATAACCAAAACAAGCGCCGCAAAGTCGGTGTTTACCCTAGGTCGGATGCTCTGGTGCAGCGTCGGCCGTCTTACAAAAATGGAGCAGCCCATGGACTTCAAAAACCTCGTTGCCATTGACATCCATACCCACGCCGAGGTCAGTTGCTGGAACCCGTTCGACAGTTATGGCGAGGAGTACGACCGCGCTGCCGACAAATACTTTCGCAACAGCCGCCGGCCGACCATCGAAGAAACCATTGCCTATTACCGGGAACGCAAGATCGGGCTGGTAATGTTCACGGTGGACGCTGAAACGCAGCTGGGCCGGCGCCGTATCCCGAACGAGGAGATTGCCGAAGCGGCGCAGAAGAATTCCGACATGATGATTGCGTTTGCCAGCATCGACCCGCACAAAGGCAAGATGGGTGCACGCGAGGCGCGCCGGCTGATTGCGGAAAACGGCGTCAAGGGCTTCAAGTTCCATCCCACCGTACAGGGTTTCCATCCCTATGACCGCATGGCCTGGCCAATCTACGAAGTGATTGCCGAACACAAGCTGCCGGCGATTTTCCATTCCGGCCACAGCGGCATTGGCAGTGGCATGCGTTGCGGCGGCGGCCTGCGGCTGGAGTACAGCAACCCGATGCACCTGGACGACGTGGCGATCAGTTTCCCCGACATGCAAATCGTCATTGCGCACCCGAGTTTCCCGTGGCAGGACGAGGCGCTGAGTGTTGCAACCCACAAGCCCAACGTGTGGATCGACCTCTCGGGCTGGAGCCCGAAATACTTTCCGAAGCAGCTGGTCCAGTACGCCAATACGCTGCTCAAGGACCGCATCCTGTTTGGCTCCGACTACCCGCTGATTACCCCGGACCGCTGGATGAAGGACTTTGAAGACGCCGGCTTCAAGCCCGAGGTGATGCCCGGCATTCTCAAGGACAACGCGGTGCGCCTGTTGGGGCTGCAGGCCTCATGAGAAAACGCCGGGCCGCTCCCAAGTTTTCTTGCACCCCCTCGGGGGGCCTGGCGAAGCCAGGGCTAGGGGCGCTCATAACCCGTCAGGGTTATCCCTGCCCGCTGGATTTGTCGGGAATTGGGCGGAACGTTTTGCGAGGTGTGGTGTCTGCCTTTATCCTCTGACGTTTTTTACAGGATCTCCCATGCAACGCAAAACTGCCGCCGACTACGACCAGGAATTGTTGGACCTTTTTAACGACTACATACACGGCGCCATAGATCGCCGTAGCTTCTTGCAAAAGGCCCAGAAATTCGCCGTGGGTGGCGTGACCGCAAGCATGCTGCTTGCGTCGCTAAGCCCGAATTACGCGGCCGCCGAGGTGGTGCCCAAGGACGACAAACGCCTCAAGACCGAGACCGTGAGTTATCCGTCGCCGGCCGGCTCCGGCACCATGAAAGGGTATCTGGCGATGCCGGCCAATGCCAGCGGCAAGTTGCCGGGGGTGTTGGTGATTCACGAAAACCGTGGCTTGAATCCGCATATCGAGGACATCGCAAGGCGCCTTGCGCTGGACAACTTCATTGCCTTCGCTCCCGACGCGCTTTCCCCACAGGGCGGCTACCCAG
>JANLPN010000534.1:0-1650 GCA_031367285.1 Betaproteobacteria bacterium | reverse complement strand
CAGCAGCACGCAGAATTCCTCACCGCCTATTCGGGCCACGATGTCACCCACGCGCAGTTTCAGCATCAGGGCCTGCGCGACTCTTGCCAGCACCTGATCGCCCACGTCGTGTCCGTACGTGTCGTTCAATGCCTTGATACGTTCATTGCCGTCCTGGACTGGCCGTGGGCGAGCCAGCGGCCGTAGACGCGGCCTCGTAGCTGGCAAGGCGCTCAGATCGGATCAGGCGGCGCGGTGCGCTCGAAACTCTCCGGGAGCATGGCCGGCGCTATCGCATCGATGTCGGCGCCAGAGACGCCGTGCTTCTTGAAGACATCCCGCCAGCGCGAAACCTTCTTGCGCATGTTATCGATCTCGGCACGGGCTCCTTCCACCGACAGGCCGAACACCTCGGGCTGCGACAGCAGGTTGTAGATGCTCGCCGCGCGTCCGAATGGTCCCACCTGAAGAGCCAGGTCTCGACGCTCCCGAGACGTCGCCGGCACGGGCACGATGTCGTATGCGGGGGACAGGCGCCAACTTCCTTCAACCTGCAGTAGTGCGTGGTTGCGCGGGTGATCGTCGTTGTTGGTGACCATCGCGTTGAAGACCATGCGGCGGAAAAGCTCCATCCGGTCCTTTTCCGGATGCGAGGACCAGCGGCGAAGTTCGTCGGCCAGCAGCAGGTACGACCAGCGATCACGCCCCAGATACCCGTCCTCCGCATCAAGGACCGTGAGGCCTGAGACCAAGCCAAAGCGCGCGTAGGCCTTGGCGTCCGGGTGCCATTGCCGGTCAAAACGCTCCAGCATGAGGGCGTCCCGGCTACCCACCTTGGCCATGCGCGTTCGGCACACGTCCAGGCCCGCAAGCCGCGCAAGCTCCAGCGTTGCGTACTCCGTACTCGATGCGCTGCATGTTCAGCTTGTCGTTCTTCTCCGGCAACTTGGCCAGCCAGAGGCGGTTGTCGTCCGCTATGCTTACCTTGGGTCGTGCACCGCCCATGCTGGTACCGGGCTCCAGCTGCTCCAGCACCTCGTGCGCAAGCGTGCCGGTTTCCTCCAGTGCCTGGGCGGCGTCGGTGAGCGCCTGCAGCTGGTGGGTGCGATTGAACGGTCGCGGCCTGATCGGGCCACAATCCCGAAAACCCCGCGCCGTTATGCTCTTTGAATGCGCGCCCGATTTTTGTACCTTGAACCTGTCGTGGAACTGATGCCGCATGTTCATTGACATCGGCCCGCTGCGCCATAACCCGGCGTTCCGCAGACTCTTCGCCAGCCAGTTCATCTCCGGCCTGGGCACGATGGTCAGCTACGTGGCGGTGCCCTGGCAGCTGTATGAGCTGACCCGTTCCAACGCGCAGGTCGGGCTGCTGGGGCTGGTCCAGCTTGTGCCGGTGGTTGTATGCGGCCTGCTGGGCGGCGCGGTGGCAGACCGTATGGACCGCAAGCGGCTGCTGATCGGGTCCGAGGCGGTGATGGCGCTCTGCCTTCTGGGCCTGCTCGCCAATGCACTGTCGTTGCTGCCGAACGTGCTTGCGATCTACGCACTGGTGGCAGTGCTGCAGGGCGCGAGCGGCTTCCACCGGCCGGCGCTGGAGGCATTGACCCAGAAGCTGGCGCGGCCCGAAGAATTTGCCGCCGTCGCTGCCTTGTCGTCGGTGCGCGGCAC
>JANLPN010000524.1:0-5484 GCA_031367285.1 Betaproteobacteria bacterium | reverse complement strand
CTCCACGAAGGTGAACCCGTTGGACAGCGTGAACGCCAGCTGGCTGATCGGGTTGGCCCCGGCTTCGGCGATGTGGTAGCCGCTGATCGACACGCTGTAGAAGTTGCGCACCCGGTTGTGCACGAAATACTGCGCGATGTCGCCCATCACCTTGAGCGAGAACTCGGTGGAGAAGATGCAGGTGTTCTGGCCCTGGTCTTCCTTGAGGATGTCGGCCTGCACCGTGCCGCGCACGTTTTCCTGCACCCACTCGCGGATTTTCTCGGTTTCGGTGTCGGTCGGTTCGCGGCCGTTCTCGGCCTTGAACTTGGCCATGTTCTGGTCGATGGCGGTGTTCATGAACATGGCCAGGATGCTGGGCGCCGGACCGTTGATGGTCATGCTGACGCTGGTGGTTGGGCTGCACAAATCAAAGCCGCCGTACAAGACCTTCATGTCGTCCAGCGTGGCGATGCTGACCCCCGAGTTGCCGACCTTGCCGTAGATGTCGGGCCGCGGGTCGGGGTCGTTGCCGTACAGCGTGACCGAATCGAAGGCGGTGGACAGGCGCTTGGCCGGCATGCCGGAGCTCAGCAGCTTGAACCGGGTGTTGGTGCGAAACGCGTCGCCTTCGCCGGCAAACATGCGGGTCGGGTCTTCGCCCTCGCGCTTGAAGGCGAAGGTGCCGGCGGTATAGGGGTAGCTGCCCGGCACGTTGTCCAGCATCAGCCATTTTAGGATTTCGCCGTGGTCCTCGTATTGCGGCAGGGCCACCTTGCGGATCGGTGTGCCGCTGAGCGACTTGGTGATGAGCGCAGTGCGGATTTCCTTGTCGCGGATCTTGACCACGTATTCCTCGCCAGCGTAGGCCTGTTGCATCTCGGGCCACTGGGCCAGCAGCTTTTTAGCCGCCGGGTCCTGCGTGGACTCACGTTGTACGGCCAGGTCGATGGCGGCTTCGGCGGCGCGGGCCTTGACGGGTTTGTCCACCGTCAACATGGTGGCAGCAGCGCGCAATTGCTGGATTTCGCGCGCCAGCCGGGCCTGGTCGCGCGACTTCTTCTTGTACCCGCGCACGGTATCGCTGATCTCGGCCAGGTAACGGGTACGGGCAGCCGGCACCACCGGGGTCTGGTTGGTGCTGTGGCGCACCGCGACTTTGGGCAGGGTACCATCCGTGATCCGCAGCCCCAGCGCCTGCAAACGCGACAGCAAGCCCTGGTACAGCGCGGTCACGCCGTCGTCGTTGAAACGCGCCGCCATGGTGCCGAACACCGGCATCTGGTCGGCGGGCGTGGTCCAGGCCTCCTTGTTGCGCTGCACCTGCTTGGCCACGTCACGCAGGGCGTCCAGCGCACCCTTGCGGTCGAATTTGTTGATGGCTACGAATTCGGCGAAGTCCAGCATGTCGATTTTTTCCAGCTGGCTGGCGGCGCCGAATTCGGGCGTCATCACATACAGCGGCACATCCACATGCGGAACAATGGCCGCGTCGCCCTGGCCTATGCCTGAGGTTTCCACCACGATCAGGTCGAACCCGGCGCATTTGCAGGCTGCGATCACGTCGGGCAAGGCGGCGGATATTTCCGAGCCGAAATCGCGTGTGGCCAGGCTGCGCATAAAGACGCGCTGCTGACCTGCCTGGCCCCAAGGGGATATGGCGTTCATGCGAATACGGTCACCCAGCAGGGCCCCACCGCTTTTGCGCCGCGACGGATCAATGCTGATGACGGCCACACGCAGGCTGTCGTTCTGGTCCAGCCGCAGGCGGCGGATAAGTTCGTCGGTAAGTGAGGACTTGCCGGCACCGCCAGTGCCGGTAATACCCAGCACCGGGGTCTTGATGCCAGCGGCCTGGGAACGGATTTCGCCTACCAGCGCCGAAAAGTCTGCCTCGGGCGCCGCCTTGCGCTCGCCACCCGCTTTTTCGTTCTCCAACGCGGTAATGAGTTGTGCCAGCGCACGCCAGTTTTCCTCCCGGTGGCCCTGGATGGCTTTGACGTCCTTGGGTGCGTAACCGGTCAGGTCCTTGTCGCAGCGCATGACCATTTCGCCAATCATGCCGGCCAGGCCCATTTTCTGGCCGTCCTCCGGGCTGAAGATGCGCGCCACGCCGTAACTTTGGAGTTCACGGATTTCCGGTGGCACGATCACGCCACCGCCGCCACCGAAAACCTGGATATGCGCGCCGCCGCGGCTCTTGAGCAGGTCCACCATGTATTTGAAGTATTCGACATGGCCGCCCTGGTAGGAACTGATGGCGATACCCTGCACATCTTCCTGCAGCGCCGCCGTCACGACTTCGTCCACGCTGCGGTTGTGGCCCAGGTGGATCACCTCGGCGCCCATGCCCTGCAGGATGCGCCGCATGATGTTGATCGCCGCGTCGTGGCCGTCGAACAAGCTGGCCGCGGTGACAAAACGCACCTTGTGGGTGGGGCGATAGTTGGCAAGTGCCTTGTGTTCGGCGGACAAGTCGGTCAAGGGAGTCTCCTGATTTTTGCCGGGCAGGCTGCAGGCACGGCACGCAACAGATCAAGCATGCAAGTATACGGTGACTTGACGTTTACGTAAACGTCAATTGTCGCGGACGGGCCGGAAGGGCGGCTTGCCGCATGAGGCTTTTTTTCCTGGAGCCAGCGTTGGCTATATTTTCCGGGCCAGCCACATGCCGGGCAACATGGCCAGCACAAAAATGGCCACATCAATGTGGCCAGTCAGCAAACTCGCCAGGGCGGGGCCCGGGCAATAACCGCTGAGGCCCCAACCAACACCGAATATCACGGCCCCCGACACCAGCCGGCCGTCCACCAGGTCGCGCACCGGCAGCACAAAAGCCGGCGTAAACCAGGGCCGGGCGCTCGCATACGGCGTGGCGCTGAACCCGATCAGGGAAATCATCAAGGCGCCTAGCAAGGCCAGCCCCACCGAGGGGTCCCACAAGCCGGGAAAGGTACCGACAAACAGTTCCTTGACGTCCAGCAAACCAATCACCTTGTCGGGCTGGGTCATGCCCGACAAGGTGAGCCCAGCCGCAAAAATGAAGCCGGCAACAAACGATATGGCGAGTTCCGCATTGGATCGGCTGCCGGGCGTCATTGCCCCCCTCCCAGCCAGGAAATGCCTTCAAGGATGACCGACATCCACCATTGCGCGGTCGGCAAATGGGCGTTGACAAGCACCGTGGTAAGTGCAACTCCCATGAAAATTGCGACCGCCACCAACGAGCGCATGGAGCGCCGCCCCAAACCACAAACGCCGTGGCCGGTGGTGCAGCCTGAGCCCAGCACCGCGCCAAAACCCACCATGAATCCGGCCGGAATCAGCATCAGCGGGGAGCGCACATCAGGATACGGGACCCTCAGCAACCAGGCAAAAATTGCCCCGCCGCCGACCAGCCCGAACAGGAATGCCCAGCGCCACCCCGAGGACTGGCTGCGTGTGGTCAACACACCGGCCGCAATACCGCCGACACTGGCGAGCCGGCCCACGCCAGCCAGCAAAATCCAGCTTGCCAGCCCGACAAGAACTCCTCCCCGCAGTGCCTGTGCGTAATCCTGCAACATCCACCTCACAAAGTCCTAAACTGGCAGAATGCGCCCGGCAACAATCCGGATATCCGGTATTTCCACGGGCACGTTGCAAGCATACCCTGACTCAAGCAACCCAAAGGAGGTACACCATGCATCCGCTGCAACTGTTCGATCCTGCTTCCAGCACCTACACCTATGTCCTGTTTGACGAGAATAGCCGTGACGCGCTGATCATCGACCCGGTAGACGAGCAGGTAGACCGCGACCTGGCCATCTTGCGCCAGTACGGACTCAAACTTGCCTGGACGCTGGAAACCCATGCCCACGCCGACCACATCACCAGTGCCGCATTGCTGGCCGAACATGCCGGCGCCCGGACCGCGGCACCTGAGGGCTGTGGCATCAGTACGGCCGCGGTACAGCTGCAGCATGGGGCCGTGTTGTCCTTTGGCGGCGAAAAAATCCAGGCGCTGCACACGCCGGGGCACACGGCGGGCAGCATGAGTTTTGTCTGGCGCGACCACGTGTTCACGGGCGACACGCTGCTGATAAACGGCTGCGGCCGCACCGATTTCCAGTCCGGCAGCGCCCGGGCGCTGTACCACAGCATCACCGGCATTCTGTTCGACTTGCCCGATGCCACCACGGTCTGGCCAGGGCACGATTACCAGGGCCGCACCCATTCGAGCATAGGCGCCGAAAAAACCGGCAATGCCAGAATTGCGGGCAAGTCTGAAGCCGAGTTCGTGGACATCATGAATGCACTCAAGCTGCCACGCCCAAAACGCATTGATGAGGCGGTGCCCGCCAACCTGAGTTCCGGCATCCGCCAGGACGCGGGTGAACATGCCAGTGTGACGAGCTCTGAGATGGCTGCGGTGCGTCCTGCACAGGGCTACGCCGGCGACGTGTTGCCCCAACTGGCCTGCCAGTGGTGGCAATCGGGTGAGGCTGTGCTGGTGGACGTGCGCACCGACGCCGAGCGCGAGTGGGTTTGCTTTGTTCCCGGCGCTGCACCGGTGGCCTGGAAACAGTGGCCGGGCATGGCCATGAATCCGCAATTCGACCAGGCCTTGAAAGCCGCCGTACCGGCGGGCAAAAAAGCCGTTCTGCTGTGCCGCAGCGGGGTGCGCTCGATAGCCGCTGCAAAACGCGCCACCGAGCTGGGGTTTGAGGCATACAACATCCTGGAGGGGTTTGAAGGCAGTCCGGACGACACAGCGCACCGCGGCAATACGGGCGGATGGCGCTCCCATGGGTTGCCGTGGCGTCAGAATTGAGACACGCGGTGGCTTGGCGCCTGCCTCCGGCGTAAGAACCCGGACCGCCCAACAGACAGACAACAAGAACCATGACTTTTCTCGCACTCGATATCGGCAATACGCGGCTCAAATGGGCGCAGTATGAAACACCCCAACCGGGAGCGCGCCTGCTGGCGCATGGGGCCGAGTTCCTGGAGAACATCGACAAGCTGGCCGACGGCCCCTGGGCCACACTGGCCAGCCCGCAAGACATGCTGGGTTGCGTGGTGGCGGGTGACGCGATCAAACGGCGCGTGGAAGAACAGATGGAGTTGTGGGACATGCCCATCCACTGGGTGGTGTCTGGAGAATCGGAAGCCGGCCTGACCAATGGCTACGACTTCCCGACCCGGCTGGGCGCGGACCGCTGGGTGGCCATGATAGGTGCCTGGCACCGCATGTTGTCGCAAGGCGCACCACGCCCCACGGTGGTGGCGATGGTGGGCACGGCCGTCACGGTGGAGGCCATAGACGCCAGCGGCCGCTTCCTGGGCGGCCTGATATTGCCGGGGCACGGCATCATGCTGCGCGCGCTGGAGTCGGGCACGGCCGGTTTGCATGTGCCCACCGGCGAGGTGCGCGATTTCCCCACCAACACCAGCGACGCACTGACCAGTGGCGGTACCTATGCGATTGCCGGTGCGATGGAGCGGATGGTGCAAAACCTGCGC
>JANLPN010000516.1:0-3105 GCA_031367285.1 Betaproteobacteria bacterium | reverse complement strand
CGAGGTTGGGCGGCATGGCATGGGCCGCATCGCCCAGTACGGCGACGCGCCCGGCAGACCAGCGCTTGAGGTGGATGGTCTGGAAGCGCACCCATTTGACATGTTCCCAATCGACCGCCCGCGGCATGCGCGCAAGGTCGTCGGCAAGTCCGGGAAAAGCATGCCGCCACGAATCCAGGTCCAGGGGCACGCTCTGGCCGGCTTTGTCGGTCTCCAGACAACTCATAGCGACATAAATTTCGTCCGCAGCACATGGGTTCCAGATCAGACGCCGGGACCCCGACCAGTACTCGATGGCCGCTGCTCCCGCCACGGGGTCAAGCAGCGGCGCACCGGTTCGAACCGGAAACACGAAGCGCATGGCGCCATCCGGCAGCAACACTTGTCTGGCGAGCAATCCCAGCGAGTCGCGCACGCGCGAATTTACCCCATCGGCTCCAATCACCAGATCGGCACCCAGCGCTCGCCCATCCTTGAGCAACAGGGCGCCTTGGGACTGCGCGCCCACCACTTCCGAGTCGAGCACGACTTCCACCCCTTCTTTTTGGGCGGCGGCACACAGCACTCCCACCATGTGCTGGCGTGAAATCCGGTAGGTCAGCTTGGCGGGAACCTGCGATGTGAGCGACCCGTCGGACTGGCGAGTCTCCAGATGGGAAACGCGGACCGAGCGCTTGAGTATCTCTTCAAAGACACCCAGCGCCTTGAGTACCAGGATGCCGTTGCGGTGTACGGCAATTCCGTAGCCTTCCGACCTGACAAACGGTGTGCGCTCGTGTACCCGAACGGTCCAGCCCGCGCGGGCCAGCCCAATGGCAGCCACCAGGCCACCAAAACCCGCACCGGCGATCTCCGCATGCCGGACCATCGGCATCAGGCCAGATCTCCCTGCAGAACGCCGGACCGGATCACGGCCTCGCCGTCCAGAGAGACCGTGCAATTGCGGATCGGAAGGTCGAAGTGGCCCAGGGTGTAGCGCCCCGCGAATTCGTTGGCGCCGGTCGAATACAGGAAGTTGCCCCCGTAAACGCGTTGTTCCACGCCATTGTGGTCGCCCCGGTCGTACATGGTCATGGAGTCCCAGCGCGCGCCTGTATTCAATCCGAAACCCACATGCGCGGCCGAATAGGCGTTCTTGTCTTTCCATCCCGCGAAATAGCTGCGCATCAGTTCCGCGTCGAAGCCGTCGCCTTCCACGCGAACCACGTAGTCGCTTTCAATCACCAGGCGGACGGGCGATTCCATGTAGCGCTTGAAGGTAAGGTTGATGTCGCCACGGTCCATCACGAGCACGCCGTTGATGGAGTTGGCGGTCGGAAAACACGCGACCAGGCCGCCTGGCCAATGGTCCATCCCGCCACGGGCGTCGATCGCACCCCAGCCGCCACCCGCCGGGGCCCCTTCGACGCGAATGACCAGATCGGTGCCGGCGTTCGATGTGACGTGCATGGTCTTGGAGGCCGTCAGCTTTTTGAGGGCCTTTTCGAAGCGGCCGCGCACGGACAGGGAAGGTGCGCAGCGTTCCAGGATTTCAGGATGTTCATTGCTCACGTAGAGCACGCGCGCGCCAGCCTGCAGCACCTTGGGCAACTCGGAAGAATGCATCACGCCTTCAACGGTGCAGTCAACAACAAAGCTCGAAGCGCACAGGGCCGCTATAACCCCTTCGTTGCCGGCCAACGCGACCGAGCAGCCGGTCGAGCGAATCGCTACTTCGGCTTGTTGGGATGGCGTCGGCGCGATGACGTGAAATGGACGTGCACCGAGCCGCAGCAGTGCCAACTCGGACAGATGGATGTTGACGGGGCGCGACAGGGTTTCCGAAAGTATCGCTACCGTTTCCCCCTTCTTGACGCCGCACAAATCGAATGTGCGGCAAAAACTATCGATCCACTTGCCTTCTATGCGTTCACTGAGCATGCGCGACTCCAGGTTGCGCGCAGTGTGCTATGCGGGGGAATCTGGCGCAAATGAAATCAAGGGAAGGAGCGATAACTTGCGGTTACACCAGAGCCGCGCCGGCGGCCTGCGCTGGCAAACCCGATCTGGTCGCGGCGGCGGCGGACACCTGTGCCGCAGCGGCCTTGACCGCGCTGAGAAAGGTTTCGATGACCGGCAACTGGATGCTGCCTTTTCGGTACATGATGCAGACTTCATGCGACGGCCAGATCATGGCCGTGCGGACCGCCCGTATGTTGGCATAGGCTGGGTCGGTCGCCAGCAGCAGCCCTGGAAGATAACTCAGAAAAGGCTGCTGCCCGATAAGCTGCGCCATCAAAGTTGAAGACGTGGTCTCCACGGCAACGACTGGGGCCGAGCCACCATCGGCCACCATCATGGCGGTCAATTGCCCGCGTTCCTGCTCGCCTACGCTTGGCACAATCCACCGGAACCGGCTCAAATCCCGGCCCGTGACAACCGGCTGTCGATGCAACGGGTGCGAGTGGTGCGCAACGACATGGGGCCGGTCGGTCAGGATGACTTCCTGCGCCAGTTCAGAGCTCGGCAAGCTTTCCGCGAACGTACAAATAGCCACATCAATTTCGCCCCGAAGAAGCTGGATATGCAATTGTTCGCGCACGCCCTCGCTGATCACGACTTCCAGCTTGGGATTTAGCGCCGAGACGCGTTCGAAGGTCGCCGGTAAAAGGTAACGCAAGATCGCAGTGCCCGCCCCCACCACGATTCTGCCGCTGCCATGGGTCGACAAGGCGGTGATCTCCTCGGTCGCGCGCTGCAACTCCTGGCACGCCAGCGTGGCATAGTTTGCCAGGATGCGCCCGTAAGGCGTAGGAATTACGCCGGACGTGGTGCGCTCAAGCAGCGTGACGCCGAGCGCTTCCTCCAGGGAGCGCATGCTCTTGGACAGCGCCGGCTGGGTAACGAACAGCGCATCGGCGGCGCGGTTGAAATTGCCGTGCCGCAGGATGCCGAGAAAATATTTAAGTTGCCGCAGCTCCAATATCGCTCCAGCCAGTGGTTGGGGCGCCAGTATCGCTCAGAGCAGTACGGACACGCCGAAAAACGCCGACTCGCTGTTGATCAGGTCTACCCGTTTGCGTTGTATTCGCAGGCCGTTCTCGGCGGCGGCGTCCCGCACCAGGT
>JANLPN010000491.1:0-3005 GCA_031367285.1 Betaproteobacteria bacterium | reverse complement strand
CCCCGGACACCTGGGAGACGCCGCTGGCCATCGACCGGGTCGCCAACGCGATCAATCGCTGGGTGATTTCGCAGGCGCGCTCCCACCAAGCGTGGAGCGGCATGGCCACCACGCTCACCGCCCTGGTGCTGCGTGGACAACGCTACTGCCTGGCCCATGTGGGCGACAGCCGCTGCTATCTCGCGCGTGCCGGCGAACTGTCACAGCTCACGACCGACCACGTGTGGGACCGCGCCGACATGCGCCATGTCCTCACCCGCGGCATCGGACTTGACGACAAGCTGCACCTGGATTTTTCGGAAGGCGAGCTGCAGCAAGGTGACATGTTCATTCTCCTTACCGACGGGGCATGGGAACCGTTGCGCGAGACCGGCCTGGCCGACATGCTGCGCGTGCACCAGCATCCGCAAGCCCTGGCGCAGGCCCTGGCCGAAGCCGCACTGGCGCGCGGGTCGCAAGACAACGCGTCAACGCTGGTGCTGTGTGTCGACGACCTGCCGCCGGTTGGCGCGCATGATTTGAGCGCAGCCAGCCGCGCCCTGCCGGTACCGGCCAAGTTGAAGCCGGGGCAGGCAGTCGATGGCTTCACGATCCAGAACGTGCTGGCCGAATCACGCGCTACCCTGCTCTATACCGCGCGCGACGGCCTGACCGGACAGACCGTGGTGATCAAGACCCTGCACCCGCGCCTCGCGGATGACGCCGCCGAAATCGAGGCGTTTGCCCGCGAAGAATGGCTGGCCCGCAGGGTGGTATCGCGCCATTTTCCGCAGTACGTGCCGCTGCCGGCCGGGCGGCGCACCCAGCTCTACTTTGTGATGACCTGGCACGCGGGCCGCACCTGGCAGCAGCTGGTGGAGACCGGCCACCATATGCCGATTCCCGACGCGGTACGCGGCGGCGTGCAGATTCTCAAAGGCCTGGGCGCATTGCACCGCATGTCGGTGCTGCATCGGGACATCAAGCCGGCCAACATTCATGTCGACGGCGGCGGCGAATTGCGTATCCTCGATCTGGGCGTGGCCACGGTGGGCGCGCACGCGGACGGTGAGCCGCACGCGCCACGCGCGGGCACCCCGAGCTTTCTCGCCCCTGAATTGTTTGAAGGCGGCCAGCCGGACGGACAGACCGATCTCTACGCAGTGGCGGTTACGCTGTTCCATGTGCTGACGCGCCACTACCCGTATGGCGAGATCGAACCATTCCAGACCCCGAAGTTCGGTGAACCGGCCGCGCCTTCACGCTGGCGCCGCGACATTCCGGTATGGCTCGAGCGGATACTCCTGAAGGGAGTGTCGCGCGACCGCAAGCAGCGCTTCGAAACCGCGGAAGAATTCGTGCTCGCACTGGAGCGAGGCGAAGATGGCCTCCTGCCCGTGCTCCGCGCAACCCCTTATGCGGAGCGAGATCCGGTGGCGTTCTGGCGCGCGATGGGCGTGATTTCAATCGTCATCAACCTGCTGTTGCTCTACTGGATCGCCGCGCGCTAGCCGCCGTCTCCGAGGCCGAGGGTTTAGCACGCGCATGGCCGCCTTGGTGCACTTATTGCTTATTGTGTATGGCCCCATGCACATCAAGCATGCAGGGCAGGCCCCAAGTCGATTCAACGGTGAATCGGTCACATTAACAATGACGTTAGGGAAAACATCATGTCCTATTTAGTTCCATCGGAATTTGTCACCAAGATGGTCGATGCCGGTGAATCCAAGATCTTCATGTCCACCAAGGACACCCTGATCCGCGCCTTCATGGCCGGCGCAATCTTGGCTCTCGCCGCAGCCTTCGCCATCACCATCACCGTCCAGACCGGCCAGCCGCTGCTCGGCGCGGTGCTGTTTCCGGTGGGCTTTTGCATGCTCTACCTGCTGGGGTTCGACCTGCTCACCGGCGTGTTCGTGCTCACCCCGCTGGCGCTGATCGACAAGCGGCCCGGCGTCACCATCGCCGGCGTGCTGCGCAACTGGGGTCTGGTGTTCGTCGGCAACTTCGCCGGCGCGTTCACCGTCGCGGTGCTGATGGCCATCATCTTCACCTTCGGATTTTCCACCGAGCCCAACGCGGTCGGCAAGGCGATCGGCGTGATCGGCGAGAGCCGCACCCTGGGCTACGCCAAGTACGGCGCCGCCGGCATGCTCACGCTGTTCATTCGCGGCATGCTGTGCAACTGGATGGTTTCCACCGGCGTGGTCGGCGCGATGATCTCCACCACCGTGAGCGGCAAGGTGATCGCGATGTGGATGCCGATCATGGTGTTCTTCTACATGACCTTCGAGCATTCCATCGTCAACATGTTCCTGTTTCCGTCCGGGCTGCTGCTGGGCGGGCATTTCTCGTTCGTCGACTACATGATCTGGAACGAGATCCCCACCGTCCTGGGCAATCTGGTCGGCGGGCTGGCGTTCACCGGGCTCACGCTGTACTCGACGCACATCAAAACCGGCCCCAAACGGCCGATCGGCTGAATCCAATAAGCTAGGAAGCCCCGGCCACTCACCCGGCTTGGGCTTTTCGCGTTGATCCAGCCAAGCCGAATGCACAATCAGCTCAAGGTATCGATCGGGCAATACTCCGACAAGGGCCGCAAGGAAATCAACCAGGATTTTCACGGCGCCTGTATTCCGGTGGAGCCGCAATTGAGTTCCAAGGGGATTGCGATCGCCTTGGCCGACGGCATTAGCAGCAGCGATGTCAGTCATATCGCCAGCGAATCCTCGGTCAAGGGTTTCCTGGAAGATTATTTTTGCACCTCGGATGCCTGGTCGGTCAAGAAGTCGGCGCAGCAGGTGCTGGCCGCCACCAATTCCTGGCTGCATTCGCAGAACCAGCGCAGCGACTATCGCTACGACAAGGATCGCGGATACGTGTGCACCTTGAGCGCCATGGTCATCAAGTCCACCACGGCGCATCTGTTCCATGCGGGCGATGCGCGCATCTATCGCCTGCGCGGCGATGCGCTCGAGCAGTTGACCCACGATCACCGGGTCTGGGTCTCGCAGGACTCCAGC
>JANLPN010000490.1:0-31318 GCA_031367285.1 Betaproteobacteria bacterium | reverse complement strand
GGCGTATGCCCGAACAGGTTGCGGTAACACTTGGAGAAATGCGGCGGCGACTGGAAGCCGCAGGCCACGGCTATCTCCATGATGGACATGGCGGTCTGCAGCAGCAGCTCGCGGGCGCGGCGCAGCCGCATGTCGAGGTAGTACTTGGTGGGCACCTGCCCCACGTAGCGCTTGAACAGGCGTTCGATCTGGCGCCGTGACACGCCCACCAGCGCGGCGATCTCGTCCAGCGACAGCGGCTCCTCGATGTTGGCCTCCATCAGCGCGGCGGCTTCGATCAGGTTTTCGTGAAAGAGGCCCACACGTGCCTGCAGCGGTATGTGCTGGCGGTCATGGGTGTTGCGGATGCGGTCCAGGATGAACTGCTCGGAGATCAGCGGTGCGATGTCGCGGCCCTGGTGCTCCTTGATGATGTGCAGCATCAAATCGAGCGGCGCCACACCACCGGTGCAGGTATAGCGGTCGCGGTCGATCACGAACAGCTGGTCGGAAAAGATCACGCGCGGAAATTCCTCGCGCATCGCCGACATGTTTTCCCAATGGATGACCGCCTTGTATTTGTCCAGCAGGCCGGCCTTGGCCAGCGCGTAGCCGCCGGTGCACAGGGAGCCCAGTGGCACATGCCTCTGGGCCAGGCGGCGCAAGGCTCCCAGCAGAGCCGGCGTTACGGCCTGCTCCACCTGCACGCCGCCCACCACAAAAACAATGTTCGCCGGTCCGATATGGTCCAGCGCCACCGTGGGCGCCATGGACAGGCCGTTGCTGGCAATCGCCGGTTTGCCGTCCAGTGTGGCCAGCGACCACTCGTAAACATCGCGTTTGGTGACCAGATTGGCGCCGCGCAACGCGTCCACGGCGCTGGCCAGCGCAATCATGGTGTAGTTAGGCAGGGTCAGAAACACATAGCGGTGTTTCGGCAATTGGCTGACCGGGTCTCGGGCGCGCTCAAGCATTGTGGTTGGCGAGGCGTCTTGTTACGGATCAATCCGGCGCCGTAAACACGGTCAACACACCGGTGTAGCCGTACAGGTGGTGGCGCGCAATCTCGCCGCCGGCAAAAAAGCCCACCAGCGGCACGTCCCCCAAGGCCCGGCGCACGATCTGCAGCTCCGCGCTGGGCCCGCCAAAATGCGGGCCGCCGCGACCGGAGCAACTCACATAGATGGCGCCAGCGATGCGCCGCGCCGGATGCGGCGACGAATCGGCTTGCGACGCGGCCAGCGCCGACGCGGTCTCCACAGTCAGCTCCAGAGGCTCCAGTTCTTCGCGGATTTCGGCGCACACACGTACCAGGTCGGCCTTGGCGGCTTGCACGTCGCGCTGGCAAAACGCGAGCTGCATGCCCACCTCGACCGTGTCGGCAACCGCCACACCGCGCCGGCCGGGGTCCAGGCCGATGATGTGGCGCACAATCACATCACTGCCAAAGTTGCCGGTGCGGCCGACCGCGCTGGAGCCGTCCGCGTCGGAGTTGCGCACCAGGCCGGCCAGCGTGGCGCGGATCGCGGCCAGTGCTTCATGCGGTTTGTCCAGCGACACGTTCAGATCGCGCAGCAATACGTCGAGCGCCGGCTCACCGTCGATTTCCGTCACCACGTTTTTGTCGGCCCCGGTGATGCGGCGCAACCTGGACACCGGCTGGCAGCCCTGGGTGACACGTGACACCAGGTTCACGCCCGCGCCAAAAGCGACACCGCTCAAACCGCCGCTGAACACACCACGTGCCGCGCCCTGACCGCGTATATTGCCATCGCCACCCATGGCAAATTGCACCGATCGGGTCCGGCTGGCCGACAGCCCGCCAAACAGGTAGCCGGTAGCCGTGCGCGCGGCCATCTCCTGCACCAGCTCGGTCAGATCCTGCGTGCCGCCGTCCGCGTGCACCAGGGCGGTATGGGCCTCGAAACCCAGGTTCAGCGGCGCCACGCCCGAGAACACGCGGTACTGGTCGCTGGGCAATTCGCACAGCATCACAGCCATGGCCGGCTCGTCGAAATACTCCACGTTGTTGGACGCCAGGCCGATGCCGACCGTGCCCGACCAGTCGGTAATGCCGGGCAACTCGGCGCTCAGGTGGTCCAGGATTTCCTGCGCGGCCTCGGCGTAATGGTCGGTCACATACAGCAGGGCTAGCGTCGGCGCAGTGGCGTAGCCATGCAAGGCCATCTGGGCACGCAGTTGCGCCAGCACCAGACCGGCCGCCATGATCCATTGCGGATGGCTTGCGTGGCCGTACGGAAAAAGTTTCATGGAAGGAGGTGAGAGAGGTTGTGCTCCGCAACAAGCCGGGCGCCTGCGAAGCCTGCCGCGGCGCTCAGGATTTGCGGGCTGGTGTCTTGCGCGTGGCCTTCTTGGTCGCGGGCTTGGTCGCGGAGCCACCAGCCGCAAACTTCTTGCCGGCCTTGACCGCTTCCTTGGCAAAACCGGCCGCCATGTTTTTGGTGGCGTCGATGGCCGTGTTCCGGGAGGCGTCCTTCATGGCGCTGGCCGCAATCTGCTGGAACTGCTGCGTGAGCGACCCCCATAGCTGTAGCGGATCCACGAGGCCGGCAATGCCGCTGGCGGGTTTGCCCGGTTTGGTTGCGGCCTTGGCCGCGTTGCCCATCGTGGAAGCCGCGTCCGACAGTGTCCTGGCCGTGCTCGCCGCTTTTTCGGTCACGCGCTGGACGCTGGAAGCCACCGTGTCTGCCGCCTTGAGCTTGAAGGCATTGGCCACGTCACCCAGGTTGAAGTTCATGCCCTTGAGCGCGGCCAGCGTCATCTTCTGCACCTCCAGCGCCTGTATCGTGGCGCCCAGCGCGCGCGAGTTCTGCTCCAGCCAGAAATGCACTGCCTTGAGTTCATCGATGCGTTTTTCCAGCTCCTCGACGTTGAGCGAGGGCGACACCCAGTTGGCCAAGTTGGGCATCTGCGGGATAGTTTGGGAAGCGCCTTTGGCCAGGTTCTGAAGAAAATCAAAACCCGGGACGAATTTGCCGAAACCGGTGTTGTCCGAATCACTCATGTCTATGTCTCCTGAAGAGCCGCCTCCAAGGAGGCAGGCCCCCACGGGGGGGCAGCGAACTGACGTGGGCTTGGGAGTCCATGGATCCTCCAAAGATGGGGCTGTGCGGA
Organism: Betaproteobacteria bacterium; assembly: GCA_031367285.1. Classification (GTDB taxonomy): domain Bacteria; phylum Pseudomonadota; class Gammaproteobacteria; order Burkholderiales; family Burkholderiaceae_C; genus CAISIP01. The sequence continues at coordinate 28,204 of JANLPN010000490.1, read as the reverse complement.
CAACAGCTTACCCCAATATCCTGCGTAAGAAAGATTTCATTGGCAGCCCCAAAAAACGAAAGCGGGTTTAAAAGCTGGCTTGCAAACCGAGCTTGAAGCTTCTGCCCGGCAGTGGCGCCTTGCCCGGCACGGTCTGGGTCAACACGGAGCTCGCGGAATAGGCCAGTGCATTGCCCAGGTTGTCCAAGCGCGCATACCACAGCAGCTTGGCCGGCCCGGCTTTTTGCTGGTAGGTGAGCGCTGCGTTGAACATGGTGTAAGACCCAGTTGCGCGGTCGCCGGCTGGCACCTTGTCCTGAGCCGTCGCATGGGTGAAGCCCAAACGCGCACCCCAGGGTCCCTGGCCCCACACCAGCGTGGCGCCCACGCGTGCCGGGGCGATACGCGGCAGATATTGGCCGGTGGTGAGGTTCGTCGCACGCACCAGGTCGCCGCGCAACTCCAGGTCAAGTGTCTGCGCGCTTTCGATCAGCCGCACATTGCCACTGGCCTCCAAACCGGTAAAACGCGCACGGACCTGGGTGTAGGCGAACTCGGGCAGGATCTCGGACGTGCCGCCAGACTCGACGGAGTGACCGGTGCCGTCATCCGTAACACCGATGCCGGCTCCATTGCCTTGCGCATCACGGCTCAGCCCCGACGCTTCCAGTGCAATATAGTTTTTGAAGTGGTTTACAAATGCACCTACGTTGAAGCTGTTGGCGCCGCTTTTCCACTTGGCGCCGATGTCCAGGTTGGTGGATTGCTCCTTGGAGAAGTTGGCGTTGCCCACCTCGTAGGTGTGGGTGGCAACATGCGGGCCATCGGCAAACAATTCATAGTCCTTGGGCGCGCGTTCGCTGTAGGAAAGATTGGAGGTAAGCTGCCAGGCCGGCGCCAGGTTCCACAAAGCGCCCAGCGCATAACTGCCGGGACCGAAGCTGCGCCTGGCCGGCGCAAACCTGGCCACCAGCGGGTTGCCGAAGGACTCGACCTGGACCGATTCCTTGCGTGCGCCGAAGCTGAATTTACCCCAGCTTGCTGGTAACTCCTCATACGCAAACACGGCGCTTTGGCGGGTATGGCTGTACGGCGCGAAGGCCTCGTCGCCATCGGCCGAGAAGCGGGTGTTTTCGGCCTGGATACCGATCACGCCTTCGAGCAAGCCGAGTTTGGCGTGGCGCGCCTCCAGCCGCAGGTCGTTACCCGCGTTCTTGAACACCGTGCCAGCCACGCCGGCCGCGAACTCGGTGTGCGCATAGTCGCTGCGGCTGAACTGGCCCTTGACGCTTTGCAGCGGGCCGGCCAAACCGCGAACTTCGCCCTCGAGGGCGTAACGGTCGGACCTCATGCCAATCAGCACGTCGTCCTCCGCCACGGTGCCGTAGTTGGAGCGGAAGGTGCTGGCGGAGGCACCGAGGTAGCCGCTATCGAAAAACACCGAGCCACCAACGGCGCCGCCATGGGTTAGCGCCGCCGAGTTGCAAATCTTGTCCGTGAAGGCCGGCGAACCGGGCTTGGTACACGCCAGCGAAATCGGCACCGACACATCCTTGCTGTCGCGGTTGAAAACATCCACATGCAGCGCATAGCGGTCGGTTCCTGACTCCAGCAGCAAGGCCCCGCTTTTTTCTGAATTGCCGGTGGTCAGGCCCAGGTCGGCCCGGCCCGTGATACCTCCTTGGGCGTCAAACAGCGCTTCGCGCGGGATACGGTTGTCGATCACATTGACCACCCCGCCCACGGCGCTGCCGCCATACAGCAGCGCGCCAGGCCCGCGCAGTACCTCGATGCGCTCCACGGCGATCGGATCGGATGGCACCGCGTGGTCGTAACTCAGGCCCGACGCATCGACGCTTGCTCCGCTGTTTTGCAGGATGCGGATGCGGTCGCCGTCCAGGCCGCGGATGATGGGGCGGCTGGAATTGGGGCCAAAGTAGGTGCTGCTGACGCCCGGCGTTCCGTCCAGCGTTTCACCCAGCGTGCTGCTGGAGCGCAGCAACAGGCCGGCGCCGGAATAGGCGGCTGCCGGGGCGATTACATCCGTCGCGCCCAGGGGGTTGCCGGTGACCGTGACCACCGGCAGCGTTGCGGGCGATGCGGAAGCCGCGCTGGTTTGCGCTATTGCATTGGCACCGGCCAGGAAGGCCAGGGTGGCCAAGGTAATTCGATGGGGCGTGAACAGGGCGACGCCGGGCGCCGCGGAGGCAAATGTGTTTTTCATGAAGGTTCGTTGAATCGAGAAGGCCAAGCCCCACGCCGGCTTCAAAAAGCCGTCGTGGGCACGGGTCTAACGGGGGATTCAGCGAACCGGAGGAGGGCCGCGCGCTTGAATCAGCGCGGCAGGAAGCGAAGGCGCCAGAGCCTCGAATATGGCAAAGAAATCCGGAGCAAGCAGCACCGGCAAAGGCAGTGCGCCCACTGCCGGCGCGCAATCGCCATGGCTGGTCTGGTCGTACAGTCGGCAGGCGGAATCATCATCGTGGGCGGCGAACAGGCGCGCCACCCACCCCTGCGCGAGCTCGCCGTCGAGCTGGCCACCCGCAACGGACTGGTGCAGAGCGCCAGCATGCGGGGCATGTACGATGCCATGCATCAGGCCCAGCGCCTGGGCTAGCAGCATGGCAGCGACCAGCCAGGCCAGCAGGCCTGCAATAGGTCGTTGTTTTGCCGGGCGGTTCATGCGGGTTTGGGCTATATCCAGTTTGAATATATCGCAATTCACACACCGAGACAGTTGTCTGTGCAGGCAGCCGGTCGCCGGATGGTCTTCCACCAAGCGGGTACTGCCGCTCAATGCTTGTGCGCGGCGGCCAGCGCTACCGGCAGCTTGAGCTCAAGCTTGCTCTCCCCGCCCTTGGCATCCTTGAAAGTCAGCGTCATCGGTACGGTACTGTCCTTGGGCAGGGCCGCCTTGAGATCCATCAGCATCACGTGGTACCCACCGGGAGAAAGCTCCACGGTTTTGCCTGCTGGCAGATCCAGGCCGCCCGTTACGGCGCGCATCTTCATGATGTCGCCTTCCATCTTCATCTCGTGCACCTGCGCCACACCGGCCACCGGGCTGGACACCGACACCAGTTTCATATTGTCCCTGGCGGTGATTTTCATGAACGCGCCCGTGGACAGCTGGCCTTGCACCGACACCCGTACCCAGGCGTCCTTGACTTCGACGGTCTGGGCAGCAACGGATGCAAGAAAGCCGGTGAGCAATGCGGCACCGGCAACAATGGTTTTGAGTTTCATGGTGGGTCTTTCAGGGATCAGTGCTGGTGGCCGACATGGTCGGACGGAATGATTTCCAGCAAGGCGGCGGGGGACTTCAAATTGTCGGCTGAGGCGCCGGGGGCAGGTACTTCGGCCCAATTGGTGCTGCCCACCGAGCAGGTCTGCAGCACCTTGAACCACATGGAGCCAGCCTCTGCGTGCAAGCTGCCGCGCAGCACAAATTCATCGTACCAGGCGTCGGGCAACCAGTTGTCCCTGGATGCTGCCGTCCAGCTGATCTCGGTCACGCCCTCGCTAATCTGTTCGCCGTGGTCGTCATACGGTTTGTCGAGTTTGCCGGTTTTGATGGCCAGCACCCAGCCCGCCTTGGGCATGGGTTTGGCACCGCGCATGCCGGCGGGGATGGTGACCCGCAGCGCCGTGGTGGCCGCGCCGTCACAACCATGGCCCACGCGCAGTGTGGCACGGTAACTGGTGTTAGCGAGCGCGGCCGGCTCGGCAAGAACGATATGGGCAAAAGAAGGGGCGGCAAGAACAGACAGGCCAACGGCCAGGGCACTACGGATGAAACGCATGAAAATCTCCAGAACAAAATCAAACCAGCCATCGGCCCATTCGCAAGGGCTTTCGGCACACCAGGTTGGCGGTTCAGGAGAAAGCGGGAGGCCCGCGCGCGGGCAGGGGAGCTGCGGTTCGGGCGGCAATATGCGCCGAAGCCAGGCCCTCCAGCGCATAAGAAAGTGGCTGGAAGGGCTCGACGATCTGGCGGGTCACCGGCGGTGGGGCGCTGACGGACACACACAGGGGGCAATCCAGCGTATGCCCGGCCAGGGAAGGGCTGCCATCATCGGTCTTGGGCTGCAGCTTCATCACCCCCGCGCCCGAACAGACCAACTCCATCGCCTGCGGCTTCACCAAGGGCGAGGCGACGGCCGCACCAATCGCCAACGCAAACCAGACCAGCACGAAACTGGCCAGTGTTTTTGCGTTGCGCAGGGTTTGCATCAATGGATTATCTGCCATCCCGATGAGGGAGCAAGGCTGCCGGACAGCGCGCCCAGGCCTTTCCAGCCGTGGTTTTGCTCAGTGTGGCGCGGACGCCGGCATGTGCTGATCAACCACGTCTAGCACGGCCTCGGGCTCATCCGCATCGATGGCGCTTTCGTTGTCGAGTTGGCGCCGCAGGCGGTCGGTGTCCAGGTCGCCGGTCCATTTGGCAACCACGATGGTGGCTACGCCATTGCCGATCAGGTTGGTCAAGGCCCGTGCCTCGGACATGAAGCGGTCGATGCCCAGGATCAGGGCCAGCCCCGCCACCGGCACATGGCCTACCGCCGACAAGGTCGCCGCCAGCACGATAAAGCCGCTGCCGGTGACACCCGCCGCACCCTTGGACGTGAGCAGCAGCACCAGCAGCAAGGCGATTTGCTGGGTGATAGTCATGGGGGTGTTGGTGGCCTGAGCGATAAACACGGCGGCCATGGTCAGGTAGATCGAGGTGCCGTCCAGGTTGAACGAATAACCGGTCGGTATCACCAGGCCAACCACCGATTTCTTGGCGCCCAAATTTTCCATCTTGGTCATCATGCGCGGCAACGCGGCCTCGCTGGACGACGTACCCAGAACAATCAGCAACTCCTCCTTGATGTACTTGATGAACTTCCAGATCGAGAAGCCGTTGAAGCGGGCGATGCCGCCCAACACCACGAAGATGAATATCAGGCAGGTGGTATAGAACGTGGCCATCAGCGCGCCCAGCGACACCAGCGAACCGACACCGTATTTGCCTATGGTAAAGGCCATGGCGCCAAACGCACCAATGGGTGCCACCTTCATGATGTAGCCGACGATGCTGAACAAAACGTGCGAGAACTTCTCTATGAAATCGAACACCAGGGTGCCGCGCCCACCGAACTTGTGCAGTGCAAAACCGAACATCACGGCGAACAGCAGCACCTGCAGGATTTCGCCCTTGGCAAACGCATCGACCACGGTGCTGGGAATCACGTTCAGCAGGAAGTCGGTGGTGCTGGCCATCTTGCCCGGCCCAGTGAAGGCGGCAACGCTTTTGCCGTCCAGCGTGTTGGCGTCCACGTTCATTCCCACACCGGGTTGCACCAGGTTGATAACCAGCAGGCCAACCACCAGGGCCACGCTGCTGACGATCTCGAAATACAGCAGTGCCAGGCCGCCGGTCTTGCCGACCTTCTTCATGTCCTCCATGCCGGCGATGCCCACCACCACGGTGCAGAAGATGATGGGCGCGATGATCATTTTGATCAACTTGATAAAACCGTCGCCGAGCGGCTTCATGGCCTCGCCGGTAGCAGGAAAGAAATGCCCCAGCACCACGCCGATGATGATGGCCGTGATGACCTGGAAATATAGCGACTTGTAAATTGGCTTCGGGGTGGGATCCTTGTCCATGGCTGTCTCCATCGTTGTCGGTTGGCATGTTTTGTCGGGTTAGCAATAAATCTCCGCTTTACCCGGCCCGCGGCATCGCGGATACTATTTTGCGCCAAACGCCACTTCCTACATCAATCCCTGCACGGGTTCTGATGTCCCTGTTGTCGATCTTGAGGGTGATGCCATGCGCATTGTCAGACCACCTGGCTGGGTCTTTTTGTCGCTCTTGCTGGTATCAGGCGTCACCCATGCGGCGGGCTGCGATGCGCCAGTAGGCAAGGATTTCCCCCAAGTTCCAGTCACGGAGAGCAAGCTGTCGGCGACGGCCCTGCTCAGGCTCAACCAGGAAATCGACACCGAGGGCTTTGACGTCAGAGGCCTTTTGATTCTGCAGGCGTGCCGCCTCGTGTTTGAGCGCTACAAAAAGGAGGTGGAGCGAGACGACAACCATGCCCTGTACTCCATACCCAAGTCCATTACTGCGACTCTGGCCGGGCGCCTTTTGCTGGAGGGCAGGATAACCTCGCTATCAACCCCGCTTGCGGTCATTATTCGACGCCCAATTTTTGTGGCGGATATCGATTGGGACAAGTTGCAAGCAATTCAACTTGAGCATGCGATGCGTATGCGATCAGGTTTCCAGTGGGAAGATAAGGGAGATAGCCCTGGCGTCAATCCGTCGTTGGACACCCTTCGGGAGGGCATCAAGCTGCCGCTGGCCGAAAAACCCGGCGCAAAATTTAAATATGGGGAACTGGATCCGGCGTTGGTTGGTATTGCCATCAGCGACTCGACCGGACAAAGTCTGCCCGACGCTGCCCAGACGCTTCTTTTTGGCCCCTTGCAAATCCCGAAACCACCATGGGACTATAAGGATCGCGCAGGGAGGTATTTTGGCAATTTTGGGCTCAGGTTGCGTCCCATGGATATGCTCAAGATCGGGCAGCTCTACCTCCAGCAAGGCCGCTGGAACGGGGCTCAGTTGTTAAGCCAGGAGTTCGTGAATGCGGTTATGCCAATGGATGGGCCTCACGACGCAGGCTACGGCTTATTTTGGTTTACAGGCAAGAATCCCGACCTTGGGAACGTGCGATTTTTCTACGCGGCCGGACGCAAAGCCCAGAGAATTTATGTTTTTCCCCAGTGGGACATGGTGGTAGCGGTGGTAGCGGCACTGATGCCTGAAGATGAGCAAAAAATGCTGCAACCGCTTCTCCGGGGTTTGAAGGCAGCGATGGAGGGAGGGCCGGTTGATCAGGAAGCGGTGCAAAAGCTCAATCAAGTTTCCGCGGCCGGATTTAATGGCTCACGCGGTTTCGCTGGGCCGAACGACATGCCCCGTAAAGCACAAAGCCGCTAAGAACGGTATCGGGCAACCATCACCTGCTCCGACGTGCCGACGTGATCGAATGGGACTTCGGCCCGTCAAGGGGCCAACACCTCCATGCCCGGAAAGTAAGTCCTGAATCTCCTCGCATCGCGGGTCAACAGCGGCCAGCCTTGAACGGCGGCATGCGCACCGATGAAGAAGTCCGGCAGTACCTGCGCCTTGTTTCCACCACGCCTGCGGTATTGGGCGAATGCCTTCGCGGCAAGAAACAGCGCCGGCTTTGGAATCTGCTGCAGTGACAGCTCCATCCGGGTCACCACGGCATCAAGCGCTTCGATGGTCGCGAAGGACAAAGACATTTCCGCATAAACCACCGGATTGATCGCCAGTTCGTGAAGTTTCGCCTGGGCGCGCAATTGGCCTATCGACCACTCCGCCCACTGCGGATCGTTCTGCAGCACGTCCACCAGAACATTGGTGTCGACAAGCAGCATCAGTCGTCTGAACGCAGCAGCTTCATCAAATCATCGGTACGCCACTTGATATCGGCGCGGCCGCGCACCGCGTCGAAGCGGTCCGTTCGGACGCCATGCCTGCCTTCGTGTGCCGGATGCAGAACCACTTCACCACTCGCATTTACGGAAAACTCAACAGGCACCCCCGGCAACAGTTGCAGGGCATCCCGGATGCGTTTTGGAATCGTGACCTGACCCTTGCTGGTCAATGCTGTGGGCATGGCAAGCTCCTTGAGTGTTACCGACAGCAGGGATGGTAATACATCATGCCGCCAAATTGCTGGTGGGACCGGATACTTTGGCCCAGTGGTGCCCGGCACTCCCGTGTCAGCTACTGAAGAGTTATCCTGACGGACCAACAGTGATGTCGATCTGCTGCGCCCGCCATGTCCTATACCTTTGCCTCCGCCACCGTCCTGCTGCTGCTGATCACGGATCCGTTCGGCAGCATCCCGATTTTCGCCAACGCCTTGCGCAATGTGGCGCCCGAGCGGCGCACCCGGGTGATAGTGCGCGAGGTGTTGATCGCGTTTGCGCTGCTGCTGACCTTTATGTTCGTGGGCGACGCGTTTCTGCGGGTGATGAACCTCAGCGGGCTGTCGCTGCAGATCGCGGGTGGCGTGATCCTGTTCTTGATCGCGCTGCGCATGGTGTTTCCGCCGCCCGAGGCGCAAGTGCCGGCCATGGTGGGCGAACCGCTGGTAGTGCCCCTGGCCGTGCCGGCGCTGGCCGGGCCGTCCGCGCTGGCCACCGTGATGCTGCTGGTGTCCGAAGCGCCGGAGCGGCGCATGGAATGGATCGCCGCCCTGAGCGTCACCATGCTGGTGTGTGCCGTGGTGCTGGTGCTGGCCGAACGCATACAGAAGGTGCTGGGCGAGCGCTTCGTGGTGGCCGTGGAGCGGCTGATGGGCCTGATTCTGGTGGCCGTGGCGGTGGAGATGCTGCTGCGCGGCCTCAAGCTTTTTATCAACCAGTTGCCGCACTGATTTTCTGGTCGATGGCGCCAAAGATGCTCTGGCCGTCTTTGCCTTTCATCTCGATGCGGATGGTGTCGCCGTAACGCATGAATTCAGTGGTGGGTTTGCCGTCCTGGATGGTTTCCATGGCACGTTTTTCAGCGATGCAGCTGTAACCCTTGGGCCAATTGGTGCGCCCATTCGCCGTCACGCCTTTGTTGCTGACCGTGCCCGAACCCACGATGGAGCCGGCGCGTACGTTGCGCGTCTTGCAGATATGCGCAATCAGCTGGCCGAAGTGGAACGTCATCTCCGGCCCGGCATCACACAGGCCCACCTTGCGCCCGTTCCAGGTCGATTGCAGTGTCAGGTTTACCCGGCCCTTGTCCCAGGCATCGCCCAGTTCGTCCAGCGTGACGGCCACCGGGCTGAATGCGGTGGCCGGTTTGCTCTGGAAGAAACCAAAACCCTTGGCAAGCTCCTCGGGAATCAGGTTGCGCAGGCTCACGTCATTGGCCAGCATCAGCAGCCGGATACCGTCCAGCGCGCGTTCGGGCGTGGCACCCTTGGGAACGTCGGCGGTGACCACGGCCACCTCGGCTTCAAAATCAATGCCGAACTCTTCCGATGGGCAGACCACGTCGTCGCAGGGCCCCAGGAAATCATCGCTGCCACCCTGGTACATCAGGGGGTCGGTGTAAAAACTCGCGGGCACCTCGGCCTTGCGCGCTGCCCGCACCAGTTCCACATGGTTGATGTAGGCCGAGCCGTCGGCCCACTGGTAGGCGCGCGGCAGGGGCGCCATGCATTGCCTGGCGTCGAGCGGAAACGCGTGGCGGGTTTTACCGCTATTGAGCGTGTCGTACAGGTCCTGCAATTGCGGCGAAATGAAGTTCCAGTCATCCAGCACATGCTGCAGCTGGTTGGCGATGCCGGTCGCATAATGCGCGGTGGAAAGGTCCCGCGACACCACCACCAGCTGGCCATCGCGGGAGCCGTCTTTGATCGTTGCCAGTTTCATGGAAGCAGTGTATTTCAGATGCAAAAGGCACAGGCCGGCGCGCTCCCCTTATCCAGCACTATTTTCGGCCGCCACCTGGCGGTTTTGACCGGCGCGGTGCTGCTGGCACATCTGGTGCTGCTGCACAACACACCACTTTTGCTGGATGCGCCCGATCCGATTTCGACCCGTGCTTTCACCACGCGCACGCTGCAGATCAATGCGCCGGCAGCCCAGGCCGAAGCTCCTGCCGCTTATGTGCCGCCGCCCGCACCCGCGGCGCACAGCTTGAGCGAAACCAAACCTGTGCTGGCACCAACACCGGTCGCCAAGCCACGGAGTAGCGGGCAAGCCGCGGCCGTCCCGGAGCCGGAAGCGCCTCGGTACGACTTGGGCGCTCCGCTCGCGCCCCAGCAAGCCGCCGCCCCCAACGCCCCGGCATCAGCCCCTGCTCCCCAGCCGTTGGCGCAGGCCCCGGCTGCCGCTTCGTCGCCACCTACGCCGACGGCACAGGCAGCCGTTGCGCCGCTGACCAAAGACGCGGCGCTGGTGGCGCGAAGCTACACCGTGCCCGGTTCGGTTCGCCTTAAATACAACGCCACCGGCCGGCAATCGAAGATGGACTACACGGCTTCGGCCGAGTTGCTCTGGCTGCAGGATGGCAGCACCTACAACGCGCGCCTGGAGGTCAGCGCCTTCCTGCTTGGCGCACGCGTTTTCTCCAGCGCCGGCCACATGACCGCTGATGGGCTTGCGCCGGACCGTTTTGCGGACAAAACCCGCTCCGAGCAGGCCGCCCACTTTGAGCGCGACAAGGGCCGGGTAACGTTCAGCGCCAACACACCCGAGGCCAGCTTGTTGCCCGGGGCACAGGACCGGCTCAGCGTGTTCATACAGCTCGCGGCCATGGTTGCGGGTGAGCCCCAAAAATACCCCCTAGGCACCACCATCACCGTGCAGACAGTGAGCCGGCGCGCCGCCGATACCTGGGTATTTACGGTGGATGCCGAAGAGAAACTGCGCTTGCCGGGTGGTGAATTGGCAACCATCAGGCTGCTGTGTAATCCGCGCAAGGACTTCGACCAGAAGGTCGAGGTCTGGCTGGCGCCCGCGCTGGCGTACATGCCGGCCCGCATACGGGTAACCGAGGCGAACGGCGACTTTGTGGACCAGCAGTGGCGCTCCACGGCCGCGCCCTGAGGCTGTTATGCCCGAATGCGGCGCCAGGCCTTGAAATCGCGGCCCTCGCTGCCAAGTGCACGGGAAGTTGCCCGAAAGTCCGCATGCGCAACCCCGGCTTATTCACGGACAAGCTGCTTGCTGACTATTACGGGACAATACCCCCATGCACACGCTGTACGATTCCGACACCTTTTCCGTCACCCACATGCTGGCCAATGCGCCGGACGCGCAGGCCAAGGCACAACTGGCGCTTGACGAGGCGGCGCAAAAAAAGCCCGTTCCGATGATGGCGCGCCACGGCTTCGAGATTGTCGACAAACGGGTCGGCAAAGAGCTGTACCTCGACGGCTCCTGGGCCGAACTTTTCCAGCAGCAAATTGCGGCCTGGCAGGTAAAAACACCCACGCAGGAAGAAGTCGAGGAAACGCTGGACGGCTACGCCACGCTGGCCCAGAATCCAGTCGTTGTGCACTGAGGCCGTGAATCTTTAGCTGCGACTGAACTGCCTGTGCTCGCCGCAAAAACGAAGTTTCGGCAGGGACTGGCTTGTACCCAAGTTACGTCGTCACCAACTCCGCCCAGCCTCGGCACTACAGCACGGTGGCCGGTGCAACACGGGTGTTGTCCCTGGCCTTGTGTTGCCTTTTGCAGGCTTGTGCCACCCAGCCCATTGACGTAGCCGAGCGTGTCGGGGCCCTGCTTCCCGCCGACGTGATCTTGCTGGGCGAACAACACGACGCCCCGGACCACCAGGCTCTGGAGCGCGCCGTGGTGCTGGAATTGGCGCGCCGGGAGCAACTCGCGGCGCTGGCCATGGAGATGGCGGAACAGGGGCGCTCCACCCAGGGCCTGGCGCGCGACGCCACGCAAGCCGAGGTACAGCTGGCCTTGCGTTGGACCGAGGCCGGTTGGCCCTGGGCCAATTACGGGCCGGTCGTGATGGCCGCGGTGCGCAGCGGTGTACCGGTGCTGGGCGCCAACCTGGCGCGCGACGCGATGCGTTCGGCCATGGCCGACGAGTCACTGGACAGGCGCCTCGAGCCGGCTGCCCTGGGGCAACAACGCGACAAAATCCGCGGCGGCCACTGCATGTTGCTGCCCGAGAACCAGATAGCCCCCATGACGCGTATCCAGATTGCGCGCGACGCGGCCATGGCCCAGACTGCGGCCACGGCGCTCAAGCCCGGCAAGGCCGTGTTGCTGGTGGCGGGTGGTGGGCACGTGTTGCGGGGCCTTGGCGTGCCGACGCATTTGCCGCTTGCGCTGCGAACCCGGGTGGTACTGGCAGTCGCAGGCCAAGGCGACCAAGCCCTGCGTTCAGGCGCCGACGTGGTGTGGGAAACACCGGCCGTGCCGCCGGTGGACCACTGCGCCGAACTTGAACAACGCGCCAAGCCCTGAGAAGCGGCAAACCGGCTACCGTTCAGTGCCTCTTACAGGACGTGCAAGGGCGTCTTTCAAACCCGCTCGTAGACGCAGAACACGCCGTCGGGCTGGGTCGAGGTGTCGTAGTGGCGGTCGTGCGCGAAAGCGCGTTCGGTGATGCGGCCGCACTCCATCAAGGCGCCCAGTTTGTCCTTGAAGCCCAGCGGCTCCCAGACTTCGAGCTTGACGGTAAACGCAAACGGTGCACCCGGCTTGAGCACACGAAACAATTCGTCCAGGCAGCGGGCGTCCACGTGCCCGTGGGTGAAGGTGCCCGAACAACCCATGCCTCCGTAGCTGTCGTTGGCAATATCCAGCGGCCGGTTCAGGTCGGCCGCGATGAAATTGCGGTACACACCCCGGCGCGCTGCCACCCGCATCATCTCGGGCGACACGTCCAGCCCGTCTATGGTGGTGAAGCCATGCGCAGCCAGTCCCTGCGCTGCCAGGCCAGTGCCACAACCAATGTCCAGCACTGCGGCCTTGCGATCGGCCAGGTGCAGCGCCAGCAAGTCCGCCACCTTGGCCGGCGAAAGGTAGTTGAGGCCTTTGAGCATGGTCTCGTCATAGGTCTCAGCCCAGTCACGGTACAGCGCCCGCGATTTTTCGTCGCTGTCCAGCGCATAGGCGCGCTCCAGCAACTTTGCAGCTTCGGGGCTTACACCGGGAGGGAAAACTTTGGCATCACTCATGCAGCCAGTGTAGGGAGGTCTTCCGGGGCTGGCAAGTTGCCTCCCCGTGCCTGCACGCACCCCACATCACCAGTCCACCGAATCACTGAAATCGGATGTCGCAGTTCAATACCGCCTCACCGCTACTTCTTTGTCGCAGCGAAATTCGCGTTGATGCGCCGGTACAAATAGTCCTCAGTGGTGATCGGCTCGTGGGTGCCGGCCGGGCTCAGGATAACCACGTCGCGATTCGCCTGTGCGAAGAAGGCGAGGCTGTAACGCACCCCCTGGTATTCGTCGGGCTTGGGCTTGGTCACGCGGTGGAAGTTGGATTGCAGGCGGTCATCGCTCCAGCGCATCAGCATGTACTGGCCGAGGCGAAGACCAGGGCTTGCCCTACCAGGTCCCCGGAAACGACCCCCCGTCCAGCAGCAAATTCTGCCCATTGATGTAGCCCGCATGCGCACTGCACAGGAAGGCGCAGGCAGCACCAAACTCCTCCGGTTGGCCGAGGCGGCGCGCGGGGTGTTTGGCGATACGCTGCGCGCGCACGGTCTGCGCGTCCACGCCATCGCGTTTGGCCTGGTTGGCCATATTGCTGGCCAGGCGTTGAGTGTCGAAGGTGCCCGGCAGGATGTTGTTGATGGTCACGCCCTTGGCCACCGTGGTGCGGGCCAGGCCGGCGACAAAACCGGTGAGGCCGCTGCGCGCGCCCGTGCTCAGGCCCAGGCCGTCCACGGGGGACTTGACCGCGCTGGAAGTGATGTTGACGATACGGCCGAAGCCGCGCGCCATCATGCCGTCCACGAACTGGCGGATCAACGCTATCGGGGCCAGCATATTGGCGTCCAGCGCGGCGATCCAGGTATCGCGCTCCCAGTGGCGGAAGTCACCGGGCGGCGGGCCGCCCGCGTTGGTGACCAGGATGTCGAACTCCGCATGGGCGGCAAAGATACGCGCACGGCCTTCCGCCGTGGTCACATCGGCGGCGACCCAGTGCACGGTTGCTGCGCCCGACTTTTGCAGCGCCTGCGCCGCAGCGCGTAGAGGCGCTTCGGTGCGGGCAGCGATCACCAGTTCCACGCCTTCGCGTGCCAGCGCCTGGGCGCAGGCCAGCCCCAAGCCGGCGCTGGCGCCGCAGACCAAGGCCTTGCGGCCGGAGATTCCGAGGTCCATAGGCTTGTCCTTCAGGCCGCGGAAAACCCGCGCAAAGCGACGTCCAGCGGTGCCCAGGCGTCGATCTCGACCAGCAACTCCGGGACTTCGGCGCCGCGAATTTTGGTCGCTATCATGGGTGCCCCCCAACGTCGCTTCGCGCCGGTCCCCCGAGTGGAAGTGAGCCTCCTGGGAACGGCCCTGCGACGCTCATCATGCAGCCGCGACGGCTTCGGCGACCTTCTTCGCGGGCACAGCGGTCTGCGCCGCCAACTGTTTCTGCGCCATGGCCTGCATGACCTTGCGCAGGCGCGAGAGGCCGACGTCGTGTTCGTACAGGTGCTCGCGCTCGTTGGCGTCGGGCTCCATGGTCTCCAGCATCACGCGGTCCTGCTCCAGCACCACCCAGTGGCGGGCTTCCAGCCGGTTGCGGTACAGGAAACGCCAGGTGTCACGTGCCCAGCCGTCCACCTTGCGGCAGCGCCAGTGGAACACCGCACTGACGTTGGGTGTGATGGGCGTGTAGCTGCCGATGATGCCGAAGCTGCCACCGGGGCCACCGGTCCTGGGGTAGGGGATGGCCAGGCGCAGCCAGTGGGTGCCGGTGTCGCCGAACTCGGTCCAGTCGAAGTTCACGTCGCGCTGGCCGTCTTTCTCGAACATGAAGCCGTGTTCGGTCTTGCGCAGCTTGAACTTGGCGCTGATGTCGCCCTCGGCCATGGAATGCGACTGCTTGTGCACGAAGGTTCCGTGCATAGGGTCCATCACGTTGTCGATCACGTAGCGGTAGTCGCCGCGCCATTCGGTGTAACACAGGAAGTTGCTCCACGCAGGGTCTTCCAGCTCGGCCGGCAGCAGCAGCGGTGGCGGCGTGTCCACGTGCTGGGGGCTGTTGTAGAGCCAGATCGCGCCGTGCCGTTCGATGATGTGGAAGTCGCGTGCGGCGCGTGTGCCCTCCAGCGTGCAGCCGGGACTGGCCGGAACCTTGGTCACGGTGCCGTCGCAGCGCACCTCGATGCCGTGGTAGGGGCAGGCCAGCCGGTCACCCAGATTCACGCCCATGGACAGCGGCGCGCCGCGGTGCGGGCAATGGTCTTCCAGGGCATGCACGGCGCCGGTGGCGTCGCGCCAGACGGCTATCTTGTAGCCGAGGCGGCGCAGGGATACCGGCTTTTCCTTGATGAAGAACGACGGGCAGATCGGGTACCACAGGTCGTACAGGCCGCGTTCCAGCAGGGCGGCTACTTCGGGGGTTCCATAGGGGTTGCCCATTTCAGACTCCCAGGGTTTTGATGACGGATTGGTAGGAGGCCGCGGTCCACGCCTGGCCGTTGGGGCCGAGCGGGCCGGACTTGTTGAGGTAGGCCACCAAAGCGTCGAGCTCCCAGTGGCCGGCACCGAAAGCACGTTCGATGGCGTCTCCCAGCAGGTCTTCGTAACTGGTGGGCGGCCGCAGGCGCGCCTGGTGCGGGTCCAGGTAACGCTCGGAAACGACGGGGATCATCTTCATGCGGTTTTCTCCTTTTGTTCGGTCAGGAATTTGCCTGAAGCTTGGACATGGGGCTGCCGGCGCGTATGGCCGTCTATGCCGCCGTCAATCGCCCATTCGGCAAACACGGTAGGGCCGGGCTCGAAGCTGCGCTCGGCCCAGGCTTCGGTCAAATTATCTTCGTCGGCGTTGTATTCGATCAAGCCGCCACAGGGGTTCTCGAAGTACCAGAAGTAGGCGCTCGATATCGGGTGCCGGCCCGGCCCGAGCTGGGTCTTCCAGCCGCAACGGCCCATGTGCAAGCCACCCCCAAACACCTCGTGGATATCACGCACCGTAAACGCCACATGGTTCAGCCCCGGCCCTTTGCCCGGCAGGGCCAGCAAAAACAGGTCGTGGTGGCCGGCGCGCTGCGCGCAGCGCATGAACACGCCGCGCCCGGGATACCGGTCCGACGTGACAAAACCCAGGGCCGCGTAAAACGCTTCCATCTGGTCCAGCCGATCGGTGAAGAAGACCACGTGGCCGACTTCCACCGGCGTGGCGCGTTCGTACACCGGCGACGGGGTGTCCACGCGCTGCACATTGCCGTAAGGATTGGTGGGCACGCCTTTCACATCGACGGGTCGCTTGGCGCTGCGCTGGAATACCAGGCGCAGGCCATGGGGATCCGGTGCCACCAGTGTGCCGTCCGCCGCGCGCCGGTCCTCGAAACCGGGAACTGACCTGAGCGCAACAGCCAATGCGTCCATGCCGCCGCCGCCCTCCACGCCCCACACCACTTCGCGCAAGGTGGCGCCCGGCTCCATGGCCGGCGGCAAGCCTGCGTCGTCCGGGCGCCGCACCCGCACCTGCGCGCCGTTCAGTGTTTCCCAAACTTGCTGCGCCGGCCCGTCCGCCAGGGCCTTGAGGCCCCAGTCGCCAAAGAACTTGCGCGCGTCATCCCAGCGCTCGGTGGAGTAGGTGATGGCGTCGATGCCTTCGATGTCCGTGCGCACGCCTGGGTGTGTCGTCATGTGCTGCTCCATGCCAGGGGTGCCTCGTTGGTGCCCCAGTAATAACTCTTCTGGCCCATGTATTCCAGTATGCCCAGGCGGCCTTTTTCGCGCCCGGTACCGCTCATCTTGACGCCGCCAAACGGCGTGCTGGAAGAGAACATCTTGTAGGTATTGACCCATACCGTGCCGGTCTGCAGGGCGCGGCCCAGCCGCCACACGGTTTTATAGTCGCGTGTCCAGATGCCGGCGGCCAGGCCGTAGACGTTGTCATTGCATTGCGCGATCAGGTCGGCCTCGTCGCTCCACGGCAGCATGGCCAGCACCGGGCCGAAGATTTCCTCCTGGCACAAACGCGCGCTGTTGGGCAGGCCCTCGATCACCGTGGGCAGGTAATAACTGCCCTTGTCGAACATGGCGCCGCTGGGGCGTGCGCCGCCAGCCAGCAACTTGCCGCCTTCGTCCAGCCCGATCTGCACATAACGCTCTATGGAGGCTCGGTGGCCCATGCTCACCAGCGGGCCTATCTGGGTCTGCTCGCTGGCCGGGTAGCCCACACGCAGCGCTTTGACGCCGGCCAGCAGGCGAGACTTGAACTCCTGGTACAGGCTGGCATGCACAAAGGCGCGCGAGCCGGCAATACAGGACTCGCCAGACGAGCTGAAGATGCCGTACAAGACACCGGCCACGGCATGGTCCAGATCGGCGTCGGCACACACGATGGTAGGCGATTTGCCGCCCAGTTCAAGCGAGGTCGGCATGAGTTTCTCGGCCCCTAGGCGTGCAATGCCCATGCCCACCGTCGTGCCGCCGGTAAACGCGATGCGCTTGATGAGCGGGTGGCGTACCAGCGCGTCCCCCACCACCGAGCCCTTGCCCGGCAATACACTGATGATGCCGTCCGGCACGCCGGCCTTTTGCGCAATACGCGCCAGCTCTATCGCCATGCGCGGCGTGATCTCGGCCGGCTTGAACACCACGGCGCAGCCTGCCGCCAGTGCCGGCGCGAGTTTTTGCGCCTCGCTGGCAATCGGTGAGTTCCAGGGCGTGATGGCGCCCACCACGCCGAGCGGCTCATGCACACTCATGGTGATGAAGTCGCCGCGCGACGGCGTGATCTGGTCTTCCAGCGTTTCGCACGCCGCCGCGAAAAACTGGAAAGTGCCGGCCGCGCTGGCCACCAGGGCGCGGGTCTCCTTGATCGGTTTGCCGTTGTCAAGGCGCTGCAATTGCGCCAGCTCTTCGCCCCTTTCGCGGATGCCGGCCGCAATGCGGTGCAACAGCGTCGCGCGTTCATGCGGCTTCAGATTGGCCCAGGCCGGCGACAAGCGCGCGGCTTCGGCTACCTGCACCGCCTCGTTGACGTCGTCGGCCGTGGCGGCGTTCAGGGTGGCGACGGTGCTGCCGTCGGCCGGGTAGTCGGTCTGGTACCGCGGGCCCGAGGCATCGCGCCAGGCACCGGCGGTAAAGGTTTGAAGGTGCTCGGTCATACAGGTTTCGCTCAGATGGTCATCACACCGGCGCGGTTATCAAGAAAACGCAGTGCCGACAACACGGTCAGGGCCGAGGTCTTGGGGTTGTCAGCCAGGGGTTTACCGCGCATGGTGATCTGCATTTCGCCAAAGGCGCCGCGCACGTCGATTTCATGAATGTTTTCAGTCACGGTCGGGTCGGCGACCAGGCGCACGCGGGTTGCGTCCAGCCCCAGGCCGGCCAGCGACACAGTTGCCGCCACGTTGGCGTTTTTGGGGTACAGGCGCGCCGCTTCGCGCGCCGTGGCTTCCAGGATGACGGTGGGCACGGTCAAGGCGTCCAGGTCCACCACCTGCTCGGCTGGTGTGCCGCGCCAGCCCTGCGGTGGTTTGCGCCCGGTGTAGGTGACCGAATCAAGTCCGGCCAGGCGCGCTGCCGCAATCGCGTCTATACCGCCGATCGCGCCCGACAACAAATGGATCTGCGCCCCGCCACGGCGCGCCGCGTCGGCCAGTTTTTCGGGCAGGCCGGGCTCGGACAAGGCGCCCACGGACAGGACCGCACATTCCACGCCCCGCTCCAGCGCCTGCAGCACGTGGCTTGTCAGTGCGGCATGGCCGGCACATTCCAGCAGCAGATAGGTATCGTCCGGTACCGTACTGCCGACCTTGACGGCATCTCCCACCGCCGCCTGCACCGCGGCCACGCTGTGCTGCGGCACCACGATGGCGTCCACCTGTATACCGGTATGGCCTTGCAGCCGGCTGTACAGCGAACGCCCAATGGCGCCATAACCGATCAAGGTGAGCTTGCGCATTTCAGAGGCCTGCGGCTAGTCTTTTTTCAGGATGGGGCCGGCAAACTTGGCGGCGAACGGGCCCCAGGCCTTCATGTCCACCTCCACCAGCACCGGCCCGCCGCCATGGTCCAGCGCCTTGGCCAGCGTGGATGCGGTCTGCGCCGGGTCCGCCAGCTTGAAATGCGGCAGCTTCAAACTCGCGCACAAGATGCTGAAATCGGGGTTGACCAGGTCCACATAACAATGGCGGCTGCCGTAGATGTCGTCCTGGATGTTCCTGATCACGCCATAACTGGCATCGTTCATCAGCAGCACCACGAGCTCCGCTTTCTCTTGCACGGCGCAGGCCAGTTCACCCAGGTTGAGCATGAAGCCACCGTCGCCCGCCAGCACCACGGTCTTGCGGCCCAGCGTGTGGGTGGCATCTGCCACGGCCGTGCCGATGGCCATCGCCAAGCCCTGGCCTATGCCGCCGCCCAGCGCATGGACACCGGCGCGCGGGTGGTCCAGCGCCGGTGCGCGGTTGCCCCACATGCTGTTGGACAGCGTGATGTCGCGTACCCACCAGATGCCGCCCCCAGGGCCACCGCTTTGCGGTTCCATGGACTGCTTGCGTAGCGCCAGTTCGAGTTCGTTCTTGAGCTTGAGGTAGGGGCCCAGGCCGGCATCGACCTGGTAACCGGCCTGCTTGCGCGCGGCCTGCAGATCGGGCAATAGCTGCTTGTCGATCTCCATGCGGCCTTCCAGGCGGTCGGCCAGCGCGTCTAGCGTCAGGGCCGCATCGCCGTGCACAAAGTAGTCGCTGGTATAGGCCCGGTTGTGCGCCAGCGGATTGGCGTCCAACCGGTACAAGGCTTTGGGCAGGCGCAGCTTGTAGCTCAGCGTCTCGTTGCTGCGCAGCCGCGAACCCACGACCAGCATGGCGTCGCAGCTCTGGTAGAACTCTTCCACCGGTTTTTGCAGGTTGTACGAACCCAGGGTGCAGGCATGGTCCTCGGCCACGATGCCGCGGCCCTGTACCGAAGTGACTATGCCCCAGCCCATCTTGACGAAGCGCTGCACGGCGGTACTGGCACCACGCGCGCCCCCGCCCAGCCACAACAGGGGCCGGCGTGCGGAGCGCAGGCGCTCGGCCAGCACGTCCACCTGCGCCCGCACCACAGGCTGCGGCAGCACGGCCACCGGCAGCAGGTCTTGCGGCATGTCGATCAGGGTCTTTTGCACATCGATTGGAATCTCTATGCTCACCGGCCCGCAGGGCGGCGTTTGCGCCAGTCGGGCTGCTTCGCGCAGCGTGGACAGGGCGGTCTGCGCATTGCGAATCCGGAACGCCGCCTTGCTGACGGCCTGCAGCATGGCCAGTTGCGCCGGTGCCTCGTGGATGAAGCCCAGGTCGCGGTCCAAGTACTCGGCCTCGATTTGACCCGTCAGGTGCAGCATGGGTGTACCGGCCGTCAAGGCTTCGACCAAGGCACCGGCCGCGTTGCCGGCGCCGGTGCCGGTGCTGGTGACACAGGCACCGAGCGTGCCGGTGACACGCGCGTAGGCATCGGCCATATTGCAGGCACCGGCCTCACCGCGTGCCGACACGAAGCGTATCTGTTGTCGCTTGTTGAACGCGTCCAGGATAGGCATGTTGTGGATCGAGATCACACCGAAAGCAGCACGCGTGCCGCACTGCTCCAGGAAGCGAACCGCCAGTTCGCCCACCGTAATACGCGTAGAAATGGATGTCATGCAATCAACTTCTTGGTTACCACATAAGCTGGGGTCAAGTCAGTCTTCTCCGGAATTCTGTGTTCCGCATGGGGTTTGCCGGCCGGGGAACTGCGCTGTGCGAGGCCGGGCGGCAAATGGCTGATACGCTGCGACAGCCGCTCTGCCGCCTGGCGCACCTGCGACACGATTTCTTCCAATGCCTGCGGCTCCACGCGTTGTGCCGGCACGGTAACACTGACCGCAGCCGCGACTTTGTGGTGGTCGTCGAACACCGGTGCCGCGATGGTAGAGATGCCGGCTTCGAAACCACCCTGGCTGATACCGTAGCCGCGTTGCGCATCCAGATCGATCATGTGTTTGAGCGATGCCACCGACCCCGGCGTGTAGAGCGTGAAAGCTTCCAGCGTGACGCCGGCATAGAGATAATTCAGTTCTTCCAGCGACAGGTCGGCCAGCAGGATGCGGCCCAGCACCGTGGCATGGGCCGGCAAACGTGCCCCGACCTGGATCGAATTGAACATGAAGGAGCGCCCGGCCGACTTGGCAACAAACACCACTTCGCGCCCGTCGCGCACCACCAGGTGCGCCGACAGGCCGGTGGCGCCGCACAGGTCGTCGATGATGGGGCGGCCGTGTTCGGTCAGCTCCATCGACGCCAGGTATTCAAAGCCCAGGCGCAACACGGCGATGCCGAGTTTGTAGTTGGCGCTGTCCCCCACCCGCTCCACAAAACCCATCTGCTCCAGCGTCTGCAACAGCCGGAACACCGAGGCTCGCGGCAGGTCGAGCCGGCGCGACAGTTCGGCGCCGGTCAACTCGCGCTCATTGCGCGAAAACTGCCCCAGCAACTGCATGCCGCGCTGCAGCGCCGGGACCAGGTATTTATCGCCGGGCTGTATGTCTGTCATAAGCTTACCTCCGCGCTGCGCGCTGCGGTGCTATTCGCCTTGGGAGCGGCCCGGCGTCTCATTCCGTCTCCTCCGCGATTCCTATCAAGCGATTCACCTGTGCGGCGGCTTCAAGGGCGCAACTGTGGCCCACCTCGCCCAGCGGTACATAGGGCGCACCAATACTTTTCGCCAGGGCCTGGCATCCCGCAGGCGAGGTAATGGTGTCCGCGCTGCCACTGGCCACCACTACCGGGCACGACAAACGGCCCAGGTCAGCGGCCACATCACCGCCGGCCAGCATCCGTGCCGCCTGGGCGTAACCCTGCGGATGGATACCCGCCATTACCTGTTCGACAAACGCAATCTGCGCGTCGCTGGCCTGCGCCGACAACATGGCGCGGCCGCGTTTTTTTGCCATGCCAGCCGGCCCCAGTTGGGCCAGGCTGGCCAGCCGGTCGGCCAGTTTCTGCGCACGAACGGCGGGGGCGGTACGCGCATAACCCTGTGCCGGCGCAAGCAGCACCAGGCGCTTGATGCGCTGCGGGGCCGCGGCGGCCGCGCTTGCCGCCATCAAGGCGCCCAGCGAATGGCCGACCAGCGTGAAGGGCACCGCTGCATCGACACCGGCGGCATCGAGCCAGGCCCACACACGCGCCGCATAGTCGGCGGCGACAGGCGTTTCCATGGGCAAGGCCGTGCTGTCACCGTAACCGGGTGCGTCCCAGGCCAGCACATGGCTGGCGGGCTTGCCGCCGGTGCTGACCTGCAGCAGCTGCGCCAGCCAGCTCGCGGACGCCGAACCAATGCCGTGCAGCAACACATGGGTCACCGGCCCTTTGTGACCGCTCGTGCAGGCAAGGCGAAAGGACACGGCACCCTGCGCGGTGGCCACATGGGTGGTGGCGAACTGCCGCAACTGGCTGATCAGTGGCATGGGAGGTACTCGAACATCCATCGGGTGGGGCGCCAGTTTCAGCCGCGTTTGAGTTTGGTCAGCGGGCTGTCGGGTGGGTAGACCGGGGTGATCGGTTTGGCCGCACCCAGCATCACACACATCAATGCGTCTTCGTCGCCGATATTGATTTCCTCGCGGTACACACCGGGTGGCACCGAGATCAGGTCGCGCTCCTTGAGTATGGCTTCCCAACGCTGCCCGTCTTTTTCGCAAATTACCTTCAGCGTGCCGCGCATCACGAAGAACACTTCTTCCACGTCGTAGTGAATGTGCGACGGCCCTTCGTGGCGGGCCGGGATCACCATGGTGGAGAACGTGAAGTGTGCGGCCGGCACGGTATTGCTGTCAGTGGCCACGCCGGTGCCGCCAGTGCCCATGTAACGCATCTGGGCGCGCCGGTACTTGGGGTCGTAGTCGGCCTGGAACTTGAGCGCATCCCAGTCGTACCGGCGTGTCGGGTAACGCGCCACGCGGCTGTCCAGCCACTGCGCAAAGCTCTGGCCGTCGGCCTGCATCATGCTTTTCTGGATTTCCGCCTCGGGCAGGACCTTGGCGTCCATCAGGCCGCGTTCGTTGAAGACCGGCTGGTTGGCGGCTGCCATCTTGGTGTCCATATCGCATTCTCCTTTTCAGTTCATCACAAAGCCGCCATTGACCGGCAGCAACTGTCCCGTAATAAAACCGCTTCCGCGCGTCAGCAAGAACATCGCGGCCGCAGTCACGTCTTCCGGCACCTGGGCGCGTGGCACGGCGCGGCCCTGCAGGTAATACTGGTGCCTCTCTTCCGGCACGTAGGTGGTGGCTTCCACCAGGGTCAGGCCCGGGGCGATGGCATTGACGGTGGTGCCTTGCGGACCCATCTCGCGCGCCATGCCGCGTGTCATGGCGATCACCGCGCCTTTGCTCGCGATATAGGCCATCAGGCGCGGTGCACCCCACATCGCCGTGTCGGAAGCGATGTTCACGACCCGCCCGCTGCCCGAAGCGGCCAGATAGGGCTGCGCTGCAACCGTGACCAGCCAGGTACCGCGTACATTGACACTCATGACACGGTCCCAGGTGTCGGCATCGAGCTGGTCCATGGTTTTGCCGCCCGAATTGGTGATGGCTGCGTTGTTGATCAGGCCGTCCAGTCCGCCAAGTAAACGGGCCGCTGCCGCCACACCGGCCTGGACCGACTCCGCGTCCGACAGGTCCATGGGAACGTAGTGCGCGGCGGCACCGAGCTCCTGTGCCAGCGCCTGGCCACGTTCGTGCAATACGTCGCTGATCGTCACCTGCGCGCCGGCTGTCACCAGTGCGCGTGCAAACGCCTCACCCAGGCCGCGCGCCGCGCCGGTAACCAGCACGCGGCGGCCCTGCAGGTTGATTTCAGGAAGCTGGTCCGAAGTCATGCCAGGAGCCACTCAAGACAACGCAACCCAGGCGGTGCGGCGCTCACGATTTCGCCACCTGGACAGGAATACGCACCGCCACCCGGCCGTCCTGCACCCGCACCGGGAAGCAGCGGATGTCGCGTTGCCCGATTTCGTTCAGGCATTTGCCGGTTGCAATCTCGAACCTGGCTGCGTGCAGCGGGCATTCGATAAGCCCGTTTTCCTGAAAACCCTGCGACAACATGGCAAACGCGTGTGGGCACACGTCGTCAAGCGCATGCACCTGGTCGTCGAGCAAGAACAGACCTACGTTTTGACCACCCACTTCAACCCCCATTGGGAAGTCGGGATCCAACTGGTCACGCGCGGCAACATCGTGCCATTCGGGGCTCAAGTCATCGGTGGTCATGTACGGGCGGCGCTTTCTGAACTGGATAGAGGGAAATTGCTTATGTTGTTCAACTAATGAAACGCTGATTCATTAATGAGTTATTATTCGTCCATGCCCACGCACTGTCAACCAATAGTTGACCCAAATCAGCGGGATTTCTCCGACATCGGAGCCTGGCAAGTTCGGCTTGGCGAGGACCGCCCATCGCCCCGGTATGCGGGGCCACGCAGCGGCTAGACGATTTTTGCCAGCGCGGCCAGGGCGGCCGCGACTTCTTCTTCGGTGTTGTAGAAATGGGGCGCCACCCGGATCACCGCCCCACGTGCCGACACAATGAAGCCGGCATCGGCCATCTTCTTCTCCACGGCCGAAGAATCGGCCACGTAGATGGCCGTATTGGATCCCTTGCGCCTGGGGTCCAGCGGGCTGGCGATACGCAGGCCATGGTCCTTGGCGGCCTGCAGCGCTACCGCCGACAGACGTTCTATGTGCAACTCCACCGCCGCCATATCCAGACTGTTGAGAAGCTCCATACCGGCCCCGGCCGCGGCGGCATTGATGTAAGCCGGTGTACCGGTATCGAAACGCCGGGCGCCGTCGGCGTAGTCCAGCTGGCGGATATCAAACGCGAACGGGTCGACCCGGCCGAACCAGCCGGTATTGGCGGGCCGCAGCGTCTGCGCCAGTTCGCGGCGCACGTACATGAAGGCAATGCCCGGGCAGCCGAGCAGGTACTTCTGCGCGCCGCATACCAGGATGTCGATGCCGTCGCGCAGCACATCGACCTGCATCGCGCCCACCGACTGGTAGGCATCCACAAAAATCAGCGCGTCCCTGGCATGTGCCAGCGCGGCAATGGCGGCAATGTCCTGCCTGAAGCCGTTGGAATAGGAAACATGGGACACCGACACCAGACGGGTCCGCGCAGTGATCGCACGCTCGTAATCTTCCAGCCGTATTTCCCCTTGCCCGTCGCCCGCCACGAAAGACACCTGGGCGCCGCGGCCTTGCTGGGCCAGCCAGACATGGCCGAGCGAGGGGAAATCAATCTCGCCCAACACGATGCCGTTCTTGCCCGCGCCAAACCCCAGGCAGTTGCCTACCGACGAAGCCAGGTCCGACACACAGGACATCACGGCAATGTCGCCACTGTCGGCGCCTACCAGTTTGGCAAACTCGGCCTTGGCCTGGTCCAGCGCCACGCCCCAGCCGACCCAGTTCATGCCCAGCTCCTGCCAGGACGCCAGGTACTGGTGTATGGCCTCCAGCACCGGCGTGCACAAGGCACTTTGCGAGCAGCTGGAGAGTTGCGCGCGCCGGGCCAGCAGGGGAAACAGCGCGCGTTCTTTGGCGAAAGGGAAATTCATGGTGGGTGCGTCACGGAAAAAAGGAACACGACTTCATGGGACCGGGTGGCCGGGACCGGAAGCGGGGGGTGCGCCATCAAAACGCAGGGGCGGCGAACGCTCCGGTACCAGGCCGCCGCGGTAACGCTGCAGCACAAACTGCAGCAGCAGGCCGACCAGGAACATGCGCACATACGATGAACGCGCGGTCCAATCCGGCGGCAGGCGCGCCGTCAGTATTTCGGTGACCGACCAGATGGCCCATATGGCCAGGGCGCCGACCACCGCGCCACGGTTATTCCCACTGCCGCCCGCAATCAGCATGACCCAGACCAGGAAAGTGATTAGCAGCGGATCGGTGGCTGCGGGGGAAAGGAACTTGAAGTAGCTGGCCGACAGGGCACCGGCCACCCCCATGAGCGCACAGCCGATCACATAGGTCTGCAGCCGCAGCCGGTCCACATCCTTGCCTACGGCGCGGGCGGCCTCCTCGTTGTCGCGGATCGCACGCAATGCGCGGCCCCAGGGACTGTCGTAGAGACGGTTGCAGACCCACCAGCTGGCGCCTACCACGGCCCATACCACCAGCACGAACACCCAGGCCGAAGCCTCGCCCTCGATCCAGGCTTCGAACGGACGCGGGATATTGGCGATGCCCAGGCTGCCGTTGGTAAGCCACTGCTCGTTCACGATCACCAGGCGCAATATCTCCGAGATACCGATGGACGCCATGGCCAGGTAGTCGCTTTGGAGGCGCACACAGATACGCGCCACGGCCCAGCCGGTGGCCGCCGCCACCAAGCCCGCACCCAGCAGCCCGAGCGGGATCGGCAAGGCAAATCCGCCCAGGTGTTTGCCGCCCGAGGACGCCGCCGTCAGCAGGGCCGAGGTGTAGGCCCCCACCGCAAAAAACCCGGCGATGCCGGCATTGAAAAGGCCGCCATAACCCCACTGCACATTGAGCGCCAGACACAGCAGCGCATAGATGCCGCCCGCAATCAGGAAGCTGACGAGGTACTGCAACAGCCCGTACAGGTCCATCAGAGCAGCCTCCCGCGCAGGATACCCTGGGGCCGAAACAGCAGCACCAGCAACATGATTACAAAGGCAACGGCGCTTTTGTAGCTGGGCGAAACCAGCGCTTCGGTGCCCACCCAGGGATAGGTGGACAACTCCTCGACCAGGCCGATCAGAAAGCCGCCGGCCACGGCACCCATGGGTTTGCCTATGCCCCCCAGCAGCGCAGACGCAAACATGGCCAGCAGCAGGTTCCAGCCCCTGTTGGCATGCACCTGGGTGTCCATGCCGGCCAACACGCCCGCTGTCGCGGCCAGTGCCGCGCCCAGGATCCAGGTCCAGCGGATCACGCGTTCGGGCTCCAGGCCGGCCACACTGGCCAGGTCCGGGTCGTCGGCCACCGCCCGCATCGAGCGCCCGATGCGGGTGTGCGCCAGGAACCAATGCAGGGCAGTGGCCAGGACCAGGGTGATCACAATTGCCTGCACGTGCAGCGGCGAGACGCGCAGGCTGTCGAACAGCACCAGGGGCATGCGTACGCCCTCCTGGAATACCTGGTTCTGCGGCCCCCAGACCAGCTGAACCAGCGAGCGGATCATGAGTGCCACGCCGAACGAGGAGATCACGGCGTAAATCGTGGGCAGCCGGCGCAGCGGCCGGTAAAACACGCGGTCTGCAAGCAGCACGGCGGCTACCGCCAGCGCAATACCGAACGGCAGCGCCAGCAGAGGATGCCAGCCGAAGGCCCAGACGGCGCTCAATGCTCCGTAGGCGCCCAGGGTCATGACATCGCCATGGGCAAAGTGCGAAAAACGCAGGATGCCGTAGATCATGGAAATACCCACGGCACCCAGCGCGTAAATGCTGCCGAGCGCCAGCGCCGGGATCAGGTAGAGATTGATGAACACCATCACGCCGCTTCTCCACCGCCCAGGAAACTGCGCCGCACGTCGTCGTTCTCCAGCAGGGCGCGGCCGTGGCCCGAGATGTAGTGGCGCCCGCCCACCAGCACCGTGCCTATGTCGGCGATACGCAGCGCCTGCCTGGCGTTCTGCTCCACCATGACCACCGTGACACCGGTCTGGCGGATGTCCAGGATCAGGTCAAAGATACGTTCCAGGTACACCGGTGACAGGCCGGCCGTGGGTTCATCGAGCAGCAACAGTGCCGGGTCGCTCATGAGGGCGCGGCCCAGCGCAACCATCTGCCGCTGCCCACCCGAAAGCTCGCCGGCCGCCTGTTTGCGTTTGTCCCGCAGGTCCGGGAATAGCTGGTACACGCGCTCCAGCATGCGCCGGCCGTCGGCGCGCGGCGCGGCATAGGTGCCGACGTCCAGGTTTTCCGCCACGCTCAGCGATGGGAACACGTTGCGGGTTTGCGGCACCGCCGCGATACCCAGCGGCACCAGCGCCGCAGTGGGCAGGCCGGCGATGTCCCGGCCCTTGAAGCGGATCGTGCCAGCCGAGCGGCTGGTCATGGACAACACACTCTTGAGCAAGGTTGATTTGCCGGCGCCATTGGGGCCCACGATGATGCGCACCTCATTGGCGGCGACGTCCATGTCGATGTTCTCGATAATAGCGGCGCCACCATAACCGGCCGTGAGGCCGCGAATCTCCAACAAGGGGCCGCCGGCGCTCACATGCTGCTCGCTCAAGTGCCCGCCCTTGGCGCGGAACGCAAGGCCGCATCTTCGTATTTGCCGCCGCCAAAATAGGCTTCGATTACACGTTCATCGGCGCGCACTTCGGCCACGCTGCCTTGTGCAAGCAAACGCCCGCCGGCCATCACAAACACCTCGTCGCACAGCCGCGACACGTAATCGAGGTCGTGTTCTATGAGGCAAAAAGTGATGCCGCGTTCGCTGCGCAATTTGAGCAGCATGTCGGCGATCTGCCCGAGCA
>JANLPN010000226.1:0-2890 GCA_031367285.1 Betaproteobacteria bacterium | reverse complement strand
GTGACGGAAATCACGCCGGCATCGATGGGCTTTTTGTTGCGGCTGATGATGGTCTGGAACGCCTGCACCATCTGGCAGGCGATCGGCACCGGGTCCAGGCCCACGTGCGGCAAGGCCGCGTGGCCACCTTTGCCCTGGATGGTGATCTTGAACTCGTTGCTGGACGCCATCACGGGCCCGGCACTGACGGCGAACTTGCCGACCTGGGTGCCGGGCCAGTTGTGCATGCCGAATACCGCCTCGACCGGAAACTTTTCGAACAGGCCTTCCTTGATCATTTCACGCGCGCCGCCGCCGCCCTCCTCGGCCGGCTGGAAGATCAGGTACACCGTGCCGTCGAAGTTGCGGTTCTTCGCGAAATGTTGTGCCGCCGCCAGCAACATGGCGACATGGCCGTCGTGCCCGCAGGCGTGCATCTTGCCGGCGTTTTTGCTGGCGTGCTCGAAGCTGTTGAACTCCTGCATCGGCAGTGCGTCCATGTCGGCGCGCAGGCCTATGGCCCGGCTGGAGCTGCCGTTCTTGACGATACCCACCACGCCGGTCGTGCCCAGGCCGCGGTGCATGGGAATGCCCCACTCGGTCAATTTGGCCGCCACCACGTCGGCTGTGCGCTTTTCCTGAAAGCAAAGCTCGGGATGGGCATGGATATCACGCCTTACACTGGCGATACCGGCCGCCTGGGTAAGAATGGAATCGATCACTTTCATGGGCACTCCTGCTGGGAAGGGAACCATTATGAGCGCTGTTTCTGTCTCCACGGTATTGGGCGCTTGCCCGCACGATTGCCCGGATACCTGCTCCTTTGTAACCACGGTGCGGGACGGCATTGCCGTCAAGGTGCAGGGCAACCCGGCGCACCCGCACACCGATGGCGCCCTGTGTACCAAGGTGTCGCGTTACACCGAGCGCAGCTACCACCCGGAGCGCATCCTGCATCCGCGGAAACGGGACGGGCCCAAAGGTACGGGCCAGTTCGAAGCGGTCAGCTGGGACACCGCGCTGGGCGATATCGCGGCGCGCCTGAAGGCCATAACATCACGCGGACCGGGCTGCGCACAGGCCATTCTTCCGTACAACTATGCCGGCACCATGGGCCTGGTCCAGGGCGGCAGCATGTCGGCGCGTTTCATGCACAAGCTGGGCGCGTCTTTTCTGGACAGCACCATCTGCTCCAAGGCGGGCGGCGATGCCATGGTGTACACGCTGGGCGCCAAAGCCGGCATGCGGGTGGAGTTCTTCGCCGAATCCCGGTTGATCATCATCTGGGGCAGCAACTCGATCGCCAGCAACCTGCACTTCTGGCGTTATGCGCAGGAAGCCAAGCGCAACGGCGCCAAGCTGGTGTGTATAGACCCCCGGCGCAGTGAAACCGCCGACAAGTGCCATGAACATATTGCGCTGCTGCCGGGCACCGACGCCGCGCTGGCGCTGGCGCTGATGCACGAGCTGATCACCCACGACTGGCTGGACCATGACTACCTTGCGCGCTACACACTGGGCTGGGAGCAGCTACGCGCCCGTGCGCTGGAATGGAGTCCGGAACGCGCGGCCGCCGTGTGCGGCATCAACGCTGAGCAGATCCGCTCGCTGGCCCGCGACTACGGCTCGTGTTTCCAGGCCGGAACGCCAGCCGCCATACGCCTCAACTACGGCATGCAGCGCGTGCGCGGAGGTGGCAATGCCACACGCGCCATCGCTTCGCTGCCGGCGTTGACCGGCGCCTGGCGCCACCGGGCCGGCGGCATGCTGCTGTCGAGCTGGGGCATGTTCCCGACCCCCAGCACAGCGCTGGACGGCCCGGACCTGCGGCAGCCTGGGCACACGCGCACCATCAACATGAGCACCATCGGCGACGATCTGCTGCGACCGGCTTCCGACACATTCGGCCCGGCCATCGAAGCCCTGATCGTCTACAACAGCAACCCGGTGGCGGTGGCGCCCGATTCGACCAAGGTGGTACAGGGTTTTGCGCGCGAAGACCTGTTCACGGTGGTGCTGGAACACTTCCAGACCGACACCGCCGACTATGCCGACTACCTGCTGCCGGCGACCACGCAACTCGAACACTGGGACATCCACCAGAGCTACGGCCACACCGACGTGGTGCTGAATCGCCCCGCCATCGCGCCGGTTGGCGAAGCCAAACCCAACACCCAGATCTTCCGTGAACTCGCGCGGCACATGGGTTTCACCGAGCCGTGTTTCACCGAAGACGACGAGTCGTTGTGCCGCACCGCCTATGGCGACGCGGTGGACTTCGAGCAGCTGCTGACGCAGGGTTTCGCGTCGCTCAAGCTCCCCGACGCGCCGTTCGCCCACGGCGGCTTTCCCTCGCCGTCGGGCAAATGCGAATTCTTCAGCGCTCGCCTGGCCGCCCAGGGCCAGGACGGTTTGCCCGACTATCTGCCGAACTACGAGGCCCCGGGCAGTTCGAAAGAGTTCCCCCTGGCCATGATCTCGCCACCGGCGCGCAACTTCCTCAACTCCACTTTCGTCAACGTCAAAAGCCTGCGCGACATCGAAGGCGAGCCCCTGCTGGAGATGAACGCCCACGACGCAGACGCACGCGGCCTGGCCTCCGGCACCACAGTGCGCGTGTTCAACCAGCGCGGCGACTACCGCTGCAAGATGAAGGTGTCACCCCGCGCCCGCCCCGGCGTTGTGAACGGCATGGGTGTCTGGTGGCGCAAGATGGGACTGGACGGCAAGAACGTCAACGAGCTGACCAGCCAGAACCTGACCGATATCGGGCGCGCGCCTACGTTTGACGACTGCCTGGTGGAGGTGGAGGCGACTTCCGGGTCTGTATGAGGTTGGCCCTTCAAGGCAGTGTTCGCTGACGGCCAGATCTTCGCGCTCTGCTATTCTCCGCCCAGACTTACACCGACGA
>JANLPN010000019.1:0-2235 GCA_031367285.1 Betaproteobacteria bacterium | reverse complement strand
TGAGCACGCCGGTGGAGACCACGGTGGCGATGGAATTGGCCGCGTCGTGGAAGCCGTTCATGAAGTCGAACGCCAGCGCCAGAAACACCAGCAGCATCACAACCCACAGGGCGATTGGCACGCTTTGCATCGCAGGCCGGTGCTTAGCTGTTTTCGAGGACCACGCCCTCGATCAGGTTGGCCACGTCCTCACACTTGTCGGTGATGGTTTCCAGCAACTCGTAGATGGCCTTGAGCTTGATGACCTCGCGCACATCCGGCTCTTCGCGAAACAGCTTGCTCATGGCCGAGCGCATCACACGGTCGGCGTCGGATTCGAGCTTGTCGATCTCCTCGCAGCATTTCAGCGCCGCCTCGGCCACTTTCGGGTCGGCGATTTTCTCGAGCATGTAGACCGCGTCCTT
The DNA here is from genome assembly GCA_031367285.1 of Betaproteobacteria bacterium. GTDB lineage: Bacteria > Pseudomonadota > Gammaproteobacteria > Burkholderiales > Burkholderiaceae_C > CAISIP01. The sequence continues at coordinate 1,831 of JANLPN010000019.1, read as the reverse complement.
CAGGCGCTCGCAGCACTTCACGCTCAGGTCGGTCAGGCGCTTGATTTCGTCGGTCATGTGGCGCACGTCGTACAGGGCCATGGTCTCGGCCGAGTCCTGGATCAAATCGGCCACGTCGTCCATGTTGTTGATCAGGGAGTGGATCTGCTCGCGGTCGATCGGCGTGATGAAGGTTTTGTGCAGGGCCTTGTTGACGTCGTGCGTGATGCGGTCGGCGGCGCGCTCGGCGTTGTCCACGTCGCGGTTGTACTGCTCACGCAGGTGCGGGTCGCTGTAATTGGCCACCAGTTGCGAGAAAGCCCGCGCTGCCTCGACGATGCGGTCGGCATGCTGGTTGAACATCTCAAAAAAATTGCCCTCGCGGGGCATCAACTTGCCAAACAGCATGAAGCTCTCCTGAACAATATTGCGGCCAGGCCCGGCCCCAAATCAATGCCGGGAGTGTAACCGCCAGGCATGCCCTGGAATCTGGCCGCAGCGCCGCGTGGCCAATGGCTTGAGGCCAGGCTCAAGCGCCCCGGAAGATGAAATGCACCGCGCCCATCAGACGCAGCCCGGCCCAGAGGAAATCCAGCCTGAGCGGCTCCTTCAAAAAGTACACGGCAAACGGCACAAACACCACCACGGTGATGACCTTGCATGATCTTGAGTTGGCCCACGTTGAAGCCCGCTTGTTGAAAGCCAATGCGGTTGGCCGGCGCCTGGAGCAGGTATTCAAACAGCGCAATGCCCCAGCTCACCAGCGCCGCAATATGCCTAGGGGGAGACCGCCAGATTTTTGAGATGGCCGTACCCAGGCGAAAGTCATGAACACATTGCTCAGGGCCAGCAGCACGATGGTCTGGATCGACAAGGGAATGGACTGATGAGATTCATGTTGAAGCCCGTTGAGGTGTTTGTGGATTCAGAACAAGCTGTGAAAGCGCAAGTTTCACACATTGGTGCAATGCGAGCCTTCCTGGCGAGGGCACGCTGATTTTGGCCCGGAAGGACGGTTTTTGCTGAGTTGGGTGATGAACTTGGCAAGTTACCTTCGTGGAATATAGATAGTTTGCTACTAATAATGTAGTAAACGTACTTGAGATAACACTCCAACAGTCACGAACTTTCAACTGAACAAGCGAGCAGGCCCTGGCCCAAGCGTGGCGCGTCGGTCGCTGCCTCGAAGCACGGAAATCTCAGGGTCTGGGGGCTGCGCAGCAGACCGACAGAGCCGCGCGTGTCTGAGCGCAACGCAGTGGAGCGAGTTTGCGCGGCGGCACTGAGAGTGAGTACTGGAGATGGTCGCCCGAAGGGCCAGCGATCATCGTGCCGCGCTTGGGCCAGGGCCTGCTCGCTGACGACGCCAATCCAGCGAACGGATCGCCCCAATAAAAAACGGCCCGAAGGCCGTTTTTCAAAGAAGCGCCAAACCTCAAGCCGCCACAGACTCCGCCAGATCCCTGTAGTCCTTCACCTTGTCAAAGTTCAGGTACTGGTAAACGGTGTCCCTGGCCGCCGTCAACACACCCATGTCGGCCATGTACTCGGCCTTGGTGGGGATGCGGCCCAGTTTGGAGCAGATCGCGGCGAGTTCGGCAGAACCCAGATAGACGTTGGAGTTTTTGCCCAGGCGATTGGGGAAATTGCGGGTCGAGGTGGAGAACACCGTCGCGCCCTCCTTCACCTGGGCCTGGTTGCCCATGCACAGGCTGCAGCCAGGCATTTCCATGCGCGCGCCCGCGCTGCCCAGCACGCCGTAATGACCTTCTTCTGTCAACTGCTTGGCGTCCATCTTGGTGGGTGGAGCCACCCACAATTTCACCGGAATGTCGCGCTTGTTTTCCAGCAG
>JANLPN010000448.1:0-2107 GCA_031367285.1 Betaproteobacteria bacterium | reverse complement strand
AAAAAAAAAGCCGCTGCCGGGACCACGCGAGGTGCACCGGCAACAGCTTTGTGTCAGCCTGGCAAATATGCCTTAGCGGATCGGATAGGCGTACATCAGGCCGCCCTTGTTCCACAAATTGTTGACACCACGCGGTAGATTCAACGGGGTTTTGGGGCCCACATTGCGCTCGAAACTTTCGCCGTAATTGCCAACTGCCTTGATGGCACGCGCCAGCCATTCCTTGTCCAGACCCAGCAACTTGCCGGTGTCTTCACCGGCGCCACCGAGCATGCGTTGCACCACCGGGTCGGTGCTGGACTTCATCTGGTCCACATTGGCCTGCGTCACACCGTACTCTTCGGCTTCGAGCATGCCGTAGAGCACCCATTTGACGATGGCAAACCATTCGTCGTCACCGCGGCGCACCATTGGGCCGAGCGGCTCCTTGGAAATCAGGTCCGGAAGAATCATGTGCTCGGCGGGATCTTTGGCTTCCTTGGTCCGCACGGAGGCCAGGCCTGATGCGTCCGTCGTGTAGGCGATGCAGCGTCCGGAAAAATAGGCGCCGGTGGCAGCTTCCACCTTCTCGAACACCACCGGCTTGATGCCCAGGTTGTTGGCTTTGGAGTAGTCGGTCAGGTTCTTTTCCGTGGTGGTGCCGGACTGCACGCACACGGTCTGGCCCTTGAGCTGCTTGGCACTTTTCATCTTGCTCTTGACGGGAACCATGAAGCCCTGGCCGTCGTAGTAATTCGTGACGGTGATGCTCAAACCCAGGGATGCGTCACGCGTGAGCGAAAACGTGGTGTTGCGAGCCAGCACATCGATCTCGCCGGATTGCAGGGCGGTGAAACGCTGCTGTGCGTTCAAAGGTACATATTTGACTTTTTCGGGATCGCTCAGCGTGGCAGCCGCCAAGGCCTTGCAAACATCGATGTCCAACCCGGACCACTTGCCCGATGAGTCTGCCGCTGCGAAGCCGGCCAGCCCGGTGTTGACGCCGCACACGACCTGGCCACGTGCCTTGATCGCATCCAGCGTTTTGCCGGCGTGGGCCGGGACCGCAATCAGCGCGCCGAGGGTGGCGACAGCCGCGGCGGCGAGTTGTAGCTTGGAAAATTTCATCTAGATTGCTCCGTTCAAAAAAAGGGGTAACGAGGTTCAGTGGCTTGGGAATGTCTTGGCGCGTTGACCACCGGGGAACTTTAGCGTGTTCACCAGATGGGTGCATCCGGGTTTACTCGGACGGCTTATGCAAGATTTTTATGGTTTCATCCCATGCGGAAACGGCTTGAGGTCCGTGGATCATGCATGCTTCGTGCCAGCCAAAAAGCACGGGGATGCGGCATGGGTCGTGGGGCAACGCCCTACGGTGGTGCGGAGCCCGAACCGCGCGCCGCATTCGGGCGCTTGGAAAATTGCACCGCTTGCGCAACAAAGAGTCTTGTATGCTGGCGCCGACGCAGGCAAGACCCCGGCACCGATTGACCGGCCACAGTTCCTGATCAGGAGACACCTTGATGACCTTATCGGCCTCCCCGCAAGCAAGCAAAACCGCCGTCCGGCCCCATTTCAAGTTCTGGCCCAAACGCGTCCCGCACCGCATCACGCCGCCGGCCACGTCGTTATGGCATAACCTGGCAGTCAGTGCCTTGCGTTACCCGGATAAGGCGGCGCTGGTGTTTTTTGGCAGCATCACGACGTACCGGGAGTTGCACCAGCTGGCGGAGCGTCTTGCTGCCTGTCTGCAAGGCCTGGGCGTGAAAAAGGGCGACCGCGTGCTGCTCAGCATGCAGAATTGCCCGCAACTCGTGATTGCGCACTGGGCCATATTGCGCGCCGATGCCGTAGTGGTACCGGTCAACCCGATGAACCGGGCCGAGGAACTCAAGCACTACATCACCGACCCGGATGCAAAGCTGGCCATCACCACGGCCGACCTGGCCGGTGATCTGGCAAGTGCCAGCAATGCGCTGGATCCGGGTGATCGTCTGGCACATCTGGTCATCACGCATCTCAGCGATGCCTTTGATGCCGATGTCAGCGGCGCGGAGGCGCCGCCTCCAGCCTGGCGCGACTGGCTGCTCACACGGCACGCCTTGCCAGCGCTGCAGGGCGGACAGGT
>JANLPN010000428.1:0-4043 GCA_031367285.1 Betaproteobacteria bacterium | reverse complement strand
GAGCCGGCCGCGCAGTACGCCCCGGCGCGCAGCAGCTGGGCCAGTACGATGTGCGAATGCCATGCAAAACGCAGCGCGCTGAGCATGCCGCCCCACAGTCGTTCGGCCGGCAGCCGTGTGGGGGGATGGGGTTTGGGTGGCCAGCGGCGGATGGCCTGCATCATCAGCAGGGTGCTGACCACGGCAATGGCAAAGTTCCAGGGCCCGCCGGCCAGCGTAAACACCAGGCCCGCCAGTGCCGGGCCAAGGGCCCGGGCCGCGTTGTAGGCAATGCCGACCGCCGTGATGGCCTGCGGCAACTCGTCACGCGGCACCGAGTCGCTGATCGAAGAATTCCAGGCCGGCGACAGGAAGGCGGTGCAGCTGCCCGACACAAAAATCATAAAAAGTACCGTACCCGGGCCCGCAAGGTGCACCAGCAACAACACGGCAAGCAGAGTCCCGACGCTGGCCTGGATGGCAAGCGCCAGCAGGATCAACCGGCGCCGGTCGGTGATATCGGCCAGTACTCCGGCCGGCAGCGAAAAAAGGAACATCGGCAGGAATACGGCGGTCTGCACCAGCGCAGCCAGAAACGACGACCCGCTCAGCTGCACCATCATCCAGGCCGCCGCCATGGTCTGCATGGCATTGCCCACGAAGTAGACCGCGCCGCTGCCCCACATGCCGCGGAACTGGTGGTGGCGCAGGGTGCCGCGAATCGATTGGGTTGAAGCCATGGCAGGCATTGTGCGTGCTGGTGTGCCGGCCTTAACGCGGCAGCGGCAGCGAGCCGGTGTTTTTGATCTGGTCCAGGCAGACGCTGGAGCGCACATTGCTTACGGCGGGCAGCGCCATCAAGGTGTCCATCAAGAACTGCGACAAGGCCTTGAGGTCGCGTGCCACCACCTTGATCACGTAGTCAAAGTCGCCGGTCACCGAAAAACACTCCAGCACTTCGGGTAAGGCCTGGATGGCGCCGGTAAATTTGTGCAGTTTGGCGATGTGGCCTTTTTCCATTGCCACGTGTACAAAAGCCACCACCCCCAGGCCCAGACTGCCCGGGCTCAGGCGGGTTTCGTAGCCGGTGATGACACCCAGTTCTTCCAGCCGGTGATGCCGCCGGTGGCATTGCGAGGCCGACAGGCTGATCGCGTCGGCCAGTTCCAGGTTGGAAGCTCGCCCGTGTTCCTGCAAAAAGTCCAGAATCTTGAGGTCGATACGGTCGAATTCAATGCTTTGCAAGATTATTTCCTGATTGGGCGTAACTGCGAAATTTTATTCGCTCCCGGCAGGTGGCCTATTGCGCTTTCGCAAGCCTATTGCCGGCGGTAGTGACTAAGATTCCTTGCATCTTAGGAGCAACAACATGGCTGACCTGTTTGAAAATCCGATGGGCTTGATGGGTTTCGAGTTTGTCGAGTTCGCATCGCCCACCGCGGGCGTTCTGGAGCCGGTGTTCGAAATGCTGGGCTTTTCGCGCGTGGCCGAACACCGCTCCAAGGATGTAAGCCTGTACCGCCAGGGCGACATCAACTTCATCATCAACCGCGAGCCGCGCAGCGTGGCCTCGTATTTCGCCGCCGAACACGGCCCCTCGGCCTGCGGGCTGGCGTTTCGCGTGAAGAACGCGCGGCTGGCGTATGAACGCGCACTGGAACTCGGCGCCCAACCGGTGGAGCTGCGTACCGGCCCGATGGAGCTGCATCTGCCGGCCATCAAGGGTATCGGCGGGGCGCCGCTGTACCTGATTGACCGTTTTGAGGAAGGCAAATCCATCTACGACATCGACTTCGATTTCATCGAAGGCGCGGACCGGCATCCGGTGGGCCACGGCCTGAAAATCCTTGACCACATGACCCACAACGTCTACCGTGGCCGGATGGCGTACTGGGCCAGGTTTTACGAACACCTGTTCAATTTTCGCGAGATCCGTTTCTTCGATATCAAGGGTGAATACACCGGCCTGACCTCCAAGGCCATGACGGCGCCCGACGGCAAGATCCGTATCCCGCTCAACGAAGAGGCTTCGGGCAGTGCCGGGCAGATCGAGGAGTTCCTCATGAAGTTCAACGGCGAAGGCATACAACATATCGCCCTGCTCAGCGACGACCTGTTTGCCAGCGTGGACAGCCTGCGCAAGGCCGGCGTACCCCTGATGGCCCCGCCACCGGCCACCTACTACAAGATGCTGGAAGGGCGCTTGCCGGGCCATGGGGAATCTGTCGGTGACCTGCAGGCACGTGGCATCCTGCTGGATGGAACCACCGACGGCGCAGGCGTCTTGGGGGCAAGGTCAAACGGAAAGCAGCGGCTGCTGCTGCAAATCTTCTCCAACACCATGCTCGGCCCGGTGTTCTTCGAATTTATCCAGCGCAAGGGCGACGATGGTTTTGGCGAAGGCAATTTCAAGGCCCTGTTCGAGTCGATAGAGCGCGACCAGGTCGAACGTGGCGTCATCCAGACGGCGTAAGCACTGGACTCAGAACCGTCGTTATAAGGTCCCACGTTATGGCTGCACCAAGTTACCAGTCCGGTTTCGGCAACGAATTTGCCACCGAGGCCTTGCCCGGTGCCTTGCCGGTGGGCCGCAACTCGCCGCAGCGCTGCCCGTACGGCCTGTATGCCGAGCAGCTGAGCGGCACGGCGTTTACGGCGCCGCGCGCCGACAACCGGCGTTCCTGGCTGTACCGCATCCGGCCGTCCGCCATGCACCGGCCGTTTGAGCGTATCGACTCGGGGCGCTTTACGAGCGACTTCAATGCCGTGGCCGCGCCACCCAACCAGTTGCGTTGGAACCCTTTGCCTATCCCGGCTGCGCCGACCGACCTGGTCCAGGGCCTGGTGACCATGGCCGGCAATGGTGAGCCGCAGGCGCAGACCGGTTCGGGCATCCACCTGTATGCGGCCAACCGCTCCATGCAGCGCCGGGTGTTCTACAACGCCGACGGCGAAATGCTTTTCGTGCCGCAACAGGGCCGGCACCGGTTTGTGACCGAGCTCGGTGTGGTCGAAGCCGAGCCGCAGGAAATTGTGGTGATCCCGCGTGGTGTGCGTTTCCGCCTTGAGTTGCCCTTTGGTGCCGTGCGCGGTTATATGTGCGAAAACTTTGGTGCCAATTTCCGCCTGCCGGACCGCGGGCCCATAGGCTCCAACGGCCTGGCCAATACGCGCGACTTCTCTACCCCGGTGGCCGCGTATGAAGACATCGATGCGCCCCATGAGCTGGTGGGCAAGTTCATGGGCAATCTGTGGTCGGCGCAGATGGACCATTCACCGCTGGACGTGGTGGCCTGGCACGGCAACTACGCGCCGTACAAATACGACCTGCGCTGTTTTAATACCATAGGCTCGATCAGCTACGACCATCCCGATCCCTCGATCTTCCTGGTGCTGCATTCGGCGTCTGACACGGCCGGCGTGAGCAATATCGATTTCGTGATTTTCCCGCCGCGTATCCTGGCCATGCAGGACACCTTCCGCCCGCCCTGGTTCCACCGCAATATCGCCAGCGAATTCATGGGCCTGGTGCACGGAAGTTACGACGCCAAGGCCGACGGTTTTCCGCCCGGAGCCAGCAGCCTGCACAACAGCATGACCGGGCATGGACCGGATGCCTGGACCTTCGAGAAAGCCAGCACGGCGGACATCTCGCAGCCGCAGGTGATCACCGACACCATGGCCTTCATGTTCGAGACGCGCCAGGTGCTGCGGCCCACAGCATGCGCCTTGCAGTCGCCCGAACTGCAGGCCGACTACTACCGCTGCTGGCAGGGCCTGCGCAAGCACTTCGACCCGCGCCAACCGTGACCTTGGCGGAGCCAGCCATGCAAACCTCCATCGATAGCAAGCTCAAACACGGAGCCGCCGCAGGCGCCCAACCCGCGCGTGCCGACTGGACCATAGCCCAGGGCTGGGACAACTACACGGCTGACGAACATGCGGTCTGGAAGACGCTGTTCGAGCGCCAGAGCCAATTGCTGCCCGGCCGCGCCTGCGACGAATTCGTGCAGGGCATGCAGCAGCTGCCGATAGACGCGAGCCAGATTCCGGACTTCCGGCAC
>JANLPN010000419.1:0-1904 GCA_031367285.1 Betaproteobacteria bacterium | reverse complement strand
CGCCAGAACATCGCGTTTGTCTCCAGAACATCGGCAGACCAAATACGCGCAAAGCCGCTTGCAATATGGCTTGCAGTCGATATACCGGATGAATAAACAGTCATAACAGTTCCAGAAAGACCGGCATTCCGGTTTTCAGGTCAACGCGGCTGCTGGATCAGTTGCGCGAGCAGATTCGCTATTTGCACTATAGCGGGGTTGACCTCATGCGTATACCGGGAATCAACACCAGCGCGGCGTTGAAAGTGATAAGCGAAATTGACCTCAACCGCTTTCCTACCATCAAGCACTTCACTTCCTGGCTGGGCTTGTGTCCGGGCACCAGGATATCGGGCGGCAGGGGCCTTAGCAGCGCCACCAAACCCTGTACCAACCGCGCCGCCAAAGGGGATGGGCTTCGATCTCAAACCCTGGAGGTTATCGCCAACAAAATGCAGCCCTTAAAGATGCGCGCCGCTATGGGTAAGTTTCTCATGAGCGCGCCTAAGCTGGGCGAGGTAGAAGCACGGACCCAATACTCGATTGCGTCCGGAAGTCAGAAGCCATGCACTCACCACTCTGGCAAGATCAGGTCGGCGGGGCGCTCGGCGCAGCGGCATAAAGGAGGAGCCCGAAGGGCGGGGGACAGCCGCGGAGCTGAGTGCGCCGTTGGCCTGATCCTATACAAACGATGGTGGATTGGCGGCCTTGCATTTTTCAATCGTTCAGCGAAAGATCAGGAAGAGGCAACCCGCTCCGGCATCGGGTATTCGACGGCGTTGGCCACGTTGCCGGGTTTGATGGAGAAGTCCAAACGGGGCGGCGAAAAAATGTCGAGCAGCACGGCGCCACCGGCATTGGTATTGCGGCTGGTGTGGATTACCTTGGGCGGCACCACCAGCAGCGAGGGGCTGGACATCTCTATGTGTTCGTCTTCGCGCCAGGTCGTCATGTCAGGTGTCCACGGATAACGCATGTGGTGCACCCACTCGCCTTTAAGCGCCAATGATCCCTGCTCGAAATCGGCATGGCTGTGCGGACTGAGTTTCTTCACGTCGCGCGGCACCATGCGTGGCGTGAGCACGTTGAGCATCAGGTTGGTGCTGCGGAAAATCCGCATGGTCGAATCCGGCCGCGTGTAGGCGGACACCTGGTAATTGCGCAGCTTGAAGCCGCCCACGGGATCGGGCCAGGGCACCAGGGGCGCAACTTCGGGGGCTCCCTGGGCATACACCTCGGCATTACTCGCCAATGCCGCCAGATCAGCGGCACGGATGGAGAACACGCGCGCCAGCTGGCCCTTGCCATGGGCGGTGATACGGCTGGCGCCAGGCGGGACTATGGTCACGCTGTCGGCCTTGGCCGACACGCGTTCGCCGCCCGCCTCCACCGTGGCATCCAGGTCGAACAGGTACAGCATGGATTCGTCCGGGTTGGCGTCCCGCACAAGGCTCGCGCCCGCTTCGACCTGCGACACCACCACCACAAAATTGGCGCCGCGCGTAATCCAGCTGTGTACGCCGGGTGCCACCTGCTGCGCGGCAGCAGCATAGTGGCGCGCGCTTGTTCTGTCGGTCATCATGAAAAGCTCCTTCTTGTCTTCATTACCAAGAGTTGCGCAAGCGACGATACGGTTCGGGCAGGGATTGGCCAGGCATCAGGCAGCCGGATGCGCCACCGCATTGGCACCCTGGCGCATAAAGCTCTGGTCGGAGCCGAACACAAACCAGTTCACGCCCAGGGCAGCGTAGTGGTCCCGTTCGGCCACGCTGGCCGCAAACACGCCGGCCAGCTTGCCGCCGCTGAGCGCGGCACGGATACTGCGCTCGGTGGCTTCGGACACAGCCGCGTCGCGCGAGTCCTCGATCCCCATGGCCAACGCCAGATCGGCGCGGCCTATGAACAGGCCGTCCACCCCATCCAGG
>JANLPN010000380.1:0-20397 GCA_031367285.1 Betaproteobacteria bacterium | reverse complement strand
GCGCACCGGGCAGCAAGCAAAGGACGTGGGCTGGTAGTGAATGTGCGCAGGTCTGTTCGCGTTTGCTACAACACCCAAGTGCCCGCCACCTTGTTGACGCAGCGGCGCTGGCGCACCAGAAGCAGACGCACGCGAGATGATCGAAGCACAGGCACTGCCTGCTCACGGCCATGCCCGCCAAGCCTCCGAGCCATGCTCACGAAAGCGAAGACGGTTCATTGCGTCGCCCGCGAAATCGGCGCCTGAGAATCTCGGCCCGGCACGTGCCGGTCACCTCCAACGTCATAGCCTGGTTGGGCCACAATAGAGTCCACATCACCCAGGAGTGCCGCCATGGAATTGACCGCTGTCCTCACCCACGCCGGAGAAGGCGGATTCGTGGCCCTCAATCCAGAGACCGGCACCACGACCCAGGGTGAAACGGTCGAGGAAGCTGTTGCCAACCTGAAGGAAGCAACGGCCTTGTATCTTGCGGAGTTTCCACTGGCCACAAACGGCCATCCGGTTATTACCATGTTTACGCTGCCCGAACCGGCGCATGCCTAAACTTCCCCACCTCTCAGGTGCGCAGATTCAGCGGGCGCTTGAGCGGCTTGGCTTCCAGAAGGTGCGGCAAAGTGGTAGTCACGTCATCATGAAACGCGAATCCAAGGGGTGTGTTGTTCCCATGCATGGCGAAGTCAAGGTCGGCACTCTTGCCGGTGCCCTCCGCCAAGCCGATGTTTCAACGGAAGAGTTCATGGAGGCGCTGCGGGGATGAACCGCCGCCATTGCCACCTCAGGAAGCCCAACGTGGATTGCAGCCGCATCGCTGTAGACACTGACCCGGGGCACGGCACAAGGTTGAGAGATAGCCCTCGGACCCCAAGACTGGAAACAGCTCAGGTTTCGGGGTAAGCCACGCGCAGCCCGAGGTGCTCCACAAAAGGCAGGAAGTCCCGGTCGGAGTGCAGCAGCGTAAGCCCATCCTGGATGCAACGTGTCGCGATAAGCGTGTCGATGGTCTTGCGAATCGTATGTCCCTTGCCTCGGAGCAACCGAAAGTTCTCGGACGCCTTGACGGCCGGATCGTAGCCACCAAGGTCTACGTGTTCGAACGCGTCGAGACACTGGAATCGACCAGAATAACCGGTCCGTCGCTTGATATTTGGGTCGAAAAGACCCTATGACGGTGCGCCTGCCTTCACCTTCAGTCGCCAGGCGTGCAGCAGCGGCTCGGTATAACCGCTCGGCTGCGCCAACCCCTTGAACACCAGATCACTCGCCGCCTGGAACGCTGCGCCGTCCGGGTGGGCCGCCATGCTTTGGTACAGCGGGTCGCCGGCGTTCTGTTTGTCCACCACCTTGGCCATGCGTTTGAAGGTGGCCTTGACCTGGGCCCTGGTAACCACGCCGTGCAGCAGCCAGTTGGCCATGTGCTGGCTGCTGATGCGCAAGGTGGCGCGGTCTTCCATCAGGCCCACGTTGTGGATGTCGGGCACCTTGGAGCAGCCTATGCCCTGGTCGATCCAGCGCACCACGTAACCCTGTATGCCCTGGGCGTTGTTGTCGAGTTCCTGCTGTTTGTCGGCATCGCTCCATTTGGGCTTTTTCACGACAGGGACGGTCAACAGGTCGTTCAGGATGGTTTCGCGCTGCGTTGCCGGGTCGCCCTGGCTGCCATCGGTATGGGCCTTTTCCATGTCCTTCTGCACCTGGGCCACATTGACCTGGTGGTAATGCAGGGCATGCAGTGTGGCCCCGGTGGGGCTGGGTACCCAGGCCGTGTTGGCGCCGGCCCTGGGGTGGGCAATCTTCTGCTGCAGCATGGCGGCCATCAGGTCGGGCATGGCCCACATGCCCTTGCCGATCTGCGCCTTGCCACGCAGGCCGCAGGCGAGGCCGACCATCACATTGTTTTTCTCGTAGGCCTGTATCCAGGCGCTGGATTTCATGTCGCCCTTGCGCATCACGGGGCCGGCCCACATGCAGCTGTGCATCTCGTCGCCGGTGCGGTCCAGGAAGCCGGTATTGATAAAGGCCACGCGGCTGGATGCGGCGGCGATACAGGCCTTGAGGTTGACGCTGGTACGGCGTTCTTCGTCCATGATACCGAGCTTGACTGTGCTGTCGGCCAGGCCCAGCAGTTTCTCCACGCGGCCAAACAGCTCACTGGCAAACGCCACTTCCGCCGGACCATGCATCTTGGGTTTGACGATGTAGACCGAACCCTTGCGCGAGTTGCGCAACCCATGGGCGCCATGGCCTTGCAGGTCGTGCAGCGCAATCGTGGTGGTGACCACCGCGTCCATGATGCCTTCGGGGATTTCGCGGATGCTGCCGTCGGCCGCCGTGTACAGGATGGCCGGGTTGGTCATCAGGTGGCCCACGTTGCGCACAAACATCAGCGAGCGGCCATGCAGGACAACCTCGCCCTTGCCCCCGGCAGCTTGACTGCCGGCTCCTGCTCCTGATGCGGTGTAGACCCGGTCCGGGTTCAGCCCGCGTTTGAAGGTGGTGCCGCCCTTGGTCACGTCTTCGGTCAGGGTGCCCTTGAGTATGCCGAGCCAGTTGCCGTAGCCCAGCACCTTGTCCTGCGCGTCCACGCAGGCCACCGAGTCTTCCAGGTCCAGGATGGTGGACAGGGCGGACTCCAGCACCAGGTCGGCCACCCCGGCCGGGTCGTTGGCGCCGATGGGGCGACTGCGGTCGATACGGATATCCAGGTGCAGGCCGTTGTGTTGCAGCAGCACCGACGAAGGCGCCGCCGCGTCGCCCTGGTAGCCGGCAAACTGCCTGGCGTTTTTAAGCTCGGTCGTCTTGCCGCCTTTGAGCGAGACCACCAGTTTGCCGCCTGACACGGCATAAGCGGAGGAATCCACATGCGAACCCTTCCTGAGCGGTGCGGTGCGGTCCAGCACATGGCGCGCGTAGGCGATCACCTTGGCGCCGCGCACTTCGTTGTAGCCCGGCCCCTTGCCGGCGCCATCGGTCTCGGGAATGGCGTCGGTGCCGTACAGCGCGTCATAGAGCGAACCCCAGCGCGCATTGGCTGCGTTGAGTGCATAACGCGCGTTGAGGATGGGCACCACCAGCTGCGGACCGGCCTGGGTAGCAAGCTCGGCGTCCACGTTTTTGGTCGTGGCCTTGAAAGGGGCCGGTTCGGGGACCAGGTAGCCGATCTTGGTCAGAAACGCACGGTAGGCCTTCATGCCGCGGATCGGGCCGGGGTGGGCCTTGTGCCAGGTGTCCAGCTCGGCCTGCAGGCGGTCGCGCTCGGCCAGCAGGGCGATGTTTTTGGGTGCCAGGTCCGCCACGATTGCGTCAAAGCCGCTCCAAAAATGCGCGCTGTCTAGGCCGGTTCCGGGCAACACCTGCTTTTCCATAAATTCGTGCAGCTCGGTGGCAACTTGAAGACGGTGGATGCTGGTGCGCAGGGTCACAGGTTTTCTCCTTGAAACAAGACTCGATAACTACACTGTATTTGATACTTCGTCGCCTATTAATGACCGGCATACGGTGGGAACCATGACAAAACCCCTCCTAATGGGCGCAGTGTCAAACTGCGACGAGGTGCCGCCTGTGTGAACCCTGTACGGCGCTCAAGGCAATTTGTCCGTCAAAAGTGACCAATCGCCCGTCGTTTTTGACTGCCAGGGCAAGCAGGTAGGTGTCCGTGAGTTGCCGGTGGCCGTGAATTTTGGAATGGTCGAAGTGCTGCGCGTCCAAAAGGCTGATGTCGTCGGCCCAAAACTGGTGGTACCGCGTAGTGACCGAGCGCTGCAGCATCGCAGCCAGCACAAGCAAAGGTTGTGGCTGGGCGTAACCCGGCTGGCTCATGATGCGCAGGCAGCCGTTCTGGGTCAGCGGGCAACTGGCCCAGCCCAGCTCGGCGTGGCGTGTGAACCAGTCCGCCGCGCGCGCATGGTGCACATGCTGTGCGTCATGCAGCGCTATCAGTACGTTGACATCGAGCAGGGCACGCATCTGGAATCTGTCCCTTGGATAGGACGTGGTTTGCGCCAGCGTCGCGGTGAGCAGGCCCTAATCGCCCTCGTCATCGCGCAGGCGGTCAATCAAGTCGTTGGTGACGATGCCGCCGCGTTGCGGCAGCGGCTGGATGCCATAAGGCGCGAGCCGTTCGGACGCCGTCAGTGCCGTTGCACCGGCGGGATAACCGGGCTGGGTAAGTGCCTTGCGCAACAGGTCACTCACCACCTGGCCGACCGACTTCTTCTCGCGCCGTGCAAAGTCTTTGGCCGCGAACAACACGTCGTCGGCAATATCCAGAGTAGTGCGCATGGCAGCTTCCCAGGTGTTTGATGCGTGATGATACAACATCAAACGTCAATACAGCATGCCGCTGTGTCGCCGCTGAGTGGCGGGTGTGTGGCAGCATTCACAATCATCCCCATGAACTTGAGTACGGCAATCCCCAGTGTGTCTGGCCGCGTGTTGTTTCTTTGCAGCGACCCGGCACGCGTGGCGGCGCAACTCGGCGGCCTGGATCTTTCCCTGGCCGACGTCCTGCCTTTGCGCGATGACATCTCCACCGACGAGATCACGCCGGTGGCCATCCTGAGCCATTACGACGACAAGCTGGGGCGTTACCCGTATACCGGGTACCAGGTGCGAGGCGAGCGCCCCATAGGCGTCAACGCCATCCGGAACGGGGTTTTCAGTGTGGTCGTTGCCGGCAAAAGGTATGGCAAGGGCTCGTCGCGCGAACACAGCCCGGCGGCTGAGAAGCTGGCCGGGGTCCGCCTGGTGATTGCAGAGAGCTTCGAGCGCATCTACCGGCAAAACGCCGACAACATCGGCCTGTTCACATCGACCGATTTCGGCCTGATTGGGCGCATCCAGCGTGGAGAGGCAATTTCGGTGCGGGAGCTGGCAGCAGGGCGCGACGATTTGGCCGTTGCCGTGCTGGCGAGCGGCGGGCTGCTGCCGTTTGGCCAAAGGCATCTGGGTTCGGTCAAGGCGGTAACGCCCGCGGCCGATGCGGCTGCGCCCCAAACCCTGTTTGAAAAAATCATTGCCCGCCATGCCTTGCGCACCGCACTGACAACAGCCGCTCCGGCTCCCGGCGCCGGCATGTTTGTACGCGCCGACTGGCGCTTTATCCATGAGTATTACACCGGCATGTGCGCCCACATGCTGCACACCAGTTTTGGCCGGCCGTTGCGCTTGCACGATCCGGCCTCCATCATCGTGTTTGAAGACCACACCTCGTACGTGCACAGCAGTCCGGTCCACCTGCGGGACGGGCTGGTACCCAATGTGCTGGCGATGTGCCAGGCCCAGCGTGATTTCGTCGCCGACTACGGATTGCGTTTTCACCGCACCTTGACGGACGCCGAGGCCGCGCGGGACGATGGCTCCAACGTCGCAGGCATTTCCCACGCCATGGTGGCCGAGCATTACGCCTTGCCCGGCCAGCTGGTGGTGGGTACGGATTCGCACACTCCCCACAGCGGCGCCCTGGGCTGCGTTGCTTTCGGGGTGGGTACCACCGACATGGCCAACGCCTTCGTCACCGGCGCAGTGCGCCTGACCGTGCCCGAATCCCTGCGTATCGAACTGCTGGGGCCGCTGGCAGCGGGCATCACCGCCAAGGACGTCGTGCTGCACCTGCTGGCCCAGCCGGCCATCCGCGCCGGCCTGGGCATCGGCAAGGTGTTCGAGTTTTGCGGCACGGCCGTGCCGCAGCTTGGCATTGACGAGCGCGCCACGCTGACCAACATGACGGCCGAACTCGGCGGCCTGACCGGCATTGTTGCGCCGGACGCGCGGACGGTGGACTTTCTGCGCGAGCGCCGCGGGGTCGAGTTCTCCATCGAGTCCTGGATGTACAGCGACGCCGGGGCGCGCTACGCCGGCAGCATCACCGTGGATTGCGCCACGCTTTCCCCCATGCTGGCCGCACCCGGAGACCCGGGTAATGGCTTTGCCTTGAGTGCCTTGGGCCGCAGCGTATCGATAAGCATTGCCTACGGCGGCTCGTGTACCGCCGGAAAACGCGAGGACTTCGACCACTACCATGCGGTACTGTCGTGGGCCAGCGAACACGGCTTGCGCGTGCCGGCGCATGTGACGCTGTACCTGCAATACGGCACCACGGCCGTGCGTGACTACTGCGTGGCGCGGGGTTACGACCAGACGTTTGCCAAGGTTGGGGCACACATCCTGCAGCCATCCTGTGGTGCCTGTGCCAATTGCGGGCCGGGTTCGTCCAGCAGTGCGGACCAGGTCACCGTAAGCGCCATCAACCGCAATTTTCCCGGCCGCTCCGGCCCCGGACAGGTCTGGCTGGCCAGCCCGCCGACCGTAATGGCGAGCGCGCTGGCCGGGCAACTGATGTCTTTCGCGGACCTGCAACAGCGGTTTGCCGGTCCCGGCACCGCGAGCCAGCGCTAAGATCAAGCCATGCCTTCTGCCTCCTCCCTGTTGCCGCGCCACGTAACTATCCGTGAAGTTGGCCTGCGCGATGGTCTGCAAAGTATCAAGAGCGTCCTGCCCACCCGGCACAAGCTGGAATGGATCAGGGCTGCCTACGCGGCAGGGCAACGCGAGCTGGAAGTCGGCTCTTTTGTGCCGGCGCGTTTATTGCCCCAGCTCGCCGACACGGCCGAACTGGTCGCTTATGCCAAGACACTGCCGGGGCTGGTAGTCTCGGTACTGGTGCCCAACCTCAAGGGAGCCCAGCGTGCGCTGGAGTGCGAGGCCGACCTGATGCTGCTGCCGCTGTCGGCCAGCCATGCACACAGCCTGGCGAACCTGCGCAAGACGCCGGACGAAGTGGTGGCCGAGATCGGGCGTATCCGTGCCGCGCGCGACGCCAGTGGCGCGCGCACCGTGATTGAGGTGGGCATGAGCACGGCGTTCGGCTGCACCTTGCAAGGCCGTGTCGAGCCGGCCGAAGTATTGCGCCTGCTGCAGGCGGTGCTGGACGCCGGTGCCGACCGCGTCGGCCTGGCGGACACCGTGGGTTATGCCGACCCGGCCATGGTGCGCAGCCTGTTCGAGGCAGGGTTCAAGCTGGCCGGTAAACGGCTCGCCTGTGGCCATTTTCATGATACGCGTGGCCTGGGGCTGGCCAACGTGTATGCGGCGCTGCAAACCGGGGTTACGCGTTTCGATGCCTGCCTGGGCGGTATTGGCGGCTGCCCGCACGCGCCCGGGGCCAGCGGCAATGTGGCCACCGAAGACCTGGCCTACATGCTGGCCAGCATGGGCATACCCACCGGGGTGGACTTTGACCAACTGCTGCTGTTGCGTGCCCAACTCGCGCAGTGGCTGGCCGGGGAGACCTTGCACGGCAGTCTGTGGCGCGCCGGTTTGCCCAGGACCATGCTGGCTGGTGCCGCAATCCGATGAAACACCACACACCAGGCAGCAGCCTTTGGCGCTGGTGAACCCATGATGGAACAGGAACAGACAGCTACCGCGCCACAACCGCTCGCAGGCCTGCGCGTGGTCGAATTTACCCACATGGTGATGGGCCCCACCTGCGGCATGGTACTGGCCGACATGGGTGCCGAGGTAATCAAGGTCGAGCCCCTGGGCGGCGACCGCACACGGCGCCTGCTCGGTGCGGGGTCGGGCTTTTTCCCGATGTTCAACCGCAACAAGAAAAGTATTGCCATTGATCTGCACACCTCCCAAGGTGTAGCGGTTGCTTCCAGGCTGGCCGCCAGTGCCGACGTGGTGGCCGAGAACTTCAAACCCGGCACCATGGGCAAATACGGCCTGGACTACGCAGCGCTGTCGCAGGCCAATCCGCGCCTGATCTATGTCAGCCACAAGGGCTTTTTGCCTGGCCCCTATGAACACCGGACAGCACTCGACGAAGTGGTGCAGATGATGGGTGGACTGGCCTATATGACGGGCCGCCCGGGCGACCCCTTGCGCGCGGGCACCAGCGTCAACGACATCATGGGTGGCCTGTTTGGCGCCATCGGCGCGCTCGGTGCCCTGATACAACGCGGCATTACCGGCAAAGGCATGGAGGTGCAGTCGGCGCTGTTCGAGAACAATGTGTTCCTGATGGGTCAGCACATGCTGCAGTTTGCGATGACCGGCAAACATCCGGCGCCCATGCCCGCGCGGGACAACCCGTGGGCGGTGTACGACGTGTTCACGGTCAAGGACGGCGAGCAGATTTATCTGGCGGCCGTCAGCGACACGCAGTGGGCTACGTTTTGCGACGCGCTAGGTTTTGCCGACCTCAAGGCCGATGCGGCACTGGCCACCAACAACCTGCGGGTCGGCGTACGCGAAGCCCTGCTCAGGACGCTGCGCGAGCGGCTGGCCCATAGATCGGCCGACGAGCTGGCTAGCCTGTTCGAGCAGGCCGGCCTGCCTTTTGCGCCGATCCGCAAGCCCCAAGACCTGTATGACGACCCGCACCTGATAGCCACCGGGGGCCTGGCCGACGTGCGCCTGCCCGATGGCGAGCGCGCCGGCCAGACCGTCAAAACCACCTTGTTCCCTATCACCCTGCAGGGGCAGCGCCTGGGTGTGCGCCTGCATCCGCCGGTCATGGGTGAACACACCGATGAACTGCTCGGCGGTCTAGGCTACAGTGAGGCCGACATCCAGCAGCTCAGGGCGCGGGCCGCAATTGCCTGAGGCGCCCCTTCAAAGAAACCAGGAGACATGACGATGACCAAGACCCATCTCAACCGCCGCCAGACCGTTGCCGCACTCGGCCTGGCCTTCACCGGAAGTGTTTTTGCGCAGGCCCCCAGCGACAAGACGGTGAAGTTCGTGCTTCCCAACGCAGTGGCCTCAGGGGTGGACACGATCACCCGCAGTGCCCAGCAGGCGCTTGCCAAGGCATTGGGGCAGCCGGTGGTGGTGGAGAACCAGCCCGGGGCGGGCGGCGTGGTGGGTGTTCAGACGCTGACCCGCGCGGCGCCCGATGGCCTGACGCTGAGTGTGGTGTCGAACAACGTAGTGATTTTCCCGTCCGTCATCAAGAACCTGCCGTTCGACCTGGGCACCGACGTAACGCCGGTGGCCATCTGCGGCTACACCCCCATTGTGCTGGTCGTCAACCCGAAGGTGCCGGCGCAGAACTCCAGGGAGTTCATTGCCTACCTGAAGTCAAAAAACGGCGAGGCCAACTACGCATCCGGCGGCAACGGCACCATCCTGCACCTGGCCAGCGCCATGTACCTCGATGAAGCCGGTGCGCGGGCTCGCCACATACCGTACAAGGGCGTTGGACCGATGCTGACCGACCTGATCAGCGGCCAGGTGGAGTTCGCCACCGCGGCGTTGCCGAGCGTCCAACAGCACCTCAAGAGTGGTGCGTTGCGTGCCATTGGCGTCGGCACCTCGCAGCGTATCGCGGCGGCACCCGAAATACCCACGTTTGTCGAGCAGGGTCTGCCCGGCTATGTGGTCGAAGCCTGGTTTGCGGTGCTCGCCCCCAAAGGGCTGGCCGCCGCCGACGCCAGGCGCATCAATGCCGCGTTCGTGACCGCCTTTGCCGACCCGGCGGTCAAGGAAGCCATGGTCAAGCAAGGCAACGTGATCAGCATCAGTACCGTGGAATATGCGCAGAAGTTCTTCAAGGACGAAATGGTGAAATACGCCAATTTGGTGAAGAAGGCGGGGCTCGAGCCGGAATAAGCGGCGCGGTCAAGGCGACCACAGCCACAGCGGACAAGCGGCGCTGGATCACCGCGCTTTTTGATGCCGGGCTGCGCGAAATCGAAGTCTGTTCTTTTGTACCGGCCAGGTTGTTGCCGCAAATGGCGGACGCCGTGCGAGGTGTCCAGGCCGCGCTTGCGGCGGGTGTGCACAAGCTGACCGTGCCGGTATCGGCGCATCGGCCAGCGTGGCGCACTCTTTTGCCAACGTACGCAAGACACGGGGGAAAATAGTGCAAGAGGTCCGGGCCATCGCCAGGCTGCGCCGCGATACCGCGCCGGAGGTGCTGCTGGAGGCCGGCATTTCCACGGCTTTCGGGTGCGCCTGGCAGGGCATTACACCCGAGGCGGGCCTGCCCAGGGGATAGACGCAAGCCCGGCACACGGCCAACTGACTGTTTTCCATGAACGGAAAAACCTTGTCTTACGCGGGTATCCGAGTGGTCGAATTCACCCACATGGTGATGGCAGACCTCGGCGCTGCGGTCAGCAAGATTCCGGCGCGGCTTGTGCAGGTGATTGAATAAACGTCTGCACCAAGTTGATTTTTTACTTTTACGCAGGTAATCTGCCTGCATGGACAAATTCAAGCAGATCGAATCATTCGTATCCGTGGCCACCCGGGGCAGTCTGACGGCGGCGGCCACAGCCGAAGGCGTTGCGCCCGCCATCATGGGGCGGCGGCTGGATGCCCTGGAGGAACGCCTGGGTGTCAAGTTGATGGTGCGCACCACCCGGCGTATCACCCTGACCCACGAAGGCAGCGCTTTTCTGGAAGATTGCCAGCGGCTGCTGGTGGCGTTTGGCGACGCGGAAGCAAGCGTGTCCTATGGCGGCGTCAAAGCCAGTGGTCACTTGCGTATTACGGCTCCGGCCGGTTTTGGGCGCCGCCACGTTGCGCCACTGGTACCCCGATTCCGGGAGTTGCACAGTGACGTGACGATTTCGCTCAATCTGAGCGACCGCGTGGTCGACATCGCTGGTGAGGCCTACGACTGCGCCGTGCGGGTCGGCGACATGCCGGACTCGTCGCTGGTAAGCCTGCGTCTGGCCGACAACCAGCGCCTGTGCGTGGCGGCGCCAAAGTACCTGCAGCAGCATGGCACGCCCCAACACCCCGGCGAATTGTCCAGATTTGACTGCCTGACGCTGTCCAGCGACGCGTCCCAGACCCGCGGCTGGGCATTTCGGGTCCCGGTCGACGCGCCGGGCGGCAAACCTGGCATTGTCGGGCTTGCCGACACAGCCGGCGTCGAGGTAATCCATCTCAAGCCCGCCGGGCCTCTGGACTGCTCGGACGGGCAGGTACTGCACGACTGGTGCCTGGACGGCTTCGGCATCGCCTGGCGCAGCAATTGGGAGGTCGAGGTCGAAATCGCCTCAGGGCGGCTGGCGGCGGTGCTGGAACAGTTCGCCGCGCCGCCCAACGGCATCTACGCCGTGTTCCCACAGCGCAAGCATCTGCCGCTGCGTGTGCGCCTATGGATAGATTTCCTGAAGCACCACTATTCACAACCAGGGTACTGGCAGACCTGACCGGCCCGCCAGCCCGGTGGGTGCACCAATCAGGCGGCCTTCTTGAGGCACTCGCTCATGAATTTCTTGCGTTCAGCGCCCTTCTTGTCGCCTGCGTCCATGTTGCAGGTCTTCATCTTGGTTTGCTGGGTTTCCTTGCCCGCAGGCACTGCGGCGACTTCCTTCTTGGCGCTGAGGCAGCCCTTCATGAATGTCTTGCGTTCGTCGCCTTTCTTGTCGCCGGCATCCTTGTTGCACATCGCCATCTTGGTTTGCTGCGGCGTCTTGGCTTTGTCTTCGGCGTGGGCCGCTCCAAAGGAAAGGGTCAAGCCAAGCGCGACGAGCGTGAGCAGTTTTTTCATGGTGTTTCCTGAATTGAGGGTAGTTGGGAAGAATCCCGCAGGGGATTCCAGCACACAACGTCGCGCATGACAATCCCGCCGACAGTGGCCCGTAAAATCACGTCATGATGCGTGTAAAAAAAGAATTGCTGGAAGCCTTGGCCGCAGTTCTGGAAAATCTGTCCACGGGAGCCGGGGCCAAGGCCCAGTTTGAATCCCCCAAGGTGGCCGCGCATGGTGACCTGGCGACCACGGCTGCGATGCAGCTGGCCAAGCCGCTTAAATGCAATCCGCGCCAGTTAGCCGAAAGTCTGCGCGCCGGTCTGCTCCAGACCGAGGCTTTTCGCAATTGGGTAGCGGGCATTGACATTGCCGGGCCCGGTTTCATCAATATCCGGCTCAAACCCGGCGCCAAACAACAGGTGGTGCGCGAGGTGCTGGAGGCCGGGCCGGCTTTTGGCCGGCAGGGCCCGCGCGGCCAACGGTTGCTGGTCGAGTTTGTATCGGCCAACCCGACCGGGCCCCTGCACGTGGGCCACGGACGCCAGGCCGCTCTGGGTGACGCCATCTGCAATCTCAGCGCTACGCAGGGCTGGGACGTGTACCGTGAGTTCTATTACAACGACGCTGGCGTGCAAATCGCCACCCTGGCCCACAGCACCCAGTTGCGCGCCCAGGGCTTCAAGCCGGGTGACCCGCAATGGCCGGACGCGGCCTACAACGGCGACTACATCGCCGACATTGCGGCCGACTTCCTGGCGTGCAAGACCGTGTGTTCGGACGACCGTGAGACCACCGCCAACGGCGATGCGGGGGACCTGGACGCCATTCGCCTGTTTGCCGTGGCTTACCTGCGCCACGAGCAGGACCTGGACCTGAAGGCCTTTTCGGTCCGGTTTGACAACTACTACCTGGAGTCCAGCCTGTATACCAGCGGCAAGGTGGACGGCACGGTAAAACGCTTGCAGGACGCTGGCAAAACCTATCTGAAAGACGGCGCCTTGTGGCTGCGTTCGACCGACTACGGCGACGACAAGGACCGCGTGATGCGCAAGCGTGACGGCAGCTACACCTACTTTGTGCCGGATGTGGCCTACCACATCACCAAGTGGCAGCGCGGCTTCGAGCGGGTGGTCAACATCCAGGGTACCGACCACCACGGCACCATTGCCCGGGTGCGGGCCGGGCTGCAGGCCGCCAATGTCGGTATTCCGGCCGGTTATCCGGACTATGTGCTGCACACCATGGTGCGGGTCATGCGGGGTGGCGTGGAGGTGAAGATTTCCAAGCGCTCCGGCTCCTACGTCACCTTGCGCGACCTCATAGAGTGGACCAGCAAGGACGCTGTGCGGTTTTTCCTGCTCAGCCGCAAGCCTGACACGGAATACGTGTTCGACGTAGACCTGGCGCTGGCGCAAAACAACGACAACCCGGTGTACTACGTGCAATATGCCCATGCCCGGATCTGTTCGGTGCTGGCAAGCTGGGGCGGTGACGTGGCAACACTGCGTACTGAGGCCCTCACGCCGCTGCAAAGCACCCAGGCGCTGGGCCTGATGTTGGCGCTGGCCAAATTTCCCGACATGCTGACGGCGGCGGCGCAGGACTTTGCTCCCCACGACGTCACCTTCTACCTGCGCGATCTGGCCGCCAGCTACCACAGCTACTATGACGCCGAGCGCATTCTGGTGGACGACGAACCGGTGCGCCTGGCCCGGCTGGCCTTGATTGCCGCCACGGCCCAGGTGCTGCGTAATGGACTGGCAGTGCTGGGCGTCAGTGCTCCGCAAAAAATGTGAAGGCCCGGATGACCCTCGCAATCTATCGACAAAGGCAGCACATGAAGCAGCAACGCGGGGGGACTTTTCTGGGCCTCATTATTGGCATGGTCATCGGCCTGGGTGCCGCGTTGGCGGTTGCGGTCTACGTCACCAAGGTACCGATTCCTTTTGTCAACAAGGGACAAAGCCGCTCCACCGACCAGGACGCGGCTGAGGCCAAAAAGAACAAGGACTGGGACCCGAACGCACCTTTGTATGGCAAAAATCCGGCCCGCCCGGCGATGGTGGCCTCCGCGCCGGCGTCTGCGCCCGAGGCGACTGCGGCAGTTCTCAAGAATGCGCCCGCTGCCGCACCTGCGGCAAGCAAGCCTGACAACCGGGCCCCGGAGAACAAGGCGCTCGCGTCGCCCGACCCCCTGGGTGACCTGGCCCGGGCGCGGTCATCCACAACGGGGACTGATCCGTTCTCTTATTTTGTGCAGGTTGGCGCCTACCGCACCCCTGAGGACGCGGAAAGCCAGCGTGCCAAGTTGTCCCTGGGTGGGATTGAAGCCAAGATATCGGAGCGGGAGCAGTCGGGCCGCACGGTGTACCGGGTGCGGATCGGCCCGATCGACAAACGCGAGGACGCGGACAAGGCCAAGGAAAAGCTGGAAGCCCTGGGCATGGAAGCCGCGCTGGTGCGGGTGCAGCGCTGAACTTTTGGCCACCGGCCATGTCGGACTTGAGAGCGCCCCCAGCCCTGGCTTCGCCAGGCCCCCCGAGGGGGTGCAAGAAAACTTGGGAGCGGCCCGGCCTTTTCTCATGAGCGCAACTTATCTGGAGTACCAAAGAATGAACCGTCGTGATTTTTCCGTTGCCACCGCCGCTGCCATGGCGCTTGGTCCAGGCCTGCTGCCGCTGGCCCATGCGCAGGCCGCCAAGCCTGAGCCAGGTGTCGATTACCTGGTATTGGACAAGCAGATAGCCGTGGAGGCGCCTGCGGGTAAGGTCGAGGTTATCGAGTTCTTCTGGTACGACTGTCCGCATTGCAATGCCTTTGAGCCGGCACTTGTGGCCTGGATCCAGAAGGCCCCGAAAGACGTCTATGTGCGGCGCGTGCCGGTCGGTTTTCGGGACACGTTTTTCCCGCTTCAGCGCCTTTTTTACACGCTGGAGGCGATGGGCCTTCTCGAAAAACTGCACGGCAAGGTTTTTGCCGCGATCCATGCCGAAGCGCAATTGCCCAAGAGTGCCAAGGCGGCCGAGATTGCCGATTGGGTGGCCAAGCAGGGAGTGGACAAAGCCAAGTTCGTGGAGCAGTACAACTCGTTCACGGTTGCCACCAAGGCAACGCGTGCAACCCAGCTGCAAAACTCCTACAACATTGAAGGCGTGCCTGCGCTGGGTGTGGCGGGACGCTTCTACACCGACGGCACCTTGTCCAAGAATATGCCGCATGCCTTGCAGGTAGTTGACTACCTGGTAGCGCAGGTTCGCGCCGGACGCTGACCCCAGGCGTTGCAGGCAGCAACGCTTTGCCGCGGCGACGGGGCCAATAGCCCGGCGTTGGCGCCATGCCTCGGGCACCCGAGGGCTACAATCAAACGTCAGTACTTGACTGCAAGATTCGTGCCCTTATGAAGCCCTCACTTTTTCAGATTTCCTTCCTTCTGGCATGCGTCATGCTTGTCGGCCCAGTCCGGGCCGAGAAAGCCGACCGTGACAAGCCCATGAATATCGAGGCCGACACCTTGCGGTACGACGATATCAAGCAAACCAGCGTCTTTACCGGTCGCGTGGTGTTGACCAAAGGAAGCATGGTGCTTCGGGGGGCCCGTCTCGATGTGCGCCAGGACACGGACGGCAACCAGTACGGCGTCGCGCATGCGGAGCCCGGGAAACTGGCCTTTTTCCGGCAAAAGCGCGATACCCGCCCCGGTGTCCCGGACGAATTCATGGAAGGTGAGGCAGAGGTTATCGAATACGACGGCAAGGCGGACACCGTCAAGTTGCTGCAGCGCGCGCAATTGCGCCGCTACATCAGCGCCGCACTCAACGACGAAATGACCGGCGTCGTGATCGTTTACGACAACACCACCAGCGTGCTGACAGTGGATGGCGGGCCGACCAAAACCAGCGCCGACGCATCTTCCCCGCGGGTACGCGCCATGCTGACACCCCGGATCGATGAGTCGCGCCCACGTACGGCGGGGACCGCGCCAGCGGCTTTGGCCACCGCACCCTCGCCCGGCGCATCGGCGCCCGGTCTGCGACGTTCCCCCACCCTGAGCGGGGACAAGAAGTGACAGATGGCATGGTGGTAGACGCTCAGGTAGCGGCTGCTATCACGCCGAGCCCGGATGTAGCGGGACCTTCAGCCAGCAGACTTGAGGCCCGGAACCTGCAAAAGTCCTACGGCAGCCGTATGGTCGTAAAAGACGTGTCGCTCGGTGTGGGCAAGGGTGAGGTGGTCGGTTTGCTGGGCCCCAATGGCGCCGGCAAGACCACCTCCTTCTACATGATCGTGGGTCTGGTGCGGGCCAGCGCCGGCGACATCACGATTGACGGCAAGTCGGTCGAACACATGCCCATCCATCGGCGTGCGCGCCTGGGCCTGAGTTACTTGCCGCAGGAGGCATCGATCTTTCGCAAGCTCAGCGTGGAAGACAACGTGCGTGCGGTGCTGGAGCTGCAGACCAGACCGGATGGCCAGGCGCTGGACCCGGCCGTCATCGAGCAGCGACTGACGTCGCTGTTGCAGGATCTGCGGGTCGAACACCTGCGCCATTCACCGGCGCTGTCGCTTTCGGGAGGCGAACGCAGGCGGGTCGAGATCGCCCGCGCACTCGCCACCCAACCGCGCTTCATCCTGCTGGATGAGCCGTTTGCGGGCATAGACCCGATCGCGGTGATCGAGATTCAGCGCATCATCAACTTCCTGAAATCACGTGGCATCGGTGTGCTGATCACCGACCACAATGTGCGTGAGACGCTGGGTATTTGCGACCATGCCTACATCATCAGTGATGGCCACGTGCTGGCCCAGGGTACACCCGCGGACATCGTCAATAACGCCGACGTGCGCCGTGTCTACCTTGGCGAACATTTCAAGATGTAGCGGTAGCGAATCCTAGATGAAACCGGGCCTATCACTACGCGTCTCCCAGCACCTGGCGCTCACGCCGCAGCTACAGCAGTCGATCCGGCTATTGCAGCTGTCCACGCTTGAGCTGAGCCAGGAGGTGAGCCAGATGCTCGACGACAACCCCTTTCTGGAGGTAAGCGAAGACCAACCGGCACGCGAGGAGTTCGGGCTGGCGCAGGTGGATACACCGGTGCGCCAGTCGGATCGTGAAACCGAGCTGGCACCCAGCACGAGCAGCGACTATCCATCGGATGTGGGTGCGCCTTCCAACGATGACGAAGTGACCCCGCTTTCGGCTTCGGATGCGCAGAGCTGGGACGGCGATGGAACCACCGAGATAACGCCCGACGACAACGAATGGGGGGGTGACGCCAAGGCGCATGGCAACAATCTGGGCACCGAAGACGATGTGGACGCGGGCGAGCTGGCGCGCACCCAGGAGTCGCTGCAGTCGCACCTGCATGCCCAGGCCCTGGCTTCGCGCCTGGGCGAAGCAGACCGGATCGCACTGCGCTTCCTGATTGAGTCGCTCAATGAAGACGGCTACCTGGAAGACCCATTGGCCGCGCTCGCCGCCGGCTTGGGCCCCAAAGACGAGGATGAGCTGGACCAGTTGGTGCACCACTTTACCGTTGCGCTGCGTACCCTGCAGGGACTCGACCCGGTAGGTGTGGGCGCCAGTGACCTGGGCGAGTGCCTGCGGCTGCAGTTGCGCGCGATGCAGCGTGCGGCTCCGCACGACGCGCGCCAGCAGGCCTTGCTGGCGGTGGCGGTGCGCATCTGCGCCCAGCCCATGGACGTGCTGGCGCGGCGCGACATAAAACGCCTGGTGCAGTTGTGCGGCGCCACCGACCTGGCGGTCAGGGAGGCGATTGGGCTGATCGGCCGGCTGGAGCCCAAGCCCGGTCGCCGGTTCGTCAATGTGGAGCGCAATGTCGTGATTCCCGACGTACTGGTAATCAAGCTCGGCAAGGGCGCGCAAACCCGTTTTCGCGCACAGATCAACCCGGAGGTGATGCCGCGCCTGCGCGTGCACGACATCTATGCCAATGCCCTGAAGCAGCACCGCGGCAATGGCTCGGACGCTTCCAACTACGCCGCGTTGCAGCAGCGGCTGCAGGAGGCGCGCTGGTTCATCAAGAACATCCAGCAGCGCTTCGACACCATACTGCGGGTCAGCACGGCGATCGTGGAACGCCAGAAAAGCTTCTTCCTGCACGGCGTGCTGGCCATGCGCCCGCTGGTGCTGCGCGAGATTGCCGATGAGCTGGGCCTGCACGAGTCCACTATCAGCCGGGTGACCACGGCCAAATACATGGCCACCCCGCTGGGCACCTACGAGCTCAAGTATTTCTTTGGCTCCGGCCTCGGCACTGAGTCGGGCGGCAATGCGTCGAGCACCGCCGTGCGCGCGCTGATCAAACAGTTCATCGATGCCGAAGGCCCGAGCAAGCCGCTCAGCGACAACCAGCTGTCTGACATGCTCAAGGAGCAGGGTATTGCCTGCGCGCGGCGTACCGTGGCCAAATACCGCGAGGGGCTCAGAATCGCCCCGGCCAGCCTGCGCAAGGCGCTCTGAGCGGCGCTGCCCCAGCGTGAACCAACTTCAGCTTTTTTTGCCTTGCGCGGCCGGGGTCGAGGACTTTCTTGCCGCGGAAGCCGGGCGCATCACCGGCCAGTCGGCCGCGCAGGTGGAGAAATGGCGTGGTGGCGTGGCGCTGCAGGCTGCCTGGCGCGACGCCCTGCTGCTCAACCTGCATAGCCGGCTGGCGCAGCGGGTGCTGGTGCAGCTGTTCCATGCGCAGTACCGCAATGAGCAGGACCTGTACCGTGCCGCCAGTGAGGTGGCGTGGGAAATCTGGTTTACGCCGCGCCAGTCGATCAAGGTCGAAGTGACTGCGCAGCACAGCCCGCTGACCAGTCTGAACTTCGCCGCGCTCAAGATCAAGGACGCGGTGTGCGACCGCTTTCGCGCCAAAGCCGGCGGCGTACGCCCCGACGTCAACACCCAGTGGCCTGACATCCGGATTTACGCGCACCTCACCACCGACACCGTCTCCTTGTACATAGACACCTCGGGCGAAGCGCTGTTCAAACGCGGCTGGCGCGAGGACAAAGGTGAAGCGCCACTCAAGGAAACTTTGGCGGCCGCCATCATCGCTGCCAGCGGCTGGGCCGACGACCCGCGCCAGCCGCTGTACGACCCCTGCTGCGGCAGCGGCACGATAACCATCGAAGCGGCGCAGATCGCCTGCAATATCGCGCCAGGTTCCCTGCGCCGTTTTGCGTTCGAGAAGATGCTTCCCTTTCAGGAGCATGTGTGGTCGGCCATCCAACAGGGTGCGGTCCAGGCGCAGCGGTCTCTACCACCGGGCGCGAAGCCCCATATTTTTGGCAGCGACGTGGCGCACCGCATGGTGGATTTCGCGCAGCGCAATGCGCGGCGCGCCGGTGTTGCTGACGTGATCGAGTTCCGGGGCGGTGATGCCCTGCAACGTTTGCCGCCGTCGGAAGTACCGGGCGTAATGCTGGTCAACCCGCCCTACGGCGAACGTATTGCGGCGGCTGGGGTTGCCGGCGCCAACGCCGCGGGGCAGCGGCGCGGAGGCGCAAGGGTGTTGCCTGATGGCGACAGCGCGCCAGCCATGGCGGGGCGCGAGTTGGCGCAGACCGGGAACGGAGGCGACTTTTTTGTGCAACTGGCCGCCCACTGGAAGAAGAATTACGTGGGCTGGACCGCCTGGATGCTGACGCCCGACCTGAAGCTGCCCGGCAAGATGCGCCTCAAGGAGTCGCGCCGCATACCTATGTGGAACGGGCCGATTGAATGCCGGCTGTTTCGCTTCGACATGGTCAAAGGCTCCGCGCGCGGCGGTGCGACCGCAAACCCCCCCGGCTGAAAAATGCCGCTTCGGAATCCGTTGGAGGAGGTGCCGCTGGTCGCAGGCAGGCCTCTGGTACTGGACACCAACATTGTTCTCGATCTACTGGTATTCGATGATCCCGCCAGCCGCGGACTCAGGCAGGCGTTGGAACTTGGCGCCGTTGCCTGGCTGGCGACGCAGGCAATGCGTGACGAGTTCGAGCGCGTGCTTGGTTACCCCAGGATCGCTGCGCGCCTGCAGTCGCCTGGCAAGACCCGCGCGGAAGCGCTGGTGCGGTTCGCGCGCCTGAGTCACCCCGTGCCCGCGGCCGCGCCGGCCACGGTCCGTTGCCGTGACCGCGACGACCAGATATTCATCGACCTCGCCGTAGCACATGGTGCCCGTCTGCTGTCCAGGGATGCCGCCGTGCTGCGCTTGCGCAAGCGGCTCGCCGGCACCGGTGCAATGGTTCACAATGGCTGGGATTCAGCCTGAATCCGCCACCCCGCCTTTTGCGTATCCCGTCCCATGACCCGTAAAACCAGCTCGATGTCGCGGCCGCTATTCGCCGCCGGCCTGCTGCTACTTTCTTTTGGCGCGCGCGCGGATGGTGACGCGGTGCGTGGGGCGCGGGCTTACCAGACGCACTGCAGCGAATGCCATACGGTAGACAAGGACGATACGGGGCCGCGCCATGGCGGCGTGCTGGGTCGCCGCGCCGGCAGCTTGCCGGGTTTTGCCTATTCCCCGGCCCTCAAGGCAAGCACCGTGACCTGGGATGCCGCTTTGCTGGACCGCTGGATCACCAATCCCGACCTGGTGGTGCCCGGGCAAGCCATGGACTTCAAACTGGGAGACGCCGCGGCGCGTGCCGACATCGTCGCCTACCTGATCACGCTCAAGGCGCCAAAATAGGCACCGTATGCGCCGTTGTCCGCGCCGCCGCCCACATGCGTTCGGCCAGGTGCGGGCCGGCATGGCGCACCTGTTGAACCGGCGAAGTCGCCGTCTGGCTCAGTCTTTCAAAACCGGAACCGTTCCGCGCATTGCAGCCGGCCGCAGGAAGTCGAAATCCACGCCTTGGTCGGCCTGCGTGACCGACTGCAGGTACAGCTTGCGGTAGCCGCGCTC
>JANLPN010000375.1:0-2880 GCA_031367285.1 Betaproteobacteria bacterium | reverse complement strand
AATTCGACGGGCGGCATCTGCTGGTTCGCAAACAGGACGATGACCTTGAAGGCATCAACAAAAAGGGTTTCGTTGTCGGCCTGCCGGAGACCGTGGCGAACGAACTGCGCGGCGTCCCCGGCAGTTTCATTCCTGATGGTGAATCCATCGGCGACGATTATCACGTCTTCGACCTGCTTGAATACAATGGCGAGAACTTGCGTGGGCTTAACCCGGTTTGATGGTCACCTTGTGGAGGGGATGCGCATGGGTTTGTTTTAGTTGAGTTGGTTCTCGAAGTCCACAGGTGTTTGGTAGCCGAGCGCGCTGTGGCGGCGCACTCGGTTGTAATATTTTTCGACGTAGTCGAAAAAGTCGTTGGCGGCTTCGGCGCGCGTGGCGTAGCCGCCGTTGGCTTCGGCCAGGCCCACGCATTCACGTTTGTAGGTGGCGTTAAAACTTTCCATGGCCGCGTTGTCGTAGGGATTGCCTTTGCGGCTCATGCTCGCCGCGAGTCCGCCCTGTTGGAGTTGCTCCCGATACGCTCCGCTGGCGTATGGCACGCCCCGATCGCTGTGGTGCAGCCGTCCTTGGCCCGGACGGCGGTGTTGGACGGCCATCGCCAACGCGCGCTGGGCCAGGCTGGCGCGTAAGGTTGCTCCCGTCGCCCAACCCACCACGCGCCGACTTCACAGATCCAGCATCACCGCCACATACAACCAGCCTTCCTCGGTCCACACGCACCTCAGATCGGTCACCCACGTCTGATTGGGCCTCGTGGGTGCGGCAGCTTGCGCCAGCAGGTTCGGGGCGATGGGATGGTCGTGGTTGCTGTCGGTGGTTTGCGGCACGAACCGGCGCGAACTCAGTCCTTGGAGGCCTTTGGCTTTCATCAAGCGCGCAATGCGTTTGATGCCGGGCCGTTCGCCTTGCCGGGCCAGTTCGTCCTGGATACGCGGCGCACCGTAGCGGCCTTTGGGTTGCTTGTGCACCGCCACGATCTTCCCGGCCAGCAGCACATCGGTTTGTTCGCGAGTGCTGGCAGGGGCTTTGCACCATGTCTGGTAGCCCGAGCGTTTGACTTCAAACGCCGCGCAGAGTTGGGTCACTGAATGTTCGGCCTTCATGCTTTCAATGGTTTCGTAGCGTTGGGTGACGGTTCGGTGAAGATGCCCACCGTTTTTTTTAGTATGTCCCGCTGCTCGCGCACCCGCGCCAGCTCGCGCTGGAGCGCACGGTTCTCCGCTGCCAACGTGTCCCGCTCCGGCGTGGCGTCGCCGTAGTAGCGGGCTTTCCAATCCTTGAGGCTCGGATAGCTGACCCCCAGTTCGGCGGCAAGCACCGTCCCCGCTTTCCCGCTCTTGATCCAGTTCTCCACCGCCGCCCGCTTCAACGCTTCATCGTAGCGTTTGCTCTGGGGTGAGGTCGTCGCAGCCACGGCCTCTGGGGTGGATACTGCCTCGCTGTTCGTTCCCGCTTCCTGGCTTTTGTTCATGTGCGCTTTCTTTGTAGCGCATCCCCTTCAAGGTGACCATCAAACCGGGTTAAGCCCAGGCGCACCCTGGACGTTTATCTGGGCGACGGCCGCGTGGGGATCGACAACAACCTGGTGGAAAATGCCATTCGACCGACGGCCCTGGGACAGAAGAACTGGCTCTTCATCGGCGACGCCGATGTCGGCGAACATGGAGCGATTATTTATACCCTGATCGAAAGCTGCCGTCGTCGGGGCATTGATCCCTATGCCTATCTCAAAGACGTGCTGACTCGTCTGCCAAAACTGACCAACCATCAAGTCCCCGAAGTCACCCCCGCTGCCTGGGCCAAAGCGCACTTGCAACTGCCGCTTGTGCGTTGGCGGTGGTTGCGGCCGTGGCAGCGATGGCAGCCATAGTGGTGATCTTAAATTGCTTGTTTACGGCTGCTTTTCGACAAGTTTCCGCCGGTGATTTATCCGCCGATAGAGTTGTTTATTGACTGGGATTTCTGCCCGCAGCAGACGGGCAGCCTGCCCTGTGAGCCAGAGGTAATGATCTGACGGGACGGCTTCATAGCCCAGCAACTTGCCGGGCGGATTGGGCGTCGGTGGTTCACTGACGCATTTAAAAATGGCGGTGCCCTCGTCAAGTTCGTCGAACATGGCCACGTAGATCATCTTTGCTCCCGACCCGATCGCCGTCGTCATCTGGTTCCAATAGAACCGGCCACCCTGCCGCGGCGTCTGGTTCAGCCCATGCCGTCCGCCGAACTCCTGCCGGCTGAGGTTATACCAACTGAAGCCGGGGAAAACGCACGGCGCGTAATCAAGTTTTCGCTCCAGGCACCAGGCAAGATCCGCCTTGAGGTGCGCGTCGTAGCGCGTCATCTCCTTTGGATCAAGCGATGAGAACCGCTGCACCATCCACGGCATGACCACATCCGCCCGGTTGATGATTTCGTGCAGATACGGGTCGCTGACACAATCCTGCTTCAATTCCCGGAAATACGTCGGCACGCCGAGCATCACGCTGCACCCGCCGTAGTCAGGATCGTTCTTCAGGAAATCAATCAGCTTCTCGATGCCAATCTCTTGAAGCTTGTAGGGCCGGTCGGGGAAACCAAGCCCCCAGATTGCCACCAGCGGCTTTCCGCGATGATAGAGATACGTCTGGTTTGTTCCCTGCGAGGTGAGCTTGAGTTCATCCACCAACTCCTTCCAATCCTGGATCACGGATGAACAATCGTCACCTGGACGCAGCCCCGAGAGATCATACATCACCGCGAGGGCGCGCCCATGCTTCTGCGAAGCCTTCAACGCGTGCCCCAAGATGACGCGGCCCGCGCGGCGGCTTTGCGCCGAGCGGGTCACATCGAAGAACCGTTGCATGAAGACGCCGTCAATCCCGTAGTCCTGCATCCATC
>JANLPN010000373.1:0-4222 GCA_031367285.1 Betaproteobacteria bacterium | reverse complement strand
CGTTCTCCGCTACAGGCCCAGCTTGTGTCATGGCAGGTCGCGGCCGGCGACACGGTTCGCTCGGGCGATCTGCTGGTGGTTCTGGAAGCGATGAAGATGGAACACGAAATACGTGCCGCCAGCGGCGGGCATATCGCGGAGCTGCTGGTTGCCGCGGGCGAAACGGTCAACGAGGGCGAAGTATTGTTGCTGCTGCAGCCGCTGGTGCAGACCGAATCCGGGTCTTCGCCCGAGGGGGTGGACAAGCCCGCGCCCTCCAAGACACCGGCATTCGGGCAGGACACTGTCCAGGCGGCGCCAGACGCTGGCGACACGGTCCGACCCGATCTCCAAAAGCTGATGGACCGCCAGGCTTTCACACTCGATGCCAGCCGTCCGGAGGCGATGGCCAAGCGCCATGCCCTGGGCCTGCGCAGCGCGCGCGAGAACATCGCCGACCTGTGCGACGCCGGCAGCTTCATCGAATACGGTGCCCTGACCGTTGCCGCCCAGCGCACGCGGCGCAGCGACGACGACCTGGTGCGCAACACCCCGGCCGACGGCATGGTCACCGGTATCGGCAGCGTTAACGGTGGCTTGTTCGGCGTCGAAAAATCCAAAGCCGTGGTGATGGCCTACGACGCCACGGTGCTGGCCGGCACCCAAGGCATGCGCAACCACCAGAAGACTGATCGCCTGCTCGGCATCGCCTGGCAAAACAGGCTACCGGTGGTGCTGTTTGCCGAAGGTGGCGGTGGGCGGCCGGGCGAGGTGGACAGCCCCACGGTGGCCGGCCTGCATGGGCCGACCTGGGTTAGTTTCGGCCGGCTAAACGGGCGCGTGCCGCTGGTCGGCATCGTAGCCGGGCGCTGTTTTGCCGGCAATGCGGCGCTGCTGGGCTGCTGCGACGTGGTGATCGCCACGCGCGCCAGCAATATCGGCATGGGTGGCCCGGCCATGGTGGAGGGTGGTGGCCTGGGTGTTTACAAGCCGGAGCAGATCGGGCCCACCGGCGTGCAATATGCCAACGGAGTGATCGATCTGCTGGTGGATGAAGAAGCGCAGGCGGTGCAGGCCGCACGCAATTACCTGTCGTTTTTCCAGGGCCGGGTCGAAGCATGGACAGCGCCTGATGCGCTGGCCTTGTGCGACCTGGTACCCGAGAACCGCCTGCGTGTCTACGACAGCCGCGCCGTGATGGCCGGCCTGGCGGACCAGGGCAGCCTGCTGGAGTTGCGCAGCGGTTTTGGCAAAGGCATCCACACCGCGCTGGCGCGTATCGAAGGCCGGCCGGTGGGGCTGCTGGCCAATAACCCGCTGCATCTGGGCGGGGCCATCGATGCCGACGCGGCCGACAAGGCGGCGCGTTTCATTCAGCTGTGCAACGCGCATGGCCTGCCGTTGGTGAGCCTGGTGGACACACCGGGTTTCATGGTTGGCCCCGACATCGAGGAAAAGGCCCAGGTGCGCCATGTGAGCCGCATGCTTATCGCCGCCGCGCACCTGCGGGTTCCTTACCTGAGCATCATCCTGCGCAAGGGGTATGGCCTGGGCGCCATGGCCATGACGGCGGGTGGTTTCCACGCGCCCATGCTCAACGCCGCCTGGCCGACCGGTGAATTCGGCGGCATGGGGCTGGAGG
The DNA here is from genome assembly GCA_031367285.1 of Betaproteobacteria bacterium. Lineage (GTDB taxonomy): Bacteria > Pseudomonadota > Gammaproteobacteria > Burkholderiales > Burkholderiaceae_C > CAISIP01. The sequence continues at coordinate 2,601 of JANLPN010000373.1, read as the reverse complement.
GTTATGTACGCCTGGGTTACCGCAAGGAACTCGAAGCCTTGCCCGAAGGCCCGCGGCGCGAGGCCTTGTTCGAACAGCTGGTCAAGGCCAAATATGAAAAAGGCAGCGCCATCAACATGGCTGCCGCGCTGGAGATAGATGCGGTGATCGACCCGGCGCAGACGCGCCAGTGGCTCACCAGTGCGCTGGACGCCAGTGCCAACATGCACCGGGACGCTCCCACGCCGGCCATCGACGCGTGGTGAGGAATTGCGCCGCAAATACACACGCAAATGGACCCACCGTGCCAGGGGTGATGCGGTCTGCCAGAATAGCTGCCTGATTGTTTAACCGGAGCTGACCATGCCAGGCTTGTTACCCAACGTTGATCCGAAAGGGTTGCTGGAATTTTCGGTGGTCTACACCGACCGTGCGCTTAACCACATGTCGCAGAGTTTCCAGGGGGTCATGAAAGACGTCTCCGGCATTTTGAAAGAGGTCTACCACGCCCGGTCCGCGGTGCTGGTGCCGGGCAGCGGAACCTTTGGCATGGAAGCCGTGGCGCGCCAGTTTGCCAACGACAAAAAGGTGCTGGTGATTCGCAACGGCTGGTTCAGCTACCGCTGGACCCAGATCTTCGACATGGGCAAGATTCCGGCCGAATCGATTGTGCTCAAGGCGCGCCGCGTGGGCGAGGGTAATCAGGCGCCGTTTGCGCCGGCACCCATAGCCGAGGTGGTGGCCAGCATACTGGCCAACAAACCCGACGTGGTGTTTGCACCGCATGTGGAAACCTCGTCGGGCATGATTCTGCCGGTGGCTTATATGCGTGCCGTGGCCGACGCGGTGCATGCGGTAGGCGGCCTGTTTGTGCTGGACTGCATTGCGTCCGGCGCGATCTGGGTCGACATGGTGGAGTGCGGCGTGGATCTGCTGGTGAGCGCGCCGCAAAAGGGCTGGAGCAGCTCGCCGTGTTGTGCCATGGTGATGCTCAGCGAGCTCGCCCGCACCCGCATCGATTCCACCACCAGCAGCAGTTTTGCCTGCGACCTGCGCAAGTGGCTGCAGATCATGGAGGCCTACGAAGCGGGTGGCCACGCCTACCACGCGACCATGCCCACCGACGCCCTGACGCGCCTGCGCGACGTTATGCAGGAGACGCAGCGTTACGGCTTCGAGAAGGTGCGCGCCGAGCAGCAGGAACTGGGTGACAAGGTGCGTGCGCTGTTTGTGTCCAGAGGCATCAAGAGCGTGGCCGCGCCGGGCTTCCAGGCGCCGGGTGTGGTGGTGAGTTACACCGACGACCCCGAAATCCAGTCGAGCAAGAAGTTCCTGGGCCAGGGCCTGCAGACCGCCGCCGGCGTACCCTTGCAATGCGACGAAGGCGCGGACTTCCAGACCTTCCGCGTGGGCTTGTTCGGGCTGGAAAAACTGCACAACATTGACCGCACCGTAAAACACCTGGAGACCGCGCTCGGCCAGATATTGCCTGCCAGTGCGGCGCCGGCCCGGGAAGCCGCGCTGCAGGCCTGAGCGGCGCTGGCCTGGCTTTGATTGCTGCATGAGGCTTGTGCAAGTGCCAGTGCCAGTGTGAGGAGCCCCTGTCCGTGTCCGAGCTTCTGACGCTGTCCTCGTTGCCGCTGTTTCCGCTCGGTACCGTGTTGTACCCCGGCGGCCTGTTGCCATTGCGTATCTTCGAGGTGCGATACCTCGACATGATCGGCAAATGCCACAAACTGGGTGCACCGTTTGGCGTGGTGGCCTTGACCCAGGGCGCGGAGGTGCAGCGCCCGGCAGGTGCTGGCCCCAGCGGCGACGCATTTGCCAACGAGGCTTTCGATACGCTGGGTACGCTGGTCACGATCACCGAATTCTCGGTGCCGCAGCCCGGCCTGATGGTGATACGTTGTACCGGCGTGCAGCGTTTCAGTATCACCCGCAGCGAAAAACTAAAACATGGCCTATGGGTGGCCGACGTTTCCAGGCTGCCGAATGACCAGGCCATTGCGGTGCCCGAAGACCTGCAAGTGGTGTCCCGCGCGCTGGGCAAGCTGATCAAGACCCTGCAGGAACGTGCCGTGCCGGACGAGCATATGCCCATGCAGCCACCCTACCAGCTCGACGACTGCGGCTGGGTCGCGAACCGCTGGTGCGAGTTGTTGTCGCTGCCATTACACGTCAAGCAGCGCCTGATGGCGCTCGACAACCCCCTGGTGCGCCTGGAGTTGGTCGGCGACATGCTGGAGCGCAGTGGCATCACGAAGTGAGACTGCGGCGTCTGGTCGGCGTCACTTCTGGTGGTTTTTCCCCGGCCCGTCATTGCCCTGGCCATTGTTGGCGTGTTTGACCTTTTTGCCCTTTTTCTTGTAGCCGGGGTGCATATCACCGTCGCGTTCCCAGCGGCCGGGGTGGCGGTAGTAATTGTCATTGCGCTGTTCCCACACATCCGGCTGCCAGCGGTATCCGACGCGCTGCATCATCGGCCGGCCATGGACCCAGATATGGCGGTCGCCGTGCCAGGCCCAGTAGCCCGGTGCCCAGACGTAGCCGGGCGCCATCGCTGGCATGGGTTCCACCAGCGGCGCGGGTGGCGCGATGCGGATGTTGAAGCTGACCTGCGCA
>JANLPN010000218.1:0-4184 GCA_031367285.1 Betaproteobacteria bacterium | reverse complement strand
AGGCAGCCCGCTCGAACGGGACGATACAGGCAACACGGTGCGCAGTGCCGACTTCGATCAGCGGCGGCACTGCGGTACGGCAGGCATCACGCGCGAGTGGGCAACGCGGCGCAAAGCTGCAGCCCGGGCCAATCTGCCCGAGCGCCGGCACCGTGCCTTCGATGGTGCTGAGCCACTGGTTGCCGCTGGCCATGCGCGGACGCGACGCCAACAGGCCGCGGGTGTACGGATGGGCCGGCCGGTCAAACACGTCCAGCACCGAGCCGGTCTCCACCACACGCCCGCAGTACAGCACGGCCACCCGATCACACATCTCGGCGATCACGCCGAGGTCGTGTGTGATCAGCAGCACCGACATGCCCTCTTCGCGCTGGATCTTGCGCACCAGTTCCAGGATCTGGGCCTGGATCGTCACATCCAGCGCCGTGGTCGGTTCGTCGGCAATCAGCAGGCGCGGGCGGCCAGCCAGCGCCATGGCAATCATCACGCGCTGGCGCATGCCGCCTGAGAGCTCGTGCGGGAACGCGTCGATCTGGCGTTCGGGCTCCGGCATTTCCACCCGGCGCAGCAGCGCAATGCCTTCGGCGCGCGCAGCCGCGCCACGCAGCGACAGTTTCCAGCGCAGCACCTCGCCCAGTTGCTGGCCCACACGCATGACCGGGTTCAGGGACGTCATGGGTTCCTGGAAGATCATGGCCAAGTCCTTGCCACGCAGCGCGCGCATGTCCTGGCTTGCCAGCCGCAGCAGATCCTTGCCTTGCAGCGTGATGCGGCCGCCGCGCACCCTGATAGGGTGCGGCAACAAACCCATGATGGACAGCGCCAGCATACTTTTGCCCGAACCCGACTCGCCGACCACGCCGAGCACCTCGCGCGGGACCAGGTGCAGGTCGACACCACTCAGGATTTCCGGGCCATCGGCGCCCAGCGCCGTGGTGAGCTGCACCACGTCGAGCAGCGGCGCGGTGCTAGCGGTGACAGTCGCCGGGCTCATCGGGTATTCACCGCCATGCGCGGGTCCAGCACGTCGCGCAGGCCGTCGCCCAGCATGTTCAGGCCGAGCACGCTGATAAGAATGGCGATGCCCGGCGCCACCGTGATCCAGGGCGCGGCGATGATGAAATCGCGGCCGTTGGCGATGATGGCGCCGAAGGTCGGTGCCGGCGGCGGCGGCCCGACGCCGATGAACGACAACACCGCCTCGTTGAGGATGGCCACCGCGAACACGTAGGTCATACGCACCACCAGCGGCGCCATGGCGTTGGCCAGCACATGGCGCAACAGGATGCGGCAGTGGCCGGCACCCAACGCCCGCGCGGCTTCCACGTATTCCATCTCGCGTACCACCATCACCGAGGCGCGCACGATACGCGCGGTGTGCGGCGTCGCCGCGATCGACAGCGCGATGATCACGTTGAGCACCGAAGCTCCCATCACGGAGCTGATGGCGATGGCCAGGATGATGGACGGGAAAGCCATGAACGCGTCCATGAGCCGCATCACGGGACCGTCCGCGCGCTGGAAGTAGCCGGCCAGCGCCCCGATGACCACACCGGCCACACCCGTGAAGAGCATCACCATGGCCCCGATCTGCAGCGAGATACGGGCGCCGAACAACACGCGCGACAGGATGTCGCGCCCGAACTGGTCGGTGCCCATCCAGTGTTCCATGCCGGGCGCGGCCATACGCTGGCGGAAGTTGCCCTTGAGCGGGTCGAATGGCGTGACAAACCCAGCCAGCACGGCGAGCAGCAGCACCAACCCGACCAGCACGATGCCGATGACGAAGGATCGGTTGGCCAGCAGGCGTCTACCGAAGGGGGCACGTCGCGCAGGCATGGCGGCAGCGGGGAGGGAAATAGCGGCGGCGATGCTCATGTGTCAGCCCAACCGCACGCGCGGGTCGATGGCCGCATACAGCAGGTCCACCACCAGATTGACCACCAGGTAGATCACCGCCAGGAACAGCAGTCCTCCCTGTATCACCGGAAAGTCGCGCGACAACACGGCCCCGATGATCAGTCGGCCCAGCCCGGGGATCGAGAACACCTGTTCCGTGACGACCGCGCCGCCCAGCAAGGCCCCCACCATGATGCCCATGACCGTAACGATGGGCACCATGGCGTTGACCAGCCCGTGGCGCAGCACCACATAGGGCTCTGGCAGGCCCTTGGCACGCGCCGTGCGCACGAAGTCCTGCCCCAGCACTTCGAGCATGCTGGAACGCGTCATGCGGGCGACGAAACCCATTTGCACACAGGCCAGCGTGAAGGTCGGCAACGCGATATGGTGCGCCCACCGCAGCGGATTCTGGCTGAAAGCCACATAGTCGCCTGCCGGAAAAATGGGCAACAACACCGCCACCAGCCAAATCAGCACCAGGCCGAGCCAGAACTCGGGGATAGACAGGCCCAGCAGCGCCAGCGCCATCATGCCCTGGTCAGCCGCCTTGCCGTGACGCACGGCGGCCACCACACCGGCAGTAACGCCGATGAGCACCGACACCACGAATGCCATCGCCGTCAATGAGAGCGTGACCGGCAGGCGCTCGAAAATCGCGGCCGTGACGCTGCGGTTCAGCAGCAGCGAAGTGCCCAGATCGCCCTGGAACAGCCGCAGATACCACTCGCCCATGCGCACCAGGAACGGCCGGTCCAGCCCCAGCGCATGCCGCACCCGCGCCAAGGCTTCCGCAGTGGCACTGGTGTCGAGAAACGCCGAGGCCGGGTCACCCGGCACCAGCCACAACAGCCCAAACGTGATCAGCGATACCAGGAACAGCGCAGGTATGGAAGCAAGCAGCCGATGAAGAATGAATCTACCCATGCGTCTGCGATAAATGGAACGCGTGCCAGTGCACAGGTCGTGGCCGCTGCGGAACCGGCTTTGCCGGGCCGCCGGCGGCGCCCCCTTGAGGGTGGGAGGGGGCTACACGCAGTGAGCCCCAACGGGGGTGGTTCAATTACTCCAGCCAGACACCCCACATGCGGGGAATCCGGTACGCCTTGAAGTTCTTGAGCCTGGACGAGGCGATCTGGAACAGGCCATAGTCGCCCAGGTTGATGGCGATGGCCTGATCGGCCATGCGGTCCTCGAATGCCGCAAACAGCTTCTTCTGCGCGTCCAGGTTCATCTCGCTGTTTAGCTTGGCAAACAGGTCGTCAATGACCGGATCGGCCTTGCGTTGGCCCTGGCCCTTGACCCAGTGCGACATGGCGGATGCCGGGCCTTCGTACGGCTCGATGCCGAAGCCATGGGTCCAGAAGTTCCAGCCCTCGTCGCTGCCCAGGCCGATCTTGGAGGTGGTCGGCCAGTCGGCAACCTTGAGTTCGACATTCACCCCAATTTGCGCCATTTGCTGCTGGAATACCGTAGCGGCATCCACATTGGGCCGGATGTTGTCGATGATGAAAGTGAGCTTCTCACCCTTGTAGCCCGACTTGGCCAGCGTGGCCTTGGCGCCGGCCACGTCCTGCTTGAGCAGTTTGCGGTTGGTATGGTAGGCCGAGCCACCATACACCCAGCTCTGGTCCATCTTGTAGACATCCGGGTAGGCGACTGCCAGCATTTCTTCCGCGTCCAGGCCCTGTGCCACGGCGCGGCGGAAATTCAGGTCCGCGCCCGGCCCTTGCGCCATGTTGAACTTGAGAATCTGCACTGCGAACGGCAGCGCCTTGATGACCTGGAAATTGGGGTTGCCTGACAGGCGCTTGGCGGTCGGGCCGTCGGCCGTTTCGTTCAGTTGCACCTGACCGGTTTCGAGAGCGGCGTCCCGCGAGCCGGCTTCGGGCATGAAGCGGAAGGTCACCGAGTCGAGGTAGGCGATCTTGGCGCCGGCAAATCCGTCACGCTCCTTGTAGGCCGGGTTGGGTTTGTAGTCGTCGAAGCGGGCAATCTTCACGTGGCTGTCGGGTTTGTATTCCACGAATTTGTACGGGCCCGTTCCCACCGGCGAGGCCTTGCCCATCTCTTTGGCGGCTTCTTCGGCCGGCATGATGGCAATCGGCGCGCGCGGGCTCGACAGGTTGCCCAGGAAGGTGGACTGTACCGACTTGAGTCTGATCGTGACCTGGTTCGGCCCGCTCGCGGCGACGGAATCGATGGCGGCGATCAGCGACGCCGAGGCGCCGGCCTTGCGATAACGCTCCAGCGAGGCCACGACGTCGGCCGGCATCATTTCCTTG
>JANLPN010000351.1:0-4489 GCA_031367285.1 Betaproteobacteria bacterium | reverse complement strand
CGGCAAGCGCCGACTCAAGCCTGGCGCGCGAGGCTGGGTTGCCGTGCATGCTGCGTGTCCCGGTGCGTGCGCGTCACGGGCGGGCCGGATGCCGTGGCCGTTACACGGGCTTCGAAAAACATGTCGCCGTCGATGTCGTTGTGGACCTGGTTGTCTTGCTGGCTCAGGACCACGGTGGCGTGTGCTGCGCCGGCCTCCATGGCGCGCAGCAGCGCCTCGCTGCCGGCCAGATCCTGCGCCAGGCTGATGGCCGGGGCAAGCAAGGCAAAATCGCGCGGGCCGGACTTGGTGAACACGCGGTATACCCCGCGCACCGGTTGCGACACGGTGATGTGCACCCGCTGCGACACCTGCGCCAGCACCGCACCCACGGCATTGGCCACCTCGGCAAACCGCGGCAGCTCCAGCGCCACCCCCAGGCCCCGGGCCACATCGGGGTAATAACTGGCGGCCGGCGCACCCACGGCCACCAGCGGCAAACCGGGCGCGAACTGCAGCGCAAACACCGACGGTGGTCCGGACGGTTTGCCACGCCGCTGCAAGGCCATCTCGGTCAACAAGGCGGCCATCCTGCCGGCATTGGCCTCGGTCATTTGGCCTGCGTCGTTGAGGCCGGCTTCCACCAGCTTCTGGCAAATCGTGTCTATGACCTTGTCCACCACCTGGCGCGCCGGCGCCTCGGCATCGCCCTGGGTCCAGGTACCCAGGCCGTAAAGGTGGCGCATCTGGCGCGCCCAGATACGTGCACCAAAAATCGCCGCGTCACGGCTCCAGTGGCTGGACATGCCCAGCACATGCGCGGCATCGCTGGGCGTAAAACCGCTGTAGATGGCCAGCCCCTTGCGCTCCAGCCGCGCCAGCGCACGCGACAGGCCGCGCTCTTCGATATTGGCCCGCTCCATATCTACCGGGCCACGGGCCAGCCGCTCCCAGGCCGCCAACTCGTCCTCGGGCAGGCGCGACAACAGCGCGGCGTCGGCATGCAGACGCTGCGCAAAACGGATCTGGGCCGCGTGCGGCGACTCGTTTTGCTGGCGCTCCAGCACGGCCAGCACCCTGGGGTGTTCATGCGCCAGCAGGCTCAAGGGCACTACCCGGCGCGGCCCGATCACCAAGCCCTCGCCGCCGCCAAAACGCACCTCGCTGTCGCCGCCCAGGCCAATCGCGTAAATTTTTACAGCCTCCACCATAGGCCGCCACTGGCCTACCATGGCGCCGTCAAAACCCAACTCGGGCTGGCCGTTGCGCACCACGGCGATATCGGTGGTGGTGCCGCCCATGTCGGCAACTATCGCGTTCTGGTGGCCGCTCAAGGCGCAGGCACCCAGCACACTGGCGGCGGGGCCGGACAAGACCGTGCCCACCGGCCTGCGCAAGGCGCTCTCCACATTGATCAGCGTACCGTCGCCCTTGACGATCATGAGTGGTGCGTCGATACGGCGTGCGGCCAGCGTGGTCCGCACCGATTCGATCAGGGTCTTGACGTGCGAAATCATGCGCGCGTTAAGCGCCACCGTCATGGCGCGCCGCGGCGCACCCAGGCTGGACGCCAGCTCGTGGCCGCAGGTGACTGGTTTGTCGCACAGTGCCTCGACCCAGGCGCGCAACTGCAATTCATGTTCGGGGTTGCGCACGCCAAAACTCGCCGAAATGGCAAACGCCGACACCCGCGGCGCCTGGCGCAGGATGGCGGCGCACGAAGCGGCTTCGTCCAGTGCCGCCAGCGCTACGCCACCGGCATCGTGCCCACCAGGAAGCGAAGCGATGGCGTCCGCACCCAGCAATTCCGTCAAGCCGCTGGCCTTGATCTGCGCCGCGTCATACCCGGCCAGCAGCACACACACCGGCGACCCTTTTCCCTCCACCACCGAATTGGTGGTGAGTGTGGTGGACAGCGATACCAGGTCCACCTGCTCCATCAGCGCGGCCGGCAGCTTGTCCAGCGCGCCGCCAATGCCCACGGCCAGGTCAAAACGTGTCGTCAAGGCCTTGGCACAGGCAACCACCCGGCGCTGCGCGTCCAGCAAAACCGCATCGGTAAACGTGCCACCGGTATCTATGCCCAGAAAAAAATGCACTTGCCAAATCCTTGCTGACGGTTGGTTGAGGGTTGGTTGACGCGGTCGGACGATGCCGACCTGCGCACGATCATGCCAGCAAGCTGGCGCGGCCGGCATGTCAGCGCACGACCTTGACAGTGCAGGGCGCGCCCTTCAGGGCGGGAGCTATTGCAGTGCCCATGAACGACTCCTCGTCCCACTACCGCGCCGACCTGGCTCGCCAGCTATTGCTCACTGCGCTGGGGGTGCTGGCCCTGCTGATCGCTGCCGGCCTTTGTAGCCTGGATGGTGCGGCGCGCGCGCTGGGGCGAAGACCTGACCTGGGTAGACGGCCAGTGGATCAGCACCAGCGACACCGCGTTGCGGGCCGGCTCCGGTGCCGCCGCGGGACCCGCACTGGTGGAGACACGCGCCAGCCACCATGGTGTAATGTTCTGGAGCAGTTTCACCGGGCTTGCCGCACTTGCGGCGGTGGTATGGGTAGCGATGGACTATGCAAAGCAGCCGGTCGAATCGGGCAGCATGGCACTGGGTTGCCTGTGCGTATTCGGCCTGGCACTGTTCACGGCCGTGCAGACCTTTTCGCGCCGGGTCTTGCACGATGCCACGGGTATATGCGACACCACATTTTTTCGCACGCGCCGCGTGCCCTGGAAGGCCATCGCCAGCCTGCGCCGCGTGAACCTCAACGAAGCAGCCCAGAAGCGTTACGACAGCCAGCACAAACGTCCCGGCTCGCGGCCGCAGAACCTGATGGTCTGGCGCATCAGCGACGCAGCCGACCGGGAAATCCTGCATTTCTCCGAGGCCATGTCGCCACCCGAGGCCTTCATGGCGCTGCGCCAGCGCATCAGCGCCCATCTCAGCACGCCCGATGCATCCTGGCAGTTTGACAACACTGCTCCGGGTGATGCTTCGCAACTGGCCGACACCGACGACGGGCTTGAGGCAGAGCACGACGCGGCGTTCCTGCCACCTCCTGAATTCGCCACGCCACGCAAGCTGGCCGCCAAGGGCAACCGCGGCCTGCTGGGCGGGCTGGCATTGATGGTATTGCCGTTTGCCGCGGCCACTGCCTATGCCGTCTGGCGCACCCTGTGGTTCCTGATCGCCGCCCATGCCAGCAACGGCATCGTGGTGGAAAAAAGCACCCAGGGCGTGCCCTCGGTGGTGGTGGCCTACGCGGTAGCGGATGGCCGGACCCTGCGCAAAACCAGCGACGGCTCCGACCTGTACCGCGATACTGCATTGGGCAACAAGATCAGGGTCTTTTACGATCCCGCCAACCCGGCGCGAGCCCGGCTCGACCTGTTCCTGGAACTCTGGATAACACCGCTGCTGCTGGGCGCCCTTTTTCTGCTGGTGCTGCTGTGTGCCGCGCTGATCGCGCGCACCATGACCCGGCCGTGGCCCATGGCGCCGCCGGGCATGCACGGTGTTAAACGGCGCTGAGCAAGCTACCGCCTTGCCCCACCATAGCCTGGCCTTCTGTGCTGGTGCCGAACGACAACGATTTGAATGCCCGCTTCAAGGCTCCGATATACGACGGAGTACGGAAAGATGCGTAGCGGAAAAACGCGGCGGCCTTTTGTGGCGGGTGTTCCGAAGCCAGGATGCGTGACCAGGAGTCTGGCCACGCGTTCGAACTCGTCCAGAAACCGCTGCGCAACCAGCAGGCCAGCCTGTTCAATACAAAATCCAGGGCGTCAGCGATGTCCTGCTCGGCACCGGAGTAAAGCGAATATGTCACCGAGCAAGCTTTGAGCGCAGGCGCTTCATGGCTTCCTCTCCAGGAACCTCGACCGCGGAGCCCGATTCCAGCGAGGCCTCTCTGCGATCTGCTTCCAGCTCCCAGGCTTCCTCGACCTCAGGGTCGGCGTCAAGGCTGACGATGAGTCGCTCAAGAAGACGTGAACGATCCGCAGGTGCAAGCTTCAGGGCTTCGGCTTCCAGGACTTCGAGGCTGGTGGTCATAGTGATCTCCGACGAAAATGCGCTGAACAAGCGGTAGCTTGCCACAGCAGCACCGCAGTAGCCAGCCGATCTACAAGGAGCGGGCCGATTTGCTCGTAGCACTCGACCTCTTTGAGCATACCCAGCACGCAGGCGCTTTAGCGAGCCGATGAGGCCAGGGTGGGCGGCTCCGCGAATGTCCCCCGTCGTCGGCCTATGGCCGCCTGCTCCGCCTTTATTTCGCTACGCCACCCACCCCGACCTCATCGGCGGCGAGCATGGTTAGTTTGCGGGGTTGAACGCCCAGACTAAACGGGGGCTCGCTTGCGGGCCGGCCGCTTTGAGCGACCAGTGATACGCGCCGTTTGCTCGGTAAGTGCCAGAAGTCCCAGAAGCGCCTCGTTGACTGCCTCACCTGTGGGAAATGATTTCGCGACCTTCTCGTCCAGCAGAACAAGGTTGGTCCCCTTCGTTAC
>JANLPN010000342.1:0-2564 GCA_031367285.1 Betaproteobacteria bacterium | reverse complement strand
GCGGATGTCCAGGGTGTTGCCGCAACCGCTGTGGTTCTCAAACCGCCCCGGTGCGTCACGCTCCAGCCGGTAATAGGCGGCGTTGTCCAGGCCCCGGAAGCTGACGGTAGGGCCGGTGCCGTCGCCCTCGGCCGTATGGTTGTACACCACGTCCAGCAGCACCTCGATACCCGCCTTGTGCAGCGTGCGCACCATGCCGCGGAACTCGTCGCGCATTGCCGCGCCTTCGCGCTGGCTGGCCAAGGCCGGGTCGAGGCAAAAAAACGCGATGCTGTTGTAGCCCCAGTAATTGTGCAGGCCCATCTGCACCAGGCGCTCCTCGTCCAGCGCATGGTGCACCGGCATCAGGCTCACGGCCGTAACGCCCAGGCGCCGCAGGTGGGCCACGGAGGCCGGGTGCGCAAGCCCGGCAAAGCTGCCGCGTAATGGCTCCGGCACCGCCGGCTGCAGCTTGGAGAAACCCTTGATATGCAGCTCGTACAACACGGTCTGCTCCAGCGGCGTGTGTGGCGCGCGGTCATCGCCCCAGTCAAAGCGGTCGGCCACCACGCGGGACTTGAGCGCAAACGCGGCGTTGTCGCGCCCGTCCCGGTGCAGCGGGAAACGCCGGTCGGCGCCGAACTGCTCGTCGTGCCAGACAAACTGGCCCACCACATCGCGCGCATACGGGTCCAGCAGCAATTTGACCGGATCGAACAGCTGGCCCCGGTCCGGGCGCCACGGCCCGTCGGCACGCAGTCCATACACCAGGCCCGGCCCGGCACCGGGCAGGTAACCGTGCCAGACATCGCTGGTATGGGCGCGCAGGCTCAGGCGCTTTTGTTCGTGTTCGCCGGTGGCGTCAAACAGGCACAGGTCAATCCGTTGTGCGCCGCTGGAGAACACGGCGAAGTTCACGCCGTGCCCGTCCCAGGTGGCGCCCAGCGGCCACGGACGGCCTGGCAACAGCTCGCTGGCGGTGGCGCGTGGGCGCGCGGTATGGCGGCGCTTTAAAGTTTCCATTCAAGCATCACGGTGGCCAGCGGTGGCAGGCTCAGCACGATGGACCACGGCCTGCCATGGCTTTGCACCTGCTGCGCGGTGGCTACGCCAAACGGAGTGCCGACATTGCTGCCGCCATAGTGTTGGGAGTCGGTGTTCAGGCATTCGCGGTAGTGGCCGGGTTGCGGCACACCCAGGCGGTAACCGGCCATTGGCACGGGTGTGAAGTTGCATACCACCACGATGCAGGTCTGCCCGTCGCTGCCACGGCGGATAAAACTCAGGGTCGAGTGCTCCGCGTCGTTGTGGTCTATCCACTCAAACCCTCCCGGAACAAAGTCGAGTTGGTAAAGAGCGGGCGTGGCCTGGACCAGGTGGTTGAGGTCACGCACCAGGCGCTGTACACCGGCGTGTTGCGGGTCGTCCAGCAAGTGCCAGTCCAGGCTCCGGTCGTGGTTCCATTCCCGCTGTTGCGCAAACTCGCAGCCCATGAACAGCAGCTTCTTGCCCGGGTGGCCGAACATGAAACCGTAGTAGGCGCGCAGGTTGGCAAACTGCTGCCAGCGGTCGCCCGGCATCTTGGCCAGCATCGAGCCCTTGCCGTGCACCACTTCGTCGTGCGAAAGCGGCAACACAAAGTTTTCGTTAAAGGCGTACACCAGGCCAAAAGTCATCTCGCCGTGGTGGTGTTTGCGGTACAGCGGGTCGCGCGCCATGTACTGCAGGGTGTCGTGCATCCAGCCCATGTTCCACTTGTAGTGAAAACCCAGGCCACCGGCGTAGGTGGGGCGCGACACGGCCGGGAAGGCGGTGGATTCCTCGGCCAGCGTGATGGCCTGGGCGCGTTGCTCGCCCACCACTTCGTTCATGCGTTTCAGGAAGGCGATGGCCTCCAGGTTTTCCCGGCCGCCGTGTATGTTGGGTATCCATTCGCCGGCCTTGCGGCTGTAGTCGCGGTACAGCATCGAGGCCACCGCATCCACGCGCAGGCCGTCCACGCCAAAACGCTCCAGCCAGTACAGTGCATTGCCGACCAGGAAGTTGCGCACTTCGGTACGGCCCAGGTTGTAGATCAGCGTGTTCCAGTCGTTGTGGAAACCTTCGCGCGGGTCGGCGTATTCGTACAGGTGGGTGCCATCGAAATTGCCCAGGCCGTGTGCATCGGTGGGGAAATGCGCCGGCACCCAGTCCAGCAACACACCCAGGCCGGCCGCATGGCAACGCGCCATGAAACGCGCAAAACCTGCGGGTGGGCCGAAACGCGACGTGGGGGCGTACCGGCCCACCGGCTGGTAACCCCAGGAGCCGTCGAACGGGTGCTCGCTGATGGGCAGCAACTCCAGGTGCGTGAAGCCCATGTCCTGCGCATACGGAACCAGCGTATCGGCCAGTTCGTCCCAGCTCAGCCAGCGGTCGCCTTCCTCCGGCTTGCGCCGCCAGGAACCCAGGTGCACTTCGTAGATGCTCATGGGTGCGTCCAGCGCATTGGCGGCACGGCGCTGCATGGACGGCACCACCGTCAGCGGCAATTCGGCCACGATGCTGGCCGTGGCCGGGCGCAGTTCGGCGCAAAACGCGTAGGG
>JANLPN010000324.1:0-10036 GCA_031367285.1 Betaproteobacteria bacterium | reverse complement strand
GTGCCAGATATTGGCCGACATCTTCACCTACATCGAACACCGGGGCTCCATCGCGGGAAAAACCGTGGCCTGGGGTGCTGACATGCACCTTGAAGCCGAGGATTTCGCTGGCCTGCAACCAGGTGTTGGCCATGTTGTTGCCGTCGCCGACCCAGGCTACCGTTTTTCCGGCCAGGAAAGATGGGTCCGGCATTCCTTTCGAGTTCATTCCGCGGTGTTCGAGAAAGGTAAAGAGGTCGGCCAGAATCTGGCAGGGGTGGAACTCATTGGTCAGGCCATTGATCACCGGCACGCGCGAGTGTTTGGCAAACAGCTCGATCTTGGTTTGCTCGTAAGTGCGGATCATCACCAGATCGACCATGCGGCCGATGACTTTGGCCGTGTCGTCGATCGGCTCGGCGCGCCCCAGATGGCTGTCGCCGGTGGTAAGGTGCACCACGCTGCCGCCCATCTGGTACATGCCGGCCTCGAAACTCACGCGGGTACGGGTGGAGGCTTTCTCGAAAATCATGGCCAGCGTGCGGTCCGCCAGCGTATGGTGTTTTTCGTAGGCCTTGAATTTGCGTTTGATGAGCGCGGCGCGTTCGAACAGGTAGGCGTATTCGTCCGCGCTCAGGTCACTGAATTGCAGGTAATGCTTCATGGCGTAGTCGCCAGCAGCTGTTTGACCAGCGGGCACAGGATACTGGCAACTTCGTCGGCCTCAGCGGTGGTCATGATCAGTGCCGGCAAAAGGCGCACCACGGTATCGGCCGTGACGCTGATCAGCAGGCCGTTTTCGGCGCATTGCCCGACCAGCGCGCCGCAGGGTTTGACCAGATCGATACCTATCATCAGGCCCTGGCCGCGGATTTCTCGTACCGCGCCGGAAGCCAGTTCGGCCGCCAAATGGCGCGCCAGCGCGGAGCGCAGATGTTCCCCCACATGGGCGGCATTGGCCAGCAAGCCGTCTTCTTCCATGATACGCAGCGTTTCCACGCCGGCACGCATGGCCAGCGGATTGCCGCCAAACGTGGTGCCGTGGTTGCCGGGCTGGAACAGGTTGGCGGCCCTGGGCCCGGCGACGACCGCTCCTATCGGCACGCCGGAGCCCAGACCCTTGGCCAGCGGCATCACATCGGGCGTGATGCCGGCCCACTGGTGGGCGAACCTTTTGCCGGTGCGCCCCATGCCGCACTGCACTTCGTCGATCATCAGCAGCCAGTCGCGTTCGTCGCACAGGGCGCGCACCTGGCGCAAGTAATCCATGTGCATGGGGTTGACGCCGCCTTCACCCTGGATGGCCTCGAAAAACACCGCCACCACATTGGGGTTGCCGACGGTGGCGTCGCGCAGGGCGGCCATGTCGTTGAGCGGCACGCGGATGAACCCTTCCACCAGTGGCCCAAAACCGGCTTGCACCTTGGGGTTGCCGGTGGCACTGAGCGTGGCAATGCTGCGGCCGTGGAAGGCGTTTTCATACACCACGATCTCGGGCCGTTCCATGCCCTTGCCGTGGCCGAACTTGCGTGCCAGCTTGAGCGCCGCTTCATTCGCTTCCAGGCCGGTGGAGCAGAAAAATACGTTGGTCATGCCCGACAGTTCCACCAGTTTGGCGGCCAGCTTTTCCTGGTTGGGCACATGGTAGTAGTTGGAGCTGTGGATGATTTTTGCGATCTGGTCCTGCAGGGCGGGCACCAGTTTGGGGTGGTTGTGGCCCAGGGTATTGACGGCTATGCCGCCCAGCGCGTCCAGGTACTCGCGGCCGTTGACATCCCAGACGCGGCAGCCTTGCCCATGCGAAAGCGCAATCGGCAACCTGGCATAGGTGTTCATGACGTGGGGCGAAGCGGCGACAACGGATTGCGGCAGGGCGGCGTTCATCGGGTTTCCAATCAGAAAAACAATGCGGCCCATCAGAAATCGGGCCGTTGGACCATGATTCTATGGCGGCGGTTGCGCCGAATCCGTGACAGTTTTGCATCACCGTAATGCGTCTGGTGGCCGGGGCGGAGTACACCATTGCAGGCGCGGGACTTGCTTGTGCCCGGACTGTTAGAGTTCATGCACGGCACAGACAGCCCAACGACATTCAACGATGCACCCCGACGACGCCAAAGAATTCCTGATCCTCGGGGTTACTACCGACGGCAGGACGTTTCGCCCCACGGACTGGGCCGAACGTCTTGCCGGGGTGATGAGCCAGTTTCGCCCGGGCGGGGCGCAACGTGGCAGCCATTTGGGCTATTCGCCATGGTGTGTGCCTTCGGTGCGGGGCGATGTCAAGTGTGTGGTGGTGCACCACGACCTGCGGGACAGCGAGGTGCTGGCCTGGGACTTCTGCGTCAACTTTGCCAAGGACAACAAGCTGCAGGTGTTCTCGGGCAAAGCCGCATTGCCGCCGCCCAAACCAGGTTAACTTGCGGGCGCAAAAAAACCGCCCGGAGGCGGTTGATTTGCTTTGCTGGCAGCGCACCCGTTACAAACGGCGGAAACCTGCTGGGGAATCCGTGCGATGGGCCTGAGGGATCAGGCGGCTTTTGATGTTGCTTTTTCTTCAGCCTTGGGTACTGCGAGTGCCAGAGCCTTGACCTTGCTTGAGAGGCGGCTCTTGTCGCGCGCCGCCTTGTTCTTGTGGAAGATACCCTTGTCGGACACCGTGTCCACCACCGCCTGCATTTTGGCGAAAAGCTCGGTAGCCTTGGTCTTGTCACCGGCGATCACGGCTTTTTCGACGTTTTTCACGGCGCTGCGGTACTTGGAGCGCAGCGAGGTGTTGGCGGCGTTGAGTTTGACGTCCTGGCGGACGCGTTTGCGGCCCGACGCGAGGCGCGGGTTCTTTTTCTTGGGCTTGGTTGATGCCATAAAATTTGAGTCCTAGTGTCTGAGGATGTTGCCAGCAAAGCCCACGATTGTACCAGCCGGGTCCGGCGCGTCCCGCTGCCCCGGACCGGACACACAGGGGCCGGAGTGCCGCGGCTACACTCGGGCCCGTGAGTCTTTTCAAAGCCGCTTCGACCGTTTCCCTGCTGACGCTGGCTTCCCGCATTACGGGATTGATGCGCGAAATCTTGATGGCCTCGGTGTTTGGCGCCAACGCCCTGACCGACGCGTTCAACGTGGCGTGGCGGCTGCCCAATATGTTTCGCCGACTGCTCGGCGAAGGCGCTTTCAGCCAGGCCTTTGTGCCGGTGCTGGGTGCCAGCAAGGCGCAGCATGGGCAGGAAGCCACCCACGTGCTGATAAACCGGGTCTCGACCGTGTTGAGCTGGGTATTGGTGGTGGTGTGCGCGCTGGGTGTTGCCGCCGCCCCGGTGCTGGTCTGGCTCATGGCCAGCGGCATGCGGCAGAACCCGCATGCTTTTGATGCCTCGGTGGTGATGGCGCGCTGGATGTTCCCTTACATCGGCTTCATGTCGCTGGTGGCTTTAAGCGCCGGCATCCTGAATACCTGGAAGAAATTCGCCGTCGCCGCATTTACGCCGGTGCTGCTCAACCTGGCCATGCTGGCCGCCATCTGGTTCGGCGCGCCCTGGTTCAGGCAACTTGGCATCGAGCCGATCTACGCCATGGTCATGGGCGTGATGGGCGGCGGCGTGCTGCAACTCGCGATGCAAATGGACGCCTTGCGAAGAATGGGCTTGTTGCCCCGCCCGCAATGGCGCTGGCGCGAATTCCGGCTGGCCTGGGCCGACTCCGGCACACGCCGCATCGCCGCCCTGATGGGGCCGGCGTTGCTCGGCGTAGGGGTGGCGCACCTGTCGGCCGTCATCAACCTGCAGATCGCCTCGCACCTGACGCCCGGCAGCGTGAGTTGGATGAGTTACGCCGAACGGCTGATGGAGTTCCCCACCGCCATGCTGGGCGTGGCGCTGGGCGTGGTGCTCACGCCGCAGCTGGTGGCGGCCAAGGCGGCCAGCGACCACCAGAAGTATTCGGCCATGCTGGACTGGGGGCTGCGCCTGGTGGTGCTGATGTCGGTGCCGTGTACGGTGGCGCTGCTGGTGTTTGCGCAGCCGCTGGTTGCAACGCTGTACCAGCGTGGTGCGTTCGGGCTGCTGGAAGTGCAGCAGACTACCTACGCCTTGATGGGTTATGGCGCCGGCCTGCTGGGCATCGTGGCCATCAAGGTGCTGGCGCCCGGCTTTTACGCCAGCCAGGACATCCGCACGCCGGTGCGTATCGCCATCATGGTGCTGGTGGTCACGCAGCTACTCAACCTGGCCTTTGTTCCCCTGTTCGCCCATGCCGGCCTGACGCTGGCCATCGGTGTGGGTGCGCTCATCAATGCTATGGCGCTGCTGGTGGGCCTGCTAAAACGCGGCAGCTACAAGCCGCTTCCGGGCTGGGGCCTGTTTGCCCTGCAGGTGTTTGCGGCCACCGCGCTACTGGCGGTGTTTCTGATGTGGTCTGCCGGCGCCTTCAACTGGGCCGGCCCGGCGGTGAGCGACCTGCAGCGTGTGATGGTGTTGGCGCTGGTGTTGCTGGTATCGGCCATCATTTATTTCGCGGCGCTTTGGGCGGCGGGGTTGAAGGTACGGCAGCTTCTGAGGCGGTAGGAGTCTGCCGCGCAGACTCCTGGCCGGCAACAACACGGCGAGCGGCATGTATTGGCAAGCCAAGAAATCGAAGTCAAAATCAGGGTGCAGCCACCCAAATCAAAAGACAGACAACATGCAATTGTCCTATTCCGTCCCCACGCCACTGGAGTACTTTGCCGCACTGGTGCAGAGCGACGCCGAGTTCCCCTTGCTGGAGGCGGTGGCCAGCCTGGCACAGGACGAATACCCCGAGCTTGACGTGCAACAGGTGCTTGGCGAGGTGGACCAGTTATTGGCACGGCTAAAGCGCCGTGTGCCGGTGGACGCCGCCCCGTTGCAGAAGCTGCGTGCCGTCAACCAGTTTTTTTTCCGCGATCTCAACTTTCGCGGCAACGTCAACAACTACTACGACCCGGACAACAGCTATGTGAGCGTGGTGCTGCGCACGCGTTGCGCGATTCCGATCTCGCTGGCCGTGTTGTGGCTGGAACTGGCGCAGGGCATGGGTCTGGCAGCGCGCGGCGTCGGATTCCCGGGGCATTTCATGGTCAAGGTGAACCTGCCCAAGGGCCAGGTGGTTATCGACCCGCTGGACGGGCAGTCGCTGAGCCGTGAACAGCTGGCCGAGCGCCTGGAGCCGTTCCGCCGCCGCAGCGGGCTGGTGGACGAATTTGAAGTGCCGCTGGGCCTGTACCTGCAGGCCACGCCGCCGCGCGACATCGTAGCCAGGATGCTGCGCAATCTGAAGGAAATCCACAAGACGCAGGAAGACTGGCCACGCCTGGTCGCCGTGCTGGACCGGCTGATCGTGTTGTTGCCCCAGGCCTGGGCCGAGTACCGCGACCGCGGCCTGGCGCTTGCCGACCTGGGCCGGGCGGCGCTGGCAGTGGTCGATCTGGAGACCTACCTGGCAAATATCGAGGATGGGTTGGACATCGACCTTATCGCGGCCCGCGCGGCGGAGCTGCGGCGAGCCAAGAGCGGCTGATCGGCCCCCGAGAAGTCTTTGGCGTCGGCCAGCTTGAGCTTGGTGCCTGCGCCGTCGGTGCCGTTACCAGCACCGAAAAGCGGGGAAGATGGGTCAAGGTGGGTCATCGGAAAACTTGGGTGAAGCTGCCCGCGGTCGTTGGGCCAAGCTGGCGGCCGCAAAATCGCCTGGTGGACCCCGATAGAATTTGCCCAGATTCCACAGGCTCAGAACATGCAATTTTCCGCCACCCAAAAAGCCGCCGCCGCGTGGGGCCTGATTGCTTTGATGGTGGCCTTGGTGGTGTGGTTGCTGGCCCCGGTGCTCACCCCCTTCATCGTGGCGGCCGTGCTGGCTTACGCGCTCACCCCGCTGGTGAACTGGCTGGACCGCATGGGGCGCGGGCGCATGCCGCGGGTGCTGGCGGTGGTGCTGGTGGAACTGTTGCTGCTGGTGGCTTTGCTCGGTGTTGCGCTGCTGATCGTACCGATTCTGGCCAAGGAAATACCACTGATGCGCGAACAGGTACCGCTGCTGTTTGACCGGCTCAATGGCGCGCTCAAACCCCTGCTGGCGCAGTGGGGCGTGCCGTTCTCGCTCGATGTGGCCAATATCAAGGCCTTTGTGCTCAAGTACCTGAACGCCAATTTCGAAGATGCGTTCGGCTCGTTGCTGACCTCGCTCAAGCTGGGTGGCAGCGTGGCGTTTGCGATTATCGGCAACGCGGTGCTGATCCCCGTGGCGCTGTTTTATTTGCTGATGGATTGGGACCGCTTTATTGCCTCGCTGACACAGCTGGTTCCGGCCAGGGCGCGCGAAGCTTTCGACAGCTTTACCGCCGAAGCCGACGCGGTATTGGGCCAGTACCTGCGCGGTCAATTGCTGGTGATGGTCATCATGGCAGTGTTCTATAGCGTGGGGCTGGCGCTGTTCCGGCTGGACCTGGCACTGCCGATAGGTGTCTTCACCGGCCTGGCGATGTTTGTACCTTATCTGGGTTTCGGGCTGGGCCTGGTGATGGCCATCCTGTCCGGGCTGCTGCAGTTCTCGGTCACGTCCGGCCCCGGCACTGCGCTGTTGATGGTGGCGGTGGTATTTGGGCTCGGCCAACTTTTGGAGAGCCTGATCCTGACGCCCCGGCTGGTGGGGGAGCGCATAGGTCTGCATCCGCTGGCGGTGATTTTTGCCCTGCTCGCTTTTGGTCAACTATTGGGTTTCGTGGGTGTGCTGATTGCGTTGCCCGCCAGCGCCGTGCTGCTGGTAGCGATGCGGCGTGGCTGGGCCAGTTACCTGGCCAGCAACCTGTATCGCGGAACCTGAATGTTCCCATCGGTGTGTAATCTCGGGCGCCTGTTTCCGCGATGAAACAAATAGTGCTCGACATCGGCCTTGCAACAGGGCCGACCCTGGGGAGCTTTGTCCCGGGGCCCAACGCGGCGGTGCACCAGCACCTGGGCCTGTGGGTGGGCGAAAAGACCAGTGCGACGGCGCGGTCTCCGGTGCCTACCTACTTGTGGGGGCTTGGCGGCAGTGGCAAGACGCACTTGCTTAAAGCGGTGCGCGAGGCCTTGCGCCAGCAGGGCGCGGTGGTGGGTTGGCTGGACGCCACGGATCTGGAGCCGGGGCCGTTTTCCGAAAGCTGGGCGGCTGTGATTTTTGACGACGTTCATCGGTATTCGGCGCTGCAGCAACACGCGGCTTTCAACTGGTTCGTCAATGCCCAGACGCACCAGTGCCGGGTGGTGGGTGCCGGCGACGTGCCGCCGGCCAGCCTGCAGGTGCGTGACGACCTGCGCACCCGGCTTGGATGGGGCCATGTGTTCGGGCTCAAGGTGCTCAGCGAACCCGAACGCCGCGCGGTGCTGCGCCAGGCGGCCGACGCGCGCGGGGTATTTTTGGGTGACGACGTGATGGATTTCATGCTGACGCGGTTCAGCCGCGATTTGGGCAGCCTGATGGAACTGCTGGAGCTGATCGACGGCTACGCCATGCAGACCAAACGCGCCATCACCGTGCCGATGATCCGCGCCATGATGGACGACTCCTGAGATGGCTGCTTCCACCGTGAAAGTGGCCTTGTTCGACCTCGACCACACCCTGATTCCGATCGACTCCGACTACGCCTGGGGCGTGTTCACCACCACCATCGGCTGGACCGACCCGGTGGAGTTTGCGCGCCGCAACGAGGCCTTTTATGCGCAGTACCAGGCCGGTACGCTGGACATCCACGACTATGTGCGTTTTGCCACCGACGCGGTACGCCTGCGTGGGGAAGCCGCCTCTCTGGCGGCGCGCGAGGACTTCATGCGGTCGGTGGTGCGGCCGGTAATCCGGTCCGAGGCGCTGGACCTGGTGCGCAGGCACCAGAGCGCGGGAGACCGGGTGGCCATCATCACCGCCACCAACGAATTTGTAACCCGCCCGATAGCCGACGCGCTGGGTGTGCCGGACCTGATGGCGGTGGAGCTGGAGCGCGACACCACCCCCTGCGGCACCGGCTGGATCACGGGCGCCATCTTGGGTGTTGCCTCGGCCCGCGAGGGCAAGGTGGCGCGTGTGGCCCAATGGCTGCATGCCGGTTCGCTGGACTGGCACGACGTTCACCTTACTTTCTACTCCGATTCGACCAACGATCTGCCGCTGCTGGCGCGTGCTGACACCCCTGTGGCAACCAACCCCGACGACCGCCTGCGCGCCATTGCCCTGGAGCGCGGATGGCGCATACTGGATCTGTTCCCCAGGATTTAGACACGCTGCGCATAACAAGTCCGGGCTTTAACTTCGTATACATGATCAAGAACTTTATTGACAAGCTGCTCGGCAAGACACCGTCACGCAGCGCAAAACCCAAATTCGGCAAACGCCACGAGGTCAGCGCCGGCGAACACGGCATCGACCCGAAACTGGTGGACGAACGTGCCGTTACAGTGGTGCACACGCTCAAGCAGGCCGGTTTCGAGGCGTACATAGTGGGTGGCGCGGTGCGTGACCTGCTGGTGGGCCTGCGCCCGAAAGACTTCGACGTTGCCACCAACGCCACGCCCGAGCAGGTCAAGGGCCTGTTCCGGCGCGCCTTCATCATCGGCCGGCGTTTTCGCATCGTGCACGTGGTGTTCGGGCGCGGACGCGAACACGAGGTGATCGAGGTGTCCACCTTCCGCGCCTACCTGGACAACGCGGCGGCCGAGCAGGTGGCCGGCAACGAACGCACCAGCAGGAGCGAGCTGGCCGGCATGAAACACGCGGTCGATTCGACTGGCCGCGTGCTGCGCGACAACGTCTGGGGACCGCAGGAAGAAGACGCGGTGCGGCGCGATTTCACCATCAACGCCATGTACTACGACCCCGAGACGCAGGTGGTGGTGGACTACCACGGCGGTATCAAGGATGCAAAAAAACTTACGCTGCGCATGATTGGCGACCCGGCCACGCGTTACCGCGAAGACCCGGTGCGCATCATCCGCGCCGTGCGTTTCGCGGCCAAGTTGCGCGCCCTGGGCTTCAAGCTCGAACCCAAGACGGCCGCACCGCTGGTGGCCATGAAGAAACTGCTGGCCGACGTGCCGCAAAGCCGATTGTTTGACGAGATGCTCAAGCTGCTGCAGACCGGCCATTCGCTGGCCACGATAGAGCAGCTCAAGGACCTCGGGTTGGGCCAGGGCATCTATCCGCTGCTGGATGTGGTGGTGGAACGGGCCGAGGTACCGTTTGTGCGCGCCGCGCTGCAGGACACCGACCGCCGCGTGGCCGAAGGCAAGTCGGTTGCGCCAAGCTTTTTGCTGGCCTGCGTGTTGTGGTCCGACGTGCGCGATGGCTGGACCCAGCGCATGGAAGGGCGCGCGCGCCAGCCTTCGTTCCAGGCGCTGCAGGAGGCCATCGACGAAGTGTTCAGCAACCGTATCGGCGATGTGTCGGGCGGCGGCAGGCTGGCCGGCGACATGCGCGAAATCTGGATGATGCAGCCGCGCTTCGAAAAGCGGGTCGGCAACTCCGCCTTCGGCCTGGTGGACCAGCCGCGGTTCCGGGCCGCTTTTGATTTCATGCGTTTGCGCGCCGACGCAGGCGAGGTCGAGGAGTTGTTGTCCGACTGGTGGCAGGAGTTCAGCTTGGCCAGCGACAGCCTGCGCCGCGACATGGTGGACCAGGTGCGTGAAGAGCAGAACCAGCGCCAGCGTCCGCCGCGTTTTACCCGGGCGCCGACACCGCGTGATTTGGTGCCGTCCGAAGGAGTCGTGGTACCGGTTGATTCCCTGCCCACTGAGCCACCGGAAGATGCTGCACCCGACTTGTCCGCGGCGGCCGACGCGCCCCGCAAGCGCCGCCGCCGGCGCCGCTCGGGCAGTGCCCGGCCGCCGGGTGAGGCCGATGTGCCGCCTGGCGACACCGATGCCTGAGTGAAAGCGTGAGAGGCCCCCTTGCGCGACCCGGTAACCGCCTACGTGGCCCTGGGCGCCAACCTGGGGGACGCCAGCGCCACGGTGCGCCAGGCCATTGCCGATATTCGTTCGCTGCAGGGTACACGCCTTGTGCGCCAATCGTCCCTGTACCG
>JANLPN010000295.1:0-2304 GCA_031367285.1 Betaproteobacteria bacterium | reverse complement strand
AATGATAATGGAAATAATTTCAAACCGCCCGGTAAAGAATATTTTGAAAAAAATGCGAGCGAGTTCAGTCAAGAGAAAAAGGTTAAGGCCCGTCATATCCTCATAAGTTTCAAGGAGGCTCGATCTGCCAGTGGGAACGCCATCAAACGCAGCAAAGACGAAGCTAAACTCATGGCGGAAAAAATAGCGCTGGAGGCCGAATACTTTGTTTCGCGCAAGCTGTACCCCAACGTCGATTTTTACTCAGGCATCGTGCAGCGCGCCATTGGCATTCCGGTGCCACTGTTCACTGCCGTCTTTGCGTTGGCACGCACAGTAGGCTGGATTGCCCAGCTTAACGAGATGATTGGCGACCCGGAATACAAAATTGGCCGCCCGCGCCAGCTGTTCACGGGCTCTGTCCGCCGCGAAGTGCAGCCGCTGGCAAAACGCTAATCAGGGGCTAATCAAGCGCTGGTCAAGCATTGATCGGGCAATAGCGCCAAGCGCAAGCCCGCCCGATGGCAACATCGCGCGGGCTCTTTCCATCTGCAGGGCGGCCATCCCGGCTGTGTGGACCCTGGCCTGATGGCAGCGCCTAAAATCGGGAATCCCCACAGACCATCTAAAGACGCACAATGATCGAATCGCCCACACGAACGCTGTACGACAAAATCTGGGATGAGCACGTCGTTCACTCCGAAGACGACGGAACGACCGTCCTTTACATTGACCGCCATCTCGTACACGAGGTCACCAGCCCGCAGGCTTATGAAGGCCTGCGCCAGGCGGGACGCAAGGTCTGGCGCATCAGCTCCATCGTGGCCACCGCCGACCACAACACGCCCACCACCGGCTGGGAACAGGGATATGACGGCATTGCGGACCCGATCAGCAAGGAGCAAATCACCACGCTGGACGACAACATGAAGGAATACGGCGCTGCTGCCTACTTTCCGTTCCTGTCAAAACGCCAGGGAATCGTACATGTCATCGGGCCCGAAAACGGTGCCACTCTGCCCGGCATGACGGTAGTTTGCGGCGATTCGCACACGTCCACGCATGGCGCTTTTGGTGCGCTGGCGCACGGCATCGGCACCAGCGAAGTCGAGCATGTCATGGCCACGCAAACGCTGTTGGCCAAGAAAGCCAAAAACATGCAAATTCTCGTCGAAGGTGTCTTGCCCAAGGGCTGCGGCGGCAAGGACATTGTGCTGGCCATCATAGGCAAAATTGGCACGGCAGGCGGTACCGGCTACACGCTTGAATTTGCGGGCTCGGCCATCCGGCGCTTGAGCATGGAAGGGCGGATGACGGTCTGCAACATGGCGATTGAAGCCGGTGCGCGTGCGGGTCTTGTAGCGGTCGACGACAAAACCATTGACTACCTGAAAGGCCGCCTGCTGGCCCCAGGGACCGACGCGGTCACTGGCCAGTTTGTGGGTGGCCTCGAATGGGACCAGGCGGTGGCTTACTGGAAAACCCTGAAGTCTGATCCCGGCGCAGCATTCGACGCCGTGGTTGAGCTGGATGCTTCACAGATTATTCCTCAGGTGACCTGGGGCACGTCGCCCGAAATGGTGCTGGGCGTTGATGGCCATGTGCCCGATCCCGACAAGGAAAAAGATGCCAACAAGCGCGATGCCATCGAGCGCGCCTTGAAGTACATGGGCCTGCAACCGGGCAAGGCGCTGGACGATGTTTTTGTTGACAAGGTTTTCATCGGTTCCTGCACCAACAGCCGCATTGAAGACATCCGTGAAGCCGCTGCGATTGTGAAGAAGCTCGGCCAGAAAGTGGCAAAAAATGTGAAGCTGGCCATGGTGGTGCCCGGATCAGGCCTGGTCAAGGCGCAAGCTGAACTGGAGGGCCTGGACGCAATTTTCAAAGCGGCAGGCTTTGAATGGCGCGAGCCCGGCTGTTCCATGTGCCTGGCCATGAACGCAGACAAGCTGGAGCCGGGCGAACGCTGCGCATCCACCAGCAACCGCAATTTTGAAGGCCGTCAGGGTGCGGGGGGACGCACCCACCTGGTCAGCCCGGCCATGGCGGCCGCGGCTGCAGTTTTCGGCCATTTTGTTGACGTCAGAAAATTCGCCTGAACCCGATAGACCCCAGGAAAAATGACCATGCAGAAATTTACCTTGCACACAGGGCTTGTCGCGCCGATGGACCGCGAGAACGTCGACACCGACGCGATTATTCCCAAGCAGTTTTTAAAGTCGATTCGCAAAACCGGCTTCGGTGACAACCTGTTTGACGCCTGGCGGTTCACCGACCCAGGTTACCCTGGCCAGGTCCCGGCGAGCCGAAAACCGAATCCGG
>JANLPN010000290.1:0-2827 GCA_031367285.1 Betaproteobacteria bacterium | reverse complement strand
AAGCGAACGCAGCCCGTTGTAGTCGCGCCACGTGTAGTGCTGGTCATTGCCGGGCGAATTGAAGGACACGCGCTGCAGGTAATGCGTTCCGGCGGCGACATGCAGCACCAGCCGATCATTCAGGCCGACCGATGGCAAGGTCCGCGGACTGAAAGCCCATTCAATATCCGGCTCGGGCGCCGGTTTGGCCTGGGCCGCCGGCGTGGGGAAAAAAAGGTGGTAGCAACCACAGGGGTGGATGCTGTCGTAGACCAGCGGTGTGCCGTCGGGCGCCAGCGTTACGCGCCACACCAGGCCGTCGAGTTTGCCGGCCAGCAAGTCGAGCCTGCCGTCATTCGCAGTGCGTGCGGGAAACCACAGTGTATAAACCAGTTGCAGCAGGTTGTGTGCCCCGACACGGGTGGTGGCGGTGTGCCGGTACACCACCGGCGTATCCGTGTCCACGGCCAGTGTTTCGGCGGCGCCCGGTAATACGGCTGCGCGCCAGACCAGGGCACCGGGCCGGTCGTCGGCGCTGGCGACGTCCACCTCGAAATCGGGTGCGAACTGCGCGAACATCAGTTCCAGCTGCTCCGGCGTGGGCGCCGGAAGACGCATCGGGTCGCCATCGGCCGGCCTGAGCATGCCGGCCAGGCTCTGCGCCGTGACGGCGCCTGCCGCAGGACGCGTCGGCGCGGACAGGCGCAGGCGCGTGCTGCCGGCAAGCGGCGCGGGATGGCTGGCAAACACGGCGCGTTGTTGCGCTTCAAAACGCCGGATACCAATGGCAAAGGCGATGCGGCTAAGCCCGTAGGCGCCCACAATCCGGTAGCCGGTTACGTAGTCGTCGGGCACTACCAGGCGCTGTTGCAGGCTGGTAAGGCGCGCCGGGCTGGCGAGGTCGGCGTTCAGCAGCAGCATGGCGCACTGCTGCGCATGCTGCAACAAACCTCCCTGTGTGGCAGCTCCGTTGGGCCTGGCAAGCTGCGCCCGTGCCCGGTCCGGCAGGTTGGCGATCTCATGGGCGCGCGCCTGCAGGTCCAGCTCAACCAGGAGCTGCAACAGCGCGGCACGGTGGTCAGTTGCGGCGTCATTGCCGGTGGGTACGGTGAGCGCATCACGCAGCGAGGCGGTAAACCGGTCCATACGCAGATACGCAAAACCGGCAATACGGGATGCGCCGCCATCACGCACGCCGGCCTGGTCAAGCTGCGCATCCAGCGCTGCATACCAGTCGGCGCATGCGGCCAGCTCCGGCGAGCGTGTGTTCGGTTCCGGAGCGCTTGCCACAGGCGCCCAGGCGCAGGCGGCAAGCGCCAGCACGGCCAACACAGCCAGCGCCGCGCGAACAGCCCTGGTGCGCGGCGGCGAGGGCTTTGGCCAAGCCGCGGCAACCAGACCACGCACCTGCCGCATGGCCTTCATTTGGGGGCCGGGACCGGCACGGCAAGCTTGCGTGCGGCTTCACGCCGCTCAATCTCGCGCACCATGCCAACGAACTGCTGCCGGATCAACAGCCGCATCAATGCTTCGCCCAGCAGCGGCGGCAAGTCGGACTCGGGCGTAATCGAGCCGATCCACCGCAGCTGGACCTGGGCCGGGTCGGCCAGGATCTCGGTCTCGTAACGCCCCTGTAGATGGCGCAGGGTGCCGGCAATACGCCGCACTTCGATGGTGGGCGGCCGTTCAGTGGACTCCAGCGTGACCTCGATCGGAATCGACAGAAAAAGAAACCGTGCCTCGCCACCCTGTTCGACCGTGGTGGTCGCACCCACGCGCGCGAGCACACGGCTTTTCTTGAGGCCGGGAATGAAGTCGGGCAAACGTTCGTAGTCGGTCAATGTGCCCCAGACGACGGCAAACGACGCGCTGATGGTGGCCCGTGCGCGCACCTCGATCAGGTCGCCGCTGCGCGAGGTCTCGACCTCGACCTCGGACTGGCTCGCCGCCGGCACGCAATATCCGCCCAGCAGCAAAGCCCA
The DNA here is from genome assembly GCA_031367285.1 of Betaproteobacteria bacterium. Taxonomy (GTDB): domain Bacteria; phylum Pseudomonadota; class Gammaproteobacteria; order Burkholderiales; family Burkholderiaceae_C; genus CAISIP01. The sequence continues at coordinate 866 of JANLPN010000290.1, read as the reverse complement.
CAGCAGCCAGGCCGCGCCCAGCCTGCCCCGACCCGAGCCCTTGCCGGACGGCGAGGCCGAAGTCAGCGCGGTGGCAAAGAGTGTCAGCGAAATCCGCATGGTCCGAACCAGTGTAAGACGAGGCACGGCGACCTGTGTTCCGGCGTCCGCATGGCCCTTCTTGGCGGACCGGCACGCAGCCAAGTCTGGATTGGGAGATACTGGTTTGCGTAGTGATATGCCGGCCACGTTGGGCGCGGCAGGAGAAAATAATGCCGATAGCGCGCAAAGCGTTCTGGCCCGGTCTGGTATTGCTTGCTTGCCTGGTTTGCGGTGCCGCCGCCACGGCGGGCCGGGCCAACGCACAAACCGGCGCTGCGGCTCCCGCACCTGCGGGAACCGGCTGCCCGCCGCTGTTAAAGCAGCAATTCAAGCGCCTGCAGGACGAAGCGCCGCAGGACCTGTGCCAGTACACCGGCAAGGTAGTGCTGGTCGTCAATACGGCCAGTTACTGCGGCTTCACCAACCAGTACGAAGGGTTGGAGGCCCTCTACGCGCGCCTCGGCCCCAAAGGCCTGGTGGTGCTGGGTTTTCCGTCCAACGATTTTGGCCAGCAGGAGCCCGGCAACAACAAGCAGATCGCCGACTTCTGCTTCAACACCTACGCCGTCAAGTTCCCGATGTTTTCCAAGACATCCGTTTTGGGCAAGGACGCGAACCCGCTATTTGCTGCGCTGACCAAAACAAGCGGCAAGGCACCGACCTGGAATTTCCACAAGTACCTGCTGGACCGGCGCGGCAAGTTAGTCGGCAGTTACCCGGGAGAAATCGAACCCGGCAACCCGGCCCTGCTGTCGCAGATCGAGAAGGCGCTGGCCGAGAAATAG
>JANLPN010000260.1:0-4748 GCA_031367285.1 Betaproteobacteria bacterium | reverse complement strand
CTCCAGCAGGCCGGTCTTCCAGACCAGGAACAGCGGGTAACAGCCATTGGCCAGGAAGTGGCGGCCCAGAGCCCGCGCGCGGTCGATAGCCGCGTCTTCGCTGTTGAGGCCGCCGTGGGCAACCATCACCAGCCGTTTGGGTTCCGCGGCGGGCCGGGTCCGGAACCATTGGTCGGGCAGGCCGGCTGCCTGGTACAGCAAGGTGCGGCTGAGTTCGTCCTCGGTCAAATACCGTTTCACCCGGCCGTCATTGCCCAGCACTATGCTGTGCTGGTAGGCTTGGTCCTTGCTCCACCATAGGTTCGTAAAGGCGCCTCCTGCTGCCGCGCCCACGCTCGTATTGCCGGCAGCCACGCGCCCGACCACCACACCCGGCACACCCATCGCCACGACCCAGGCGTCCATGCCATTGGCCAACCAGTCGGCGTACCCCATGACCGCAAATCCGCCCACGCCCCAATCGGCGCCCCAGGAGTTCTGGACCACGAAACCCTGGGCGTTGAAACCGACCAACGCGAACGAATGGCCGCCGGTCCCGGACGGCCTGCCGTCGAATGGGATCACCGGAATGTCCTGGTGCGAGGCAGGTGGCTTGCCACGCACCGGCAGGGCGTTCCAGCCCTCGTGCGTGAAGGCGGATACGTAGACGGCACCGACTTCCTGGATCGCCGCCTGCACGTCGGTAACGGATTTCAGCGCGATGCGGTAGTAGACCCCGAGCGTGGTGGCACTGGCACGCCGGGCGTAACCGTAACGCGGCTGCTGCGAGTTGGCATCGTCGTAGGGCCAGTCGCTCCACAGGCACACGCCATGGTTGAACCAGCCCTTGAGTGCGCCGCGGCAACTCGACCCGTCGTAGTCTTCGCCCGCATACTCGTCGTAACGGCGCGCAAAGTTGTAGAACATGCGCGGGCTCACCGATTCCATCGTGCGCGGAAACCCGGCCTGGCGCCAGCGCAGGTAGTTCACTACGCAGGCCAGCCCGAAACCGGTGCAAGCGCCCTCCTGCCCCTGGTCCAGGATCATGCCGGCGCGGCCGTAGGTAGGCAGGAACTTCCTGATTTCCTGGTCCAGCGGGAACCTGTCCTGCAAGCCGCGTGGCGGCGGTGTATAGGCGCGGTCCCGCAGGTCGGCCGGGTCCTTGCGCACATTCAGCGACCGCAGCGGTGGCACCAGCCTTTTCTTTGCCGCGACAGCAGCAGCCCGCGTCTGCTTGACGGGCCTTGCGCGGCCGGCCCCGGGCACGGCGGAAACCACCAGTGACCACACCGTCCCGGCCAGGCGAAACACGTCCCGGAAACGGTCCAGCCCATGCGCGCCGCCGTTGACCAGCTTGCGCGCCTGCGCGAACTGGCCGGCGGCCAGAGCCTGGTGCAGCGCCTGCGCATGGTCGGCCAGAAAAGTCGCCAGCAGCACCGCCGCTACTTCGGGCGCGTTGGCCAGGTCGGCGTTGGCAGTGCCGCTGGTCAGGTCCACCCCCAGCGCATCACCATACTTCTGGTAGTTGAAGCGCCCGGTCAACTGCACAAAACCACGGCCCTTGAAACGTGCACCGTCGCCGGGCTGGGTATTGCCGAGTTTGGCCAGCCCTTCGTAGATGCTGAACGGTGCCTGGCCGGGCCGGGTATTGAACTGCGACGGGAACTCCGGGATCGGCAGGAAACCTTCGCTCTCGGCACGGATGGTGCCCAGCGCCGCGCAGACCATGGCGCGGTCGGTCAGACCCACGGCCTGCAATGCGGCCGACACATAAGGCAGGTAGCGGTTGATGTTGGCCGGTTTGGTGGCGGGAAAGAGCAGCTTGACCGCTTCCAGATCAAACCTGACTTCCAGCGCCGCGGGGTTGCGCAGCCCCAGGGCGGACTGGCAATGCGGGCCTACAATGCCGTCGGCCACCAGGCCCACACCCGACTGCCAGCGCCGCACCGCGGCCTCTACGTCGGCATCGAGCAGGTCGCCCGTGCCCAAGAGCGGAAAGTCCTGCGCATCGTCACCCAGCTGCCGCGCCAGCGCCTTGCGCAACTGCGCGACCTCGGCGCCGCTGTTACCCCGGACCAGAAGCAACTTCATCATGTGTCTCCCGTGTGAACCCATCGGCTCCGAGTTTGTGTGTCGAACCACCGGGGCGTCAATACCCAATAATGCGGAACCAAACGCAGCTTCCGTGGAAGTTGGCTTGCACCCGGCTTATGCCGGAACTAAACCAGGGGCTCGCCAGTCACTCAGTGCGGTGTTTGCATTCCTTGCTCCAGGGTCACTATGCGCCATTCAAAAAGCCCCAGACGTTTTCGCCTTTCCCACCATGACAGCGTCCAACGGTAACCGCGCGTCCGGAGGCCTTTGGTGCGTACTGGCGGCCGCACTGCTGCTTGCAGGCTGCTCCAACCCACCCTACCCGCGCGGGTCCATGGACGAGTTGTACCCAAGCTCGGTGCGGCCACAGCTGCACAACATCACCGTGCCGGGCCGTACCCTGCGGTTGGCCGAGATGCCCGGCCCCGGCAGCACACCCATCGTTTTTGTACACGGCTCGCCGGGTGGTTGGCAGGCCTGGGCGCATTACCTGGACGCGCCCGAGTTGTCTGCCTACGGGCCACGTATCGCACTGGACCGCCCCGGCTTTGGCGGTTCCGGACCGGGGGATGTAATGCTTGATCTGCGCCGCCAGGCTGACCTGCTGGCGGCAGCGATACCGGCCGGCGCGCCGGCCATCCTGGTTGGCCATTCCCTGGGCGGGCCGCTGATCGCCTGGATGGCGATTGACCACCCGGACAAGGTCTGCGGCGGTGTGATGGTGGCCGGCTCGGTGGCGCCGGAGCTGGAGGCGCCACGCTGGTACAACCGGCTGGCGGACACTCTGCTTGCGGGCTGGGTCGTGCCCAAGGAAATGATGTGGTCCAACCGTGAAATGCTGGTGCTCAAGTCCGAGCTGCAACGGCTAGACGCCGAGTGGCCGCGCCTGAAGCGGCCCCTGGTGGTGATACAGGGGCTGGATGACTCGCTGGTGGACCCGGGTACGGCCGACTATGTGGAAGCCCGCGCGCCCAAACCGTGGATACGCGTGCTGCGCAAACCGGGCATGGACCACTTCCTGCTGTGGAAACATCCCGAGACCGTATTGCAGGAGATCCTCAGCCTGCCGTGCGGGCCCGTGGCCGCCAAGCCCTGAAACGCGCCTCAGGGGCGGCTCAGGCGCTGATACGCTCCAGCCCGCCCAAATAGGGCCTGAGCACTTCGGGCACCGTCACCGAGCCATCCGCCTGCTGGTAGTTCTCCAACACCGCCACCAACGTGCGGCCCACCGCCAGGCCGGAGCCATTCAGCGTGTGCACCAGTTCGTTTTTGCCCTGCGCGTTTTTGAAGCGGGCCTGCAGCCGGCGCGCCTGGAAGGCCTCGCAGTTGGACACCGAGCTGATCTCGCGGTAGGTTTTTTGCGCCGGCAACCAGACTTCCAGGTCGTAGGTCTTGGCCGACGACGGGCCCATGTCGCCGGTGCACAGCGCCATCACGCGGTACGGCAGACCCAGCTTCTGCAAAATCGCCTCGGCATGGCGCGTCATGTCTTCCAGCGCCTCGTAGCTTTTGTCCGGGTGCACGATCTGCTCCATCTCGACCTTGTCGAACTGGTGCTGGCGGATCATGCCGCGGGTGTCGCGCCCGTAACTGCCGGCCTCGGAGCGGAAGCAGGCGGTATGCGCCGTCAGCCGCATCGGCAGCGCGGCCTCGGCCACGACTTCGCCGCGCACAAAATTGGTCAGGGTCACTTCGCTGGTCGGTATCAGGTACAGCGCCGTGTGGTCGGGCGCCTCCTCGGCCTCCTGCCCGCCCTTCTTGACCGCAAACAGATCGCCTTCAAACTTGGGCAACTGGCCGGTGCCACGCAAGGTGTCGCCATTGACGATGTAGGGCGTGTAGCACTCGATGTAGCCATGCTGCTGGGTATGCGTGTCCAGCATGAACTGCGCCAGCGCGCGGTGCAGCCGGGCCACGCCGCCCTTCATCACCGTAAAGCGCGCCCCGGCCAACTTGACGCCCATGTCGAAGTCCAGCCCCAGCGGCGTGCCCACGTCCACATGGTCCTTGACGGGGAAGTCCATCACCGGCGGCGTGCCCCAGCTGCGCACCAGCACATTGCCGGTTTCATCCTTGCCCACCGGCACGCTGGCATGCGGCAGGTTCGGCACCGCCAGCAACAGCTCTTGCAGCTCGGCCTGGATGCGCTCCAGCCGCACGGTGGAAGATTCCAGCTCGCTTTTCATGGCCGCCACGGCAGCCATGGCGGTATCCACCTCGGCCTGACCGGCCGCACCCCTGGCCTTGAGCTGGCCAATCTGCTTGCTCAGCGCGTTGCGCCGCGCCTGCAGCTCTTCGGTGCGGGTCTGTATCGTTTTGCGTTCGCCTTCGAGCGCACGAAAACTGTCGATGTTGAGAAAGGGCTGTGGGCTTTTGCGCGTCTCAAGGCGGGCTACAGCCGCATCCAGGTCTTTGCGCAGGAGGTTGATGTCTAACATGCCACCATTTTAGTGAGCCTATATCCGCAAACCCTTGGGCAGCGGAAACTTGACCGTCTCTTCAATTCCGGCCAGCTTGCGTACCGACACGGCGCCGAGCTCCTTGATGCGGTCCATCACCTGGCGCACCAGCACTTCGGGGGCGGAGGCACCGGCGGTCAGGCCTACCCGCTGGCGGCCTTCGAACCATTGCGGCTGCAGCTCGTCCGCGCTATCGACCATGTAACTCTCGGTACC
>JANLPN010000251.1:0-2348 GCA_031367285.1 Betaproteobacteria bacterium | reverse complement strand
TCAATACATCGGGCCGCCCCGCCGCGCTTATCTTGCGGTGCAGCTCGATCTTCAGGCCTAGGGTTTCGGGCGCGCTCTCCTGAATGAAATCGGCCTGGGCCACACATTCCTCGACGGTGGCCACACAACGCAGCCGGCTTTGCGAGGCACCGGCCTTGAGCCCCTGTTTTTCCAGCGCACTCCAGCACTTGGCAACACGCCCACGCAACTGCGCCTCGGCACCGGGGGCCGGATCCCAGGCCACCACGTCCAGCCCATGGGCCAGCGCGCGCGCGACCCAGCCGCTGCCGATCACGCCGCTACCCAGAGCGGCAAAGGTTTTGATTTCCGTCACAAACGACATCGAAAATTCCTTGAATTGCAGAGTTGCGCAAGACGGCCTAGCCGCGCTTCTTGAGACCCATCTTCACACGCCCTTCGGCCGGTGTCATGGGCCTGGCGCCCAGGCAGTGGATCAGGTTCACGACCCGTTCCACCAGCGAGCCATTGCTGGCCGGCACACCCTTGTCGAGCCAGAGGTTGTCCTCCAGGCCCACACGCACATTGCCGCCCAGCAATATGGCCTGCGCCGCCATCGGCATCTGCATGCGGCCGATGCCAAAGCCGGCCCAGGTCACGCCGGCCGGCAGGTTGTCCACCATGGCTTTCATGGTGGTGGTGTCGGCCGGAGCGCCCCAGGGTATGCCCAGGCACAACTGGAACAGCGGGTCCTTCAGCAGGCCTTCCTTGATCATCTGGTTGGAGAACCACAGGTGGCCGGTGTCGAAGATCTCCAGCTCGGCCTTGACGCCGAGTTCGGTGATGCGTTTGGCGCCCACGCGCAACGCGGCCGGCGTGGACACATAAATCAGGTCGCCATCGCCGAAGTTCAGCGTGCCGCAGTCCAGCGTGCAGATTTCGGGCAACAACTCCTCCACATGCACCAGCCGCGTCAAGGGGCCCACCAGGTCGGTGGCGGGGCCGAATTCGAGCGGCTTTTCTGCGCCACCGATTTCCAGGTCGCCGCCCATGCCGGCCGTGAGGTTGACGATGACGTCCACCCCGGTCTCGCGGATACGCTCCATCACCTCGCGGTACAGCGCCGGGTCGCGGCTGCCTTTACCGGTCCGCGGGTCGCGCACATGGCAATGCACCACCGTGGCGCCGGCATTCGCCGCTTCGACGGCAGCGGCGGCAATCTGTTTGGGCGTGACGGGAACGGCCGGGTTCTTGTCGGCCGTGTCGCCGGCCCCGGTCAAGGCACAGGTAATGATGACGTTGTGGTTCATGTGCTGTAGTCCGGTTCTTGGCTGTTCAATATTTGTTTGAGCTCTTCGAAATGCAGCTCGGAAAAGCGTGTGGGATAGTCGTTCCATTGCGCACAGGCCGTGGCCGCGACCGCCTCGGGCACCAGCGCCAGCGGCCGCCCCGTGGACAGCGCCAGCACCTGTAGCTGCGCCGCCTTCTCCAGGTAATACAACGCGTCAAAGGCCTGCGCCACCGAGCTACCGACCACGATCACGCCGTGGTTGCCCATGAACAACACGCTTTTGCCGGGGCCCAGCAGACGCGCCACGCGTTCGCCTTCGGACGCGTCCAGCGCCATACCGCTGTAGTCGCGGTCGTAGGCAATGCGCTGGTAGAAGCGGCAGGCGTTCTGGTCCAGCATCAGGAATTCGAAATCCTTCAGGCAACACAGGGCCGTGGTGTAGGGCATGTGGGTATGCAGGATGCAGCGCGCCTGCGGCAGCCGTTGGTGCAGCTCGGCATGCAGAAACCAGGCCGTGGGATCGGGGGCATTGGCACCCTGCAGGGCGTCGGGATTGCCGGCGTCTAGAAGCAGCAATTCGCTGGCGCGCACGCGCGAAAAATGGCGCCCCACCGGGTTGAGCAGAAACTGCTTTCCATCGTCCGACACGGTGGCACTGAAATGGTTGGCGATGGCCTCGTGCATACCCAGCCGCACCGCCCAGCGAAAGGCCGCCGCCAGATCGGTGCGGGCCTGGGCTTCGGAGAGTGGGTGGTGCATGGGCATTTTGCGGCTGTGCCGTCGCACTGTACCGCCCCCGCCCTGGCGTCGTCCGCCCGGCTACGACCATCTGTTGACTACGCGCGACCTGCCCTGCCTCCCAACGCCTGACCGCGTGCCGAGGCGGTCCCTCACTGAAGGAATCGAATCAGCCTCCACGCCAGCTTGACAGGGTCCGTGCGAAGCTCGCATTCCCAAACAACCAGGCTGCGCCAGCCCTCACGGGTCAGTCTCTTTCGGACCTCGGCGTCACGCAAGACATTGCCCGTCAGTTTCCGGGACCAGAACCAGGCTCGGCTTGTCGGTTGCCGATAGGTGTCACAACTGTGCTGATGCCAGA
>JANLPN010000234.1:0-6831 GCA_031367285.1 Betaproteobacteria bacterium | reverse complement strand
CAGCGAAGGGCCCGCGGTGACTAGCGTGGGGGCAATATCAGCGGCGCCGCTCGGCAACGCGGCCGTGTTGCCCATCAGCTGGATGTATTGCCGCATGATGGGCCCCGACGGCCTGCAGGCCGCCACCGAAACCGCCATCCTGAGCGCCAACTACATCAGCGCCAGGTTGCGCGACCACTACCCCACGCTGTACGCCAGCGAAAGATCGGATGGCAAGCCGGGCCACGTGGCGCACGAATGCATCCTGGACCTGCGGCCATTGAAGGAGTCCAGCGGCGGCGTCAACGGCATCAGTGCCGAAGACGTGGCCAAGCGCCTGATGGACTACGGCTTCCACGCGCCCACGCTGAGCTTCCCCGTGCCCGGCACGCTGATGGTCGAGCCCACCGAAAGCGAAACGCTGGAAGAGATCGACCGCTTCATCCACGCCATGATCGCCATCCGCGAAGAGATCCGCAAGGTCGAACGCGGCGAATGGCCGCAGGACAACAACCCGCTCAAGAACGCGCCGCACACGGCCGCATCGGTGATGGGCGCCGAGTGGGACCGCCCCTATTCGCGCGAGACCGGTGTGTTCCCGCTGGCCAGCCTGAAACACAGCAAGTATTGGACGCCGATCGGGCGCGTAGACAATGTGTATGGCGACCGTAATCTTTTTTGCAGTTGTGTGCCAGTGAGCGACTACGCCTGAAATCAGCTAGGGAGTAAGTTTTTCGGGGACAAGGTCACCTGTCGCAGCATCTACATGGACGGCGCACCCATAAAGTGCTGGCAAGCCGAAGCGCAGCCTTCGGCACTGGAGCGCAGCAAGGCGGGTGTCACTGCCTACCTGAGCGATGGCGACGAAGCATGGCTGTCTCACGCTCCAATTCGATCAGAGGCGGCTCACGTAACAGATTTTTCCTCTTGAGATCATAATGATCAGTATGACCCATAGGAGCCATACATCATGATCACGGAAACCAGCGCCGTCAACTTCCGGCAGAACCTAGGCGAGATGCTTAACCAGGTGCAATACCGGCGTGACAGCGTGGTCATCAGCAAGGACGGAAAGCCCGTAGCCGCGCTGGTCGATGCGCGCTTGTTCGAACGCATTCGCCGCATGCAGGAGCGCTTCGATGCGCTATGTAAACGCATAGAGGCAGGTTTCGCGGATATTCCGCTGGCGGACGGGTTGGCCGAGATCGACGCAGCCGTCGCCGCGGAGCGCAGCCCGGCGCCCAAGCGGGCCGTGCGCGCGCGAACCCGCAAGCGCTGATTCGTGGCTGCTCTGCGCCTCGTGCTGGACACGAATGTCCTGCTTTCCGGGATCGCCTATCCAGGCAGCATTCCCGGCCGAATAGTCGCGGCATGGCGCGGCGGATCGATCGACGTGGTGCTGTCCACCTGGATCCTCGAGGAGCTTCGGCGTGTGCTGCCGCGACTTGCGCATCGCCATGCCATGGACCCGGCGGAAATCGATGATCTCATCGACAGTCTTGCGCTTCAGTGCGAACTGGTAGCTCCGTTACCGAACGGCGAGCCCTTGCTGCGCGATGCGGCCGACGAGCCGGTGCTCGGTACCTTGCTGGCCGCAAAGGCTGCCGGGAGCCTGGACTACCTGGTCACGGGTGACAAGGATCTGCTGGTACTCGCGGACCGTTATCCCATCCTGACGCCCGCAGCGTTCTGGAAGATACACGGCCGCTTGGAGTGACTCCGATAAACCCGGCTCCTCAGTGATCGGCAGCCGGATTTTCCGCCGCACCGGGGCCAGCGTCAGGTTTCACCCGGATGGCCCAGATGAGCGATGCTTGCCCGTTCTCTTCCATGCGCGACGACACCAGCACGCCGCGGCGCTCAAGGGCTCGGCCCGCCGAGGCGATTGCAACAGCGGCGCTGCCGATTCTTGTCGCCAGCAGTGTTGTGCTGCACGTCGAATTCGGCGACTGCGCCAGGGCGTTCAGCATCCGCGCCTGAAGTTCAGTGGGTACGGGAGCGCCTTTACGCATCTGTTCGCCCGCGGACGAGCCCAGGTCTTTGACAGCTACCAAAGGTTCTTGCCATCGATAACAACGACCGGTGCCACCGCCGCGTCGAACTTGTCGAACAGCCGCGCATTGACGCCAATGCGGCGCGTGGTTTTGTCCCAGCCTCCGTCTTTTTCAAAAGCCGGGCTGTCGGAGAAGGTCGAGCACCCGCAGACGGGGCAGAAGTGGTGCGCGGATCATCCGAGGTTCAGGGAGCGGGCGGGGGTTTTGTCGCGCATCTGCTCGAAGACGGCGAACTCCGCATCGCTCAGCTTGTCCCGCTTGCCCATGCCTGCCGGCAGAGAACGCATGCTCCGCGCATACCGCCCCGGTGATTGCCGCACATGCCGGCTGAACGCCGTGCTGAAAGTGCTGGCCGAGCCATACCCCACCCTGTATTCAAGTGCCAACGGCCACGTGGCGCACGAATGTATCCTGGACCTGCGCCCGCTCAAGGAGAGCAGCGGCGGCGTCAACGGCGTGAGCGCCGAAGACGTGGCCAAGCGCCTGATGGACTACGGCTTCCCCTCGCCCACGCTGAGTTTCCCCGTGCCCGGCACGCTGATGGTGGAGCCCACCGAAAGCGAAACGCTGGAAGAGATCGACCGCTTCATCCACGCCATGATCGCCATCCGCGAAGAGATCCGCAAAGTGGAGCGCGGCGAATGGCCGCAGGACAACAACCCGCTCAAGAACGCGCCGCACACGGCCGCAGCCACGATGGTGGACAACTGGTCGCGGCCCTACTCGCGCGAGACCGGGGCGTTTCCATTGGCGAACCTCAAGCACACGAAGTACTGGACGCCGATCGGGCGGATTGACAACGTGTATGGGGATCGGAATCTGTTTTGCAGTTGTGTGCCGGTGGAGGAATACGGGGGCTGATTCGCTGACACGGCGTGCGTTTACGCTACGACGCGGCTCGCGCGCTCGGCACCTTCCTTCAGCGCAGACAGTTTCATCCACGTCACTGCCGGGTCGATCTTGCCGTAGTTGGCAAAGGTGCCGAAACCGCAGTCGGTGCTGGCGAGGACACGGTCACGGCCCATGAAGGCGGCATAACGTTCGATGCGCTGGCGTATCAATTCTGGATGCTCGACGTAGTTCGAGCAGCTGTCGATCAAGCCCGGTGCCAGGATCTTGTCATCGGCAAGTGTGGCGTTGCGCCATACCTCCCACTCGTGTTCATGGCGCGGATTTGCCGCCTCGAACAGGATGGTGGACGGGCGCGCGGCAAGGATCGGAGCGAGCACCTTCTCAAGGGCGATGTCGCAGTGGTGCGGGCCTTCGTAGTTTCCCCAGCAGATGTGCATGCGCAGCTTCTCGCGCGGGATGTTGCTGGTGGCCGCGCTTAATGCCTCCACGTTCTGCCAGGCGCGCTGGACGAACTCCGGTTCGCTGAGATGCTGGAAGCCCGTATGCGCCGCCATGGCGAGGTCTGGGCAGTCGAGTTGCAGATCGAAACCCGCCGCCACGATCGCCTCGTATTCGGGGCGCATCGCATCGACCAGCGCCGACAAGTAGGCCTCGTGCGATGGGTAGTATTTGTTGGGCTGGAAAGCCGTGATGAGGCCCGGCGAGGCTGCGTTCAGGAAGCCTCGCGCGCCCCCCGCATGGCGCTCCATCGCTAAACTGAAGCGCCGGATGTCCGCGTGGCATGGGTCCAGGCTGCGCAGCTTCACCGGCGCTATGCAGGCGGCACGCACGAATTCCTGCGCGCCCATGATGAGCGCCAGCTTCTTGCGCAGGTCCGGCAAGTCAGCCAGGTCCTTCGCCGGCGTTCGGTCGACGTGCCCGCCGAAGCCTTCGAGCCGCTCGGTGATGTAGGTCGCGTAGCCAACCTTACCCAGTTCGCCGTCGCTCATGATGCCGACACCTGCCTGTGCCTGCTTTTGCACGGCGTGGTCCAGCGCTGCCTGCACGACCTGCTCGAAGTGCGCATCGTCCACCGGCTCGCCATGGTCGCGCTTCAAAAGCAGCTGCGCCAGTTCGTCGCCGCGTGGCAGGCTGCCGACGTGTGTGGTCAGGATAGTCATGGGGTGTCCTTTGCCGGGCAACACTGACGCGAGTGAGGGCGCGGATACATGGGAACTCAATGTACGTATCGTAGCTGGAAACGAGGAGCTCAAAGACCGCAGCCAGTCTTTTACCGCCAACCGCTTTGCAACGGGAGTGGTCGTACGCCGAACTCGTCTGGACAGCGGTAGCCGGTCACGGGCGAGAGCCGCGCTAACCAACTTTTGGATTCGGAGAAGACGCATCGGATTCTCAAAATACCGCACTACTTCAGTCGCTTCGAGAGCGTCGAGCAGCGATGGCTGCGATGCCGAAAAACAGCGACAGGAAACGGCAGCCAGCCTGTGGCCGGAACAGCGCACACGCGAGTTGCAGGCCGAGGCACGCGAGCAGAAAGAGGCCGAGACGCTGCAGCGGGTGTTCTACCGCATTGCCGAACGCGCGGCGGCCGACCTGTCGTTCTACGACTTCCTGCAATCGGTGCATGGCCTGCTGGGCGAATTGCTGTACGCCAAAAATTGCTACGTCTGCCTGTACGACGCGGTGAAACAGTGCAACGATTTTCCGTACTATGTGGACGAACGCGATGGCGACGCCTTGCAGCTCAGCAACCTGCCCTGCCGCCGCGGCCTGACGGAATTCGTGCTCAGGACCGGGCAGCCGCAGATCATCGATGCGAGCCGCCTGCAGGAACTGCAGCGGAATGGCGAGGTCACCGAGGCCAGCGGTGACCGGAGTTTCACGAGCTGGCTGGGCGTGCCCATGGTGATGCGCGGCGCCATCGGCGGCGCTCTGGTGGTGCAGGGCTACAAGCCGGGTATCCGCTACAGCGATTCCGATGCCAGCATTCTGTCGTTCGTGGCCAACCACGTGAGCAGCGCCATCGAGCGCTACCAGGCGCTGGACGAGCTGCGCAAGTCGGAGCAGCCTTACCGCACGGTGATCGAGAAGGTCGGCGTGGGTGTGGTGGTGGTGCAGGACGAACGCATGGTGTTTGCCAATCCCAGCCTGGTGCGTATCGTCGGCCATCCGCTGGAAGTCCTGCCGTCGCAACCCTTTTCGGCCACGGTACACCCGGACGACCTGCCCGTCATGCTGGAGCGCCACCGGCGCCGGCTGCGCGGCGAGACGGTGGAATCGTTCTACGGGTTTCGGGTGCTCACCCAGCAGGGTGAAGTCCGGTCATTGGAGTTGTCGGCGGTCAAGATCGAATGGAGCAAACGCGAGGCCACGCTGCTGTTTGTGGTGGACGCCGCGGCACGGCTGCAGGCCGAACAGACCGCGCGCCTCACATTGCAGAAGCAGTCGGAACTCAACGACATGCGCTCACGTTTTATCTCCATGGCGTCGCATGAATTCCGCGCGCCGCTGGCCGTCATCCTGTCATCCGCGGAACTCGTCAAGTACTACGGCGATCGTTTGCCCAAGGCCGAACAGGCCCAGGCAATCGCGACCATCGAAAATGGCGTGCGACGCATGACACTCATGCTGCACCGTGTGTTGATGCTGGGCAAGGCCGAGGCCCACAAGCTGGAGTTCCAGCCCCGGCACATCGACCTGCATGAATTTTGCCGCTCGGTGGTGGAAGAGACACGTACCCAGCACACCAAGACCGCCTGCAAGCTGGGACCGCCGGCGAAGTGGCGCAGGGTCGCGGCCTTTTAATGGTGGTGGCCGTGTTCACCATGCACGTGGCGATGCTCAATTTCGGTTTCAGTTGCCACGCGCACCCCGGTCACGGCCACGGACAGGCGCAAGGCCTTGCCGGCAAACGGATGGTTGCCGTCCAGCAGCACCTTGTCGCCCTTGATTTTCATGACGGTAAAGGCCCGCGCGTGGCCGCTGTCATCCTGGCCCTGCAGGCGCCCACCCACCTTGACGCCCGGCGGAAACTGGCTCTTGGGGATAGTCTGCACCAGGCTCTCGTCACGCAGGCCAAAGGCGTCTTGCGGCTGCAGTTCCAGCGTGGTCTGGTAACCCTCCACCTGGCCTTCCAGCGCCTGTTCCAGCTTGGCGAAGGTATTGCCATAACCGCCATGCAGGTAAACCATCGGTTCCTGGCTCTCTTCGAGCGGCAAGCGGTTGGCGTCGGTCACTTTATAGCGCAGTGTGACGGCGGTATTTTTTTCAATTTTCATGGCTGCGTTTGTACCATGGCGCCGCGCTCGAATTCCGTGCTGATCAGCCATCGGTAGTGCCTGTACGCGAAGTACAGGGCGATAGCGCTGAGCAGGTGCCATACCGCGTGACCCTGCAGCCAGCTTTCGGGCTCGCAGTAAACCCGGCCCAGGTCGGCCAGCGAGGCCGCCTGCGCTACACACAGCAAGGCCAAGCTGATCGCGAAGCTCCCCAGCGGCACGCGACGCACGCGCCGCGCCATCAGCTCGGTCACCACAATCGCCAGCGTGGCCAAGGCGATGATTAGCTGGAATTTCAACTGCGCAAGATGCATCAGGTGAACCAGCGCCGTGCCGCCCAGGCACAGCGCCACGAAGACGGGTAGCTGCCTGTCACGTGTGACGAGGCCAAGCCGGCGCAGGTTGATCACCAGCATCCAGAACACCAGCAGGAACATGCCGATGAAGTCGAACACCTGGGTCAGGTAGTTGTTGCTGGCGTGGTAGACCAGCGAGAAAAAACCCATCAGCAGCATGGCCGGGCCCATCCAGCGCAGCTCAAAGTGAGCCTCGCGCCGGCCCAGCATGATGATGGCGCCAAACACCAGATAGAGCAAATTGCTCCAGGTATTGGCCGGCTCGCTGATCCAGCCGCACAGCGTCGCCTCGCACCACTTGATGTTGGGGGC
>JANLPN010000231.1:0-3169 GCA_031367285.1 Betaproteobacteria bacterium | reverse complement strand
GCACGCCTTAGATGCGCAGTCACAATTGTTTCAATCCACGCCCGGCTTTGAAGCCGGGCGATCCGCCCTTCGACCCAGGCGCGGACCGACAGACACTCGTTTCAATCCACGCCCGGCTTTGAAGCCGGGCGATCCGGGCGGCAATGTGGCCAATGGCTCGCCGATCGGCGTTTCAATCCACGCCCGGCTTTGAAGCCGGGCGATCCGCCGCGCATTTAAGGGCCCGGTGGAGAACACATTTTCCATGCAATTTCGCGAACCTTGGGCGCGAAGCCAACGGTGGTGGGACAGACGCATAAGCGAATTGTGTAAAGAGCATTTGAATCAACGGCTTGCACGGCGCGCGAACCGCTATGCGGCAGGGCAATCACTTTGGGCTCGCGGGGCGAAGCCTTATCCTAGCCGCCGCTGCGGCGGCAGTCAAAGACAATCAAAGCACCAATGGCCCGTCGAAGTCCACCGCCTTAAAGGTACCGTGCTCCAACACCTCGAAACCACGGGTTTCGGGCATTCGGTACATGCGCAGGCAGTCCTGCTTTTCGTTGATCTCTGCCAACAGCCTGCGTTCCAGCACCTCAAACTGAGCAAGGTCCAGCTGGCACTCAAAGACGGACTTTTGCACGCGTTGGCCCGTGCCTTCGCAGACCTTGGCCACCCGGCGCAAGCGCCGGCGGCCCTCTTTGGTCTCGGTGTTCACGTCGTAGCAAACCAGTACCAGCATTGTTACCACCTACTTCGACACGAACGGCACATAGGGCGAACCATCTTCCCGCAGCGCACGCGCCAGCAAACGCGCCTGCACCAGTGGCACCAGCCCCATGGGCACGGCCTGCGCCAAGAGGGGGTGGTTGATTTCATCGCGCTTGCGCTCCTGGTACGCCACCACCACGGCCTTGCGCGCGTCCACCTCCAGCGACACACCGCCACCTTCGCGCAGCGCAAAATCTTCCGCTGCCAACTGGCCCCGATTGATCAAGGTCAGCGCCAGCCGATCTGCCCATGGACGGAACTCCTCCATCAGATCCAACGCCAATGCGGCGCGGCCTGGCCGCAGCGCATGCAGATACCCCACCTGTGGGTCCAACCCCGCCGCTTCCAGTGCAGAGCGGCAATCGTTCATCCACATGGCGTACAGAAAAGACAAAACTGCGTTGAAACGATCACGCGGTGGGCGGCGGGTGCGGCCATCCATGCGGAAGGCTTCTCGCCGGTCCGCCCGCACCAGCAGATCAAGGCCACTGAAGTACTGGCGCGCCGCCTCGCCTTCCACACCGCGCAGGCTGTCCAGCGTGGTCACCTCCGGCAAGGCACGCAGACTCGCGGCCAGGTTGTCGGCCAGCCGCCCAAGGACCTTTGCCTCGTCTTCATCCTTGGCTTCTCGAGCGCCGCGTTGCAGCACCTGCCGGGTGTTCTTGATCTTGCCGGCCACGCAGGCACGGGCGATGTCGAGCGTAAAGGCCGGGTCCGCCGCCCGCTGGAATTGCGCCTGACGCAGCAGTACGTTGCCCGACACCGCGCCTTCAAGGCGTGCCTTGAAACGCCCGTTGTCGTCCAGCAGCACCAGCGCAATGCCGCCCTCTGCAAGCCGGTGCATCAAGGGTGCCGACAAGCCTACATGGCCAAAACACACGACCGCGCTCAGGTGGTGCAGCGGCACGCGCAACCTGGTCTCGCGCTCAACCTCCACACGTAGCGTGTCGTTGTCCAACCGCAGGTAAGTGTCTGCCGTGGTGATGTAGAGGGTGTTGAGGAGCTGCATGGCGGCGAGGCCTCACGCATCGGGGTCAAACAGAGCGGCGCGGGCTGCGGACAAGTTTGCTCGCCCGGCCTCGGGCTGGCAGCGCTCCAGTAGGGAGCATGCCTTGCATCGCTTGGCCGCCTGGTCCACCCCTAGCGGCGGCGGCAGCGCTGCCGTAAAAAGCATGTGGCGGATGGCGCGCGTTGTCTGCTCTACCTGCAGGCGCAGCTCTGCCGTTACAGGCACCACGCGGCGGCGCTTGGACGTGGCGTAAAAGATCGCCCCTTCGGCAACCGTGTGGCGCGTCATCGCTTCCAGGCACATCGCCTGCGCCGCAAGCTGAATGTCGTTACAGGCGGCGATATCCGCGGCCTTGTGGCGGCTGCCGTGTTTGTATTCCACCGGATAGGGCGCGCCATTGGGCAGAAACTCCACCACATCCGCCTTGCCTATCAACCCCAAGGCGTCATGCCAGAGCGGCAAGGCCCGCTCCACCCGCACACCCTTCGCGGTCTCCACACCCGGTTTGTCTACCCGCACGTGCACCGCCTGCCCGCGCAACGTATGCACGTTGTCGTCGAACGCCTGCTCCAGATGGATCAGCCCGCACTGGCGCGGGCAGTAGTGCCAGTGCTGCAAGGCAGAGAGGGGGATGGGGTCAGGATCGGCGACCACGCAACTACAGGCTCAATCAGCCGGATACCGGCCGCAAGCCCATCTGCAAGCCCCGTGCGTGGAGTACCTTGAGCACGGTTCGCGAATATCGGGTTGGCTTGGTCGCCCAATGCCTTGTACAGGCTTTCACGGCTGATGCCGGTGTTGCGTGGTAGCTGCATCATGCGCCGAGCGCGCTACCGTTCTTATGGCACGCGCGATGAAAGCTGCGTCTTCCGGGACTTCTTGCAAACATATCTGCAAATACAGCGCGCGGTCGTCGTCCGACTGGAGATAGTCGGCGCTGTCATAGGGCGCAACGCCGAGCTTTTCTGCTGCTTGAGGGTTCATCAGTCACTCCTTCAAAATCACCACGATGGCCTTTGCTACGGCGATATCCGAAGCCCGGCGACATAGGTCCGCATAGCGTCCATTAACCGAACAGGTTTTGCAGCAATTCGTCGCGCGGCAAGCCGTGGGCTTCCGCGATGGCTGCCAAAATGGCGGCCAATGTGCCGATGCGAAGGGGGTCGTGCAAAGGAACGGTGACGTGGTGCTGTGCCGGCAACTCGCAGGTCAGACGCACATGGCTACCGGTTTGCCGGGTAGGTTTGTAGCCCAGCTTGACCAAAGCCCGCACCAACTGCGCGCCCGTCAAATCACGCGGCAGCCTAATTGCCATGCCTACGCAGCCAGTAGCTCGTCGCGGACAAAATGCAGTCGAATTATCTTTGGCGACTGACCCTCGTCAAAGTGGCAATGCACGGCGTCTTGCAC
>JANLPN010000201.1:0-7701 GCA_031367285.1 Betaproteobacteria bacterium | reverse complement strand
GCTGGCCACCATCATCACCGCCAGGTCGCCCACCACCTTGGAGGTGGGCGTAACCTTGACGATGTCGCCGAACAGGCGGTTCACGTCCGCATAGGTCTGCGACACCTCGGTCCAGCGGTGCGCTATGCCCATGGCACGCGCCTGCTCGCGCAGGTTGGTGTACTGGCCGCCGGGCATCTCGTGGCGGTAGACGTCGGCGGTGCCGGAGCGGATGTCGGACTCAAAAGGCGCATAGAAACGGCGCACGCCCTCCCAGTAAGTAGAGGCCGCGTGCAGGTCATGCTGCGAGAGGCCGGGGTCGCGCTCGGTGCCGGCCAGCGCGGCGGCGATGGCCGACAGGTTGGGCTGCGAGGTCAGGCCGCTCATTGCGTCCAGCGCGCCATCGACCGCGTCGCAGCCGGCCTCGACGGCGGCCAGCACCGAGGCGGCCGATGCGCCGCTGGTGTCGTGGGTGTGAAAGTGCACCGGCAGGCCGGTCTCGGCCTTCAGCGCGCGCACCAGTTCGGCCGCCGCGCGCGGCCGGCACACACCGGCCATGTCCTTGATGCCCAGCACGTGCACGCCGGCCTTCTGCAGCTCGCGCGCGATGCCCAGGTAGTACTTCAGGTCGTACTTGGAGCGCTGGCGGTCAAAGACGTCGGCGGTGTAGCAGATCGCCCCTTCGCACAGGGCGCCGGCTTCAAGCACCGCGTCGATGGCGACACGCATATTGGCCACCCAGTTCAAGGAGTCGAAAACGCGGAACAGGTCGATGCCGTGTTGTGCCGCCTGCTGCACGAAATGGCGCACGACGTTGTCGGCGTAGTTGGTGTAGCCCACCGCATTGGAGCCGCGCAGCAGCATCTGGAACATGACGTTGGGAATCTGCGTGCGCAGCAACTCCAGGCGTTGCCAGGGGTCCTCCTTGAGAAAACGCAGCGCCACGTCGAAGGTGGCACCGCCCCAGCACTCCAGCGAGAACAGGCCCGCGAGCCGGCGCGCGTAGAACGGCGCGATGGGCAACATGTCGGCCGTGCGCATACGTGTGGCCAGCAGCGACTGGTGGGCGTCGCGCATGGTGGTGTCGGTCACCAGCAACTGCTTCTGCGCCAGCATCCACTGCGCAAAACCGGCCGGGCCGAGTGCCTTCAGGCGCTGGCGCGTGCCGTCGGGTATCGGCTGGTCGAGTTGCGGCGCAGGCAGCACGGGCTTGGGCAACGGCAGAGCGGGCAGCGTGCGGCCGGCCATCTCGGGGTTGCCGTTGACGGCCACCTCGGCCATGAAACGCAGCACCTTGGACGCGCGGTCGCGCCGCGTGGCGAACGACATCAGCTCGGGCGTGTTCTCGATGAAGCGTGTGGTCAGTTCGCCCGACGTGAAGGCCGGGTGGTTGATCAGGTTTTCCAGGAACTGCAGGTTGGTAGAGACGCCGCGGATGCGGAATTCGCGCAGCGCCCGGTCCATGCGTTGCACCGTCTCGGCCGCCGTCGGCGCCCAGGCCGTGACCTTGACGAGCAGCGAGTCGTAATAAGGCGTGATGACGGCCCCGCCATACGCCGTGCCAGCATCCAGCCGGATGCCAAAACCGGCCGCGCTGCGATAGGCCGCCAGGCGGCCATAGTCGGGCAGGAAGCCGTTCTCGGGGTCCTCGGTGGTCACGCGGCATTGCAGCGCGTGGCCGTTCAGGGCAATCTTGTCCTGCACCGGCACGCCGGTGGCCAGCCGGCCGTCGCCGGCGTCTTCGGTCAGGCCTATATATCCGCCCTCGGTGATGCGGATCTGCGCCTTCACGATGTCCACGCCCGTAATCATCTCGGTCACCGTGTGTTCGACCTGGATACGCGGGTTGACCTCGATGAAGTAACACTTGCCGTCGTCGGCGTCCATCAGGAACTCGACCGTGCCGGCGTGGGTGTAGCCCACGCTGCGCATCAGGCGCAGCGCGTTGCCGCACAACTCGGCGCGTCCTGCCTGTGTCAGGTACGGCGCGGGCGCGCGCTCCACCACCTTCTGGTTGCGGCGCTGCGCACTGCAATCGCGTTCGTGCAGGTGCACCAGATTGCCGTGGGTATCGCCCAGGATCTGCACCTCGACGTGGCGCGCGCGGCGGATCAGTTTCTCGAAATACACCTCGTCGTTGCCGAAGGCGGCCAATGCCTCGCGCCGCGACGCCTCTAGCGCGGCCGACAGTTCGGCCGCGTTCTCGATCACGCGCATGCCGCGCCCGCCTCCCCCCCAGCTGGCCTTGAGCATGACCGGAAAACCGACCTGCTGCGCCATCCGCACGCACGGGGCCACGTCGGTGGGCAGCGGCGGCGTAGCCGGCATCACGGGCACCCCGGCCGCCACGGCCGCATGGCGCGCCGCCACCTTGTTGCCCAGCGTGCGCATCACCTCGGGCGTGGGGCCTATCCATAACAGGCCGGCGGCGAGTACCGATTCCGCAAAGTCCGGGTTCTCGGACAGGAAACCATAACCCGGATGCACCGCATCGGCTCCGGCGCGTTTGGCGATGCGCAGAATATCCTCGCCGTCCAGGTAGGCCGCCAGCGGCTTCTTGCCCTCGCCCACCACGTAGCTCTCATCCGCCTTAAAACGGTGCAGCGCCTGCCGGTCCTGCTGCGAATAGACCGCAACGGTGCGGATACGCATCTCGGCCGCCGCGCGCATGACGCGGATGGCGATCTCCGAGCGGTTGGCGATCAGGATCGAGCGGATCGGGCGGGTGGTCATGGGCGGTGTCTCGGGTTGTGTAGGCAAATACCGCCCAGGTCAAAGCAAGTTGGGTGCCCGGCCCGGTGGTAGCTGCCGCAGCGACCATTCTGCCCCCACCCGCCGGCCACGGCACGGGCACCAGCACCATGGCTGGCCCGGGCGTCCGTCACACGGCCGGTCTGTGGCGCCCGCCGTCACCGCGCGGGCGGTGTGCTGTCGATGAACGCCTTCACATCGTCCAGCACCGGTGCGATCCAGCGCAACGGCCAGGCGAACGCGCCGATCAAGGTGATATGGCTGGCGCGCTCGTACAGCTTCAGCGTCAACGGCACACCCGCCGACCGCAGCTTGTGCGCGAGTTGCGCTGTGCTGCGTTGCGGGTTGACCACCCGGTCGTTCACCGGTGCCCCGAGAAATGTGCGCGGTGCATCCGGCGGCGTGAACTGGACAGGCTGCGCCTGCGCCGGGTAGTTCGGGTGGAAGAACACCGGCTGCGCAGCGGGGTTGTCGGTCGGGAAGAAGTCGTAGGGGCCGGCCAGGCCGATCCAGCCGGCGAGTTCACCCGGCGCATGGCCGGCGGCTTTTAGCCAGCGCGCGTCCAGCGCCAGCATGGCAGCGTTGTAACCGCCGGCGCTGTGGCCCATCACGAACACCCGCTTCGGGTCGCCGCCCAGCCGCGCGGCCTGGTCCAAGCCGTAGGCCAGCGCCTGCGCACTGTCGGCCAGAAAGTCGGGGTAACGCACTTCGGGGTAAAGCCGGTAGTCGGCCACCAGGGTCAACACACCGCGCGCGGCCAGCGCCTCGCCCACAAACTTGTAGTCGGCGCGCTCGCCGGTGTTCCACGAGCCACCATAAAAGAACACCACCACCGGCCAGCCGGCGGCCGGCACAGCCGCGGTCGGCGTATAGATATCGAGCTTGTGGCGCGGCAGGGCGCCGTAGGCGACATTGGCGCTCAGCGTGTAGCTACTTTTTGCGGCCAAAGCATTGAGCGTGCCAACGGCTGAGCAGCCGCTCAGAATAGACGCGATGGCGAGCAGCGCTACCAGCAGCAACAGGATGCGGATCAACAGGTTTGGGGGCAATCGAGCCTCTTTCGGTGCAAGCCCGGACCCAGAAGGAGCCGAAGGCAGGCAACGCCATGCCGCCGCCCGTCGTCGATAGTACGCTTGTCCACATGGCGGAGGCCATCGAATGCGTAGTGCATTGGATTGCCTCTCACGGTGGCTCAGTCCAGCGACACGCCAGCCTGCTTGATCAAGCGCGTCCAGCGCCCATAGTCGCCTTGCACCTGGGTCGCGAACTGGGCCGGCGGGGTGCCGCCGATCTCGAAACCCATGTCCTTGAACTTGCCGATCACGTCGGGCTGTTGCAGCGCCTTGCCGATTTCCGCGAACAGCCGCGCCACGACTTCCGGCGGCGTCTTGCTGGGCAGGAACAGCGCGCCCCAGCCGTAGGATTCGAAACCCGCGTAACCCTGCTCGGACAACGTGGGCACGTCGGGCGTCAACGGGGAACGCTTGGTGCCGGTGACACCCAGCAAGCGTACCTTGCCATCGGCGACATACGGCTTGAGGCTCACGTAGTCGATGAACAGGCCCGAGACCTCGCCACCCACCAGCGCCATGGTGGCCGGCGCGCCGCCCTTGTAGGGCACGTGGATCATGTTGAGCTTGGCCGCTTCGTTCAGGCCGAAGGCGTACAGGTGGTGCGAGGAGCCGGGGCCGATGGACGCGTAGCTGTCATCCCGCTTGCTCCTGGCCAGCTCGGAGAATTCCTTGACCGTCTTCACGGGCACGCGGGTTGGGTTGACTGCGAACCACAGCGGTGTGCGGATCACGTCCGTCAGCGGCGTGAAGTCCTTCAGCGGATCGAAGGGCAGCTTGTTATACAGGGCGGCCACCTGCACCAGCAGCGGCCCGTTGAACAGGATCGTGTAGCCGTCGGCAGGCGCCTTGGCCACGAAGTCGGAGGCGATGATGCCACTGGCGCCCGGCTTGTTTTCCACCACCATGGTCCAGCCGGCGCTCTCTTCGAGCTTCTTCGCGATGGTGCGCGCGATGAAGTCGTTGCCACCACCCGCGGTGGTGGGCACGATGATCTTGATCGGCCGGTTGGGAAAGGCCTGGCCCGAGGCCGCTGCGCCTGCCAGCGCGGCGCAGACGGCGAGGGATAACCGGACCAACAAGGCCCCGCGGTTGCCGAGTTTCATGGTGGGTCTCCGATCATTGAACGGTTAACAGGTCACGGTCTTCATGGCGCTCACTCCAGCTTGACACCGGCCTTCCTGATCAAGCTGCCCCAGCGCGCGTGCTCGTTGCGCACCTGCGCCGCGAACTGTGCCTGCGGCTGGCCGCCAGGCTCGTAGCCGAGGTCGCGGATCCTGGCGAGGTACTCTGGGTCCGACATGACCTTGCGCACGGCGGTCTCCAGCTTCTGCACCACGTCGCGCGGCGTCTTGCCGGGAACGAACAGGCCGGCCCAGGTGGAGGCTTCGAAGCCGGGGTAGCCGAGCTCGGCCAGCGTGGGCACAGCCGGCGTGACTGGCGAGCGCTCCGTGCCCGTCACTGCCAGCAGCCGGACCTTGCCTGCCGCTACCTGCGACTTGAGGGTCACGAAGTCCAGGAACACCGAGGCCACCTCGCCGCCCAGCAAGGCCGTCATGGCCGGCGCGCTGCCTTTGTACGGGACATGGATCGTGTCGAGCCCGTTCGCTTCGTTGAGCGCAAAGCCCAGCAGGTGCCCCGACGAGCCGGCACCGATGGAGGCGTAGCTGTAGTCCTTGGGATGTGCCCTGGCCTGCTCCACGTATTCCTTGAGTGTGCGCGCGGGGATCTTCTCCGCACCGACGGCGAACCATACGGGCGAACTCACGATATCGGTCACGGGCGTCAGGTCCGTCAGCGGGTCGTAGGGCAGCTTGTTGAACAGACTGGCCGTCTGCGCGATCAGCGGCACGTTGAGCAGCACCGTGTAGCCGTCCGGCGGCGACTTGGCCACGAGGTCCGTGGCAATGACGCTGCTGGCGCCAGGCTTGTTGTCCACGATGACGGCCTGTTTGAACTGGTCGCCCAGCTTCTGCGCAATAAGGCGCCCCAGCACATCGCCGCCGCCGCCGGGTGCGAAGGGCACCACGATTCTTATCGTGCGCCCGGGGTAGTCCTGCGCCTGGGCGGCGCCCAGGCCAAGCGCGGCAACGACCGCCACGCAAACCTGCGCGAACCATGCGCACCGGCTCTGAAATGCCATCGTTGTCTCCTGAATGAACTGCTTTGGGAGACCCCGCGTGACCAGCGGTCCGTGGGGGTGTGGTCGGAATTAGAATGAAAAAAATCTTGCCCATAAACATCAAACTGCCAAAACTCCCAATGGATGAGAAAACGCCAAGAATATCGGGAGCCCGGAGCGCCAGCAAGGTACTCGCCCTGCTAAAACTCGTGCGCGCGCATCACCCGCAAGGCGTGCGGCTGCGGGAGCTCATCGCCGAAAGCGGGCTGGACCGTTCCACGGCCCACCGCCTGCTGGCCTGCCTGGTGGACGAAGGCTTCGTCGAGCGCGCCGCACCCTCCAAGCTCTACCGTTTGGGTATGGAAGCCATGGAAATGGGCCTGCTGTCGGCGGGCATGGTGCCCGTGGTGGACCGCTTCCGCCTGGTGATGAAACGCATCGCCCGCCAGACCGGCGACACCGTGTTCCTGATCGTGCGCAGCGGCGACCACGCGCTGTGCCTGCACCGGGAAGAAGGCCCCTACCCGATCAAGGCCTTCATCGTCGAGACCGGCAGCCGGCGCCTGCTGGGCATCAGCTCGGTAGGGATCAGCATCCTGGCCAACCTGCCCGAGGACGAGACGCATGCCACCCACGCGCGGCATGCTGCGGAATACGCGCGCCTTGGAATTTCCGCCGACAAGCTTATGCGCATGGTGCGGGTCACGCGCAAGAACGGCTTCGCGGAAGTACCCGATTTCCGCGCCAACGAAACCAATGGCGTCGGCTGCGGCTTCCGGTTGTCCGGCAACAGCTATGCGGGCATCAGCATCGCGGCCATCAATTCGCGCATGAGTGCGCAGCGGCGCAAAGAGCTGGGCGCGCAACTGCTGCACGAAGTCCATCCGTTCGTGTGGACGCCGGAGCCGGTCGCCACCGCTGATGCGGCCTGAAAAAACCGGCCCACGCCCAAGACAACCTGACGCGGAACGCGCGGCAGGCAAAACACCTCGCGACGGCGGTTATCCCATATGGCAAGAAATTGCCAAGAAAATTCTTGCCGCTACGGACAGGCGCCCTATATTCGCGCCTGTTCCGGGCGGCATGGCATAACCCAAGTACCCCACCTGCCCCGCGTCCAATCCAGCACCGTGCCATTGAAAGGGCTTCCCGCATGCGCTCCACCCTGAGTGACGAACAAAAGATCGCCGTGTTCCGGGAGATGGTCAGCGGTTGGCAGAACAAGCAGTGGCGCAAGTGCGCCGACCTGTTCACGGAGAACGGGAAACTGCAGTCCATGATGAAGGATGAGGCCGACGCCACGGTCGGGCGCGAGGTTTTCTACCAACGCATGGTGGGCCTGGCGCAGCCCAACAAAAAGGTCATCCTGCATGTGCACCGCGTCGGCGTGATCGGCGGCGCGGTGGTGTCCGAACGCACGGACGAGGTCATCATCGACGGCGTGAGCCGCAAGGTGCCCGTGGTTGGCATCATGGAATTCGAGGGTCCGCTGATCTCGCATTGGCGCGAGTACTACGACTTGGCGCAGCTTCGCCGCGCGCAGGGCAAGCGAGATTGAACAGCGGCACGCATCGCCCTTTCATCGCCTTCAGGAAACACGCCATGGCCAACGCTCCGCTCAAAAAGATCATCACCTTCTACTGCCGCTTCACGC
Source organism: Betaproteobacteria bacterium (assembly GCA_031367285.1). GTDB lineage: Bacteria > Pseudomonadota > Gammaproteobacteria > Burkholderiales > Burkholderiaceae_C > CAISIP01. The sequence goes on along the minus strand of JANLPN010000201.1, from coordinate 125 downwards.
CCAGCTACAGCGCCATCGGCTACTACGCGCGCCGCCTGTTCTGGCCACGCTTCAAGACACGGTTTGCCGGCCAGACCTGGCTGGTGACCGGCGGCTCCGAGGGCATCGGCGGCTCGGCGGCCCGC
>JANLPN010000165.1:0-5545 GCA_031367285.1 Betaproteobacteria bacterium | reverse complement strand
TACATCCAGATCAGCGACACCCAGACCACGCCGTACATCAGCATGAAGGCGCTGGAGCGGATGCCGGTCAGGTCCATCAACGCGCCGAACAGGATCGGCAGCACAAAGCCACCCATACCGCCGGCCAGCCCGACGATGCCGCTGACCGTGCCGATGTTTTCGGGATAGTCTTCGCTGATGTACTTGAAGACGCTCGCCTTGCCGAACGCGAAGGCGGTGCCCAGCAGAAACATCAGGCCGGTGAACTGGTAGACGTTCAGGCCGAGGTGGAAGCTGCGCGGCCCCGATGCGGTAAGAATCGTGAAATCGGTCTGCGGATAACTGAGCAGGAACAGGCAGATCCAGCTGACCCACAAGACCCACCAGGTCACGCTGTGCGCGCCGTATTTGTCCGACAGCCAACCGCCTGCGGCGCGCAACACGCCGCCCGGCAGCGAGAAACATGCGGCCAGAAGCGCCGCGGCGCGGATGTCCAGCCCGAATTCGCCCACGTAGTACTGCACCATCCACAAAGACAGCGCCACGTAACCGCCGAACACGATCGAGTAGTACTGGCAGTACTTCAGGACCTTGGGCTCCTTGAGCATCTTGAGCTGGTCGCTGAATTTGGTGTTGGAAGGCACCAGGTGTGCCGGATCGCTGTAGCTGAACATCCAGAACAGCACAACGGCACCCAGCATGATGGCCGCGTAGACCTGCGGCACCATGGCCCAGCCGAAGGCTACGACCAGGGCGGGTGCCACGAACTTGTTGACAGCCGCGCCTGAATTGCCGGCGCCGTACACGCCCATCGCGAAGCCCTGGTTGTGCTTGGGAAACCAGCGTGCCACGTAAGGGGTGCCGACCGAGAACGAGCCGCCGGCCAGGCCGACACACAGTCCGATGAGCAGGAAGTGCCAGTAGGCGGTGGCGTAGCTCATGAGCCAGATCGCGGGCACGGTCACCGCCATCAGGATGGCCATGACGATGCGCCCGCCGAACCGGTCGGTCCAGATGCCCAGCGGTACACGGACCAATGAACCGGCCAGCACCGGCATCGCGGTCAGCAATCCGAACTCGGTGGCGTTGAGTCCCAGCGCCTTCTTGATCGGAATACCGATCACGCCGAACATCATCCAGACCATGAAACACACGGTGAATGCGAATGTGCTTGTTATCAGCACGGACAGGGCCTGCCGTTGGTGCGTCATGTCATGGCTTTGCTTTGCATGGCATGACTTTAGGAGCCCATGCCGCCAGACACCATCCCTCCGAAGAAGCAGTACACGTGCGCCGACGAACTATGCCGCCACACCGCAGGATAGTTCCGTGGAACTATTTCGGGATCAATTTCGCGTTGGCTTGCGCCAGATCAAAGCAGACCGTTCTCGGTTGCCATCACGGCGGCGTTCACGCGCGACGCTACATCGAGCTTGCGCAGTATGTGTTGCACATGGATCTTGACCGTGGTCTCCGCGATAAACAGCGAACGCGCGATTTCCTTGTTGCTGGCGCCGGCCGCGATACCGCGCAAGATATCTAATTCGCGCGGCGAGAGTGATGCCAGGGCGGCGCGCGCCGACGACGGGTGCTTGCCCGCGGGGTCCGTAACGCCGGCAGCCGCACTGCGGTAGGCCGCTACCAGCTTGGCGGTCATCTCATGAGCGATAACGTTTTCTCCGGCTACCGCGCGCAGGATTGCTTCGAACAACGCCTCACCCTCGATCGTTTTCAGCAAGTAGCCGCTGGCGCCATTTCGAAGCGCAACACCCAGATCGTTTTCGTCTTCGCTGACGGTCAACAAAAGCACGCAGGCACCGGGCGCGGCTTCGCGCAACGCCGGCACCGCATCCACGCCGTTGACGCCCGGAAGGTGGTTGTCGAGCAGGATCACGTCCGGTTGCAACTCACCCGCGCGGCGCAGGGCCTCGCCGGCATCCGCCGCGTCGCCGACCACCGTGAATCGCGTTTCGCCCGACAACAATGCCGTCAGACCGCGGCGAAACAGGGTGTGATCATCCACCACCAGAATCCGGATCGGTACGCTCAGGGATGCCATGGCGATTCCTTCCGCTGCTCAACGCGCCATCTGGGGCGCGCGCGTCAGTTGGGAGTCCACCGCCGCTGGCGAGCGTGGCGGCAGGGTCAGCACAACCGAGGTGCCACGCTCCAGAGCGCTAATGACTTCGAGGCTGGCGCCGATGCGTTCCGCGCGTTCGCGCATGATGTTCAAACCCACATGCGTCTCGTCGTGCGCCGACGGTCCGACCGAGAATCCAACGCCGTTGTCACGCACCTCAAAGCGCCATTGCGGCTGCTGCTGCACGTCCAGCCATACCCGGTTGGCCCCGGCATGCTTGCGCACGTTGGACAGTGCTTCCTGCACAACATGCAGCACCTGCAGCTGCAAGTCGGGGGCAAGCGGCATGGCGTCGCCTTCCATCTCGAGTGTCGCGGGCAAGCCGGTCTGCTGCTCGAACTTTCGCAGTGTCGTACGCAGCGCCGGCTCAATGTCTTCGGTATTGGTACGGGTGCGGAAATGCACCAGCAATTCGCGTACGTCGGCGATGCTTTCGCGCACGCCGGCATCGATTTCCTCCAGCACCAGGCGCGCCGGCCCGCGGTCCTGCTGGTTCACTGCGTCGCGCATGAACCTGACCTGGATCTTCAGGAATGCCAGCGACTGCGCGATCGAGTCATGCAGTTCGCGGGCGATAAAACCACGTTCCTCGGACACCGCCGCTTCCTTTTCCAGTGCTTGCAGACGCAGGTTCTCCATCGCGGCGGCCAGATGCGCGGTCAGCGCTTCCAGCAAGGAGCGCTCAGCGTCCGGAATCTCGCACTGCGCGTGGTAGAAAAGGTCCACCTCGCCCATCAGGGTGTCGTGCAGGCGGATCGGAATCGAAACCACGGTCTCGAACCCGGCCTGCTCGCAGTGCCGCATCCGGGCCGGTTGCATGCCGCTGATCGGAATTACGCGCAAGCCGGGCGGCTGGAGCGGAGAACCGCAGTGGCAATCTCCGGCGCGCACGCAATGTTCGGCCTCAACCATGCGGTCCGGCAGACCCTCCGAGGCCAGCATCAGGTAACGCTGGTTGCTCTTGTCCGACCAGCGCAGTGCCACGCCGTCCGCTCTGGCGACCGGCCTGACATGGCGCACGAATCCAGCAGTCAGATCGCGCAGGTTGAGTGCGTTGGCGGCCAGCGCGGTGATAGCGTACAACGCCTCCAGCCGCTCGCGTTTGCGCTCAAGTTCCGCGGTTTTTTCCGTGACCCGCGCCTCCAGATGGCGGTACATGGACTGGACATGTTCCGCCATGCCGTTGAAGCCCTGGGCCAGGGTGCCAAACTCATCCGTCGTGACATGCTCGACACGGGCGGAGAAATCCCCTTCCTGCATGCGCCGGATCGCCTGTTTTAGAAAACCTACCGGCTCCAGCACGAAGCGGTAGCCGGTGTACACCAGCACGGCCGCGCCTGCGACCGCAAACGCCATCATGGCCATCTGGGAGAGATGCAGCAAGGCGGTCCAGCGCGACATATGGCCTTCGATGCCTTGCACCAATGCATCGATATGCCCGACAAATGCGGCGGTATCGGCGCTCAGCGCCTCCGGCGCCGTAGCCCCGCTGTTTGTCCAGCGGCCGCGAAACCGCGTCCAGTCCTCCTGCACCAGCGTGAACCGCGCGCGAACCGTGTTGTCCCAGGGTACGAACAGGGGCCGTTCGGCGTCGCCGTTACTGAGCAGCCCGAGACTCCTTTCAAACTCCATCGCTCGCGCATCGAGGTGGCCGCGGTCAGCCACACTGGCCAAAAGCGCCATGCGGTAAGCCTGCATTCGCATGCGCCCAGCCTCGTTCACGGCGGCGGCACCTCCCTCCAGCTGCCATGAAATCCAGAGCGTGACAGCGATCGAAACCAGTGCCAGCAACAGGAATGGCACGGCTACCAGGACCAGCTTGGCGCCAAGAGTCCACTTTAGGATTTTGGGCATGCCTCGAATCTAACCTACACCGGTCGCAAAACATATTCCTCTGGCAGGATCACGGAGAAATCGCGGTGACGCGTCAGGCGACCCTTGAGTTCGACGTGCTTGATCCAGATCAAGCCTTCACGAGACGCAGCGGTGTAGCACGGGCGCGGACTGCGGCCACTGCGTTAGCCGTCGCGCTGGCATGGCGCACCATTCACTGAGCGCGTAGCGTGCTGCTGTGCACTTCATGAGCCAATCCATACCCGTCGAAATGCCGACCCACCCCCGGTCCGCGCGAGGCTTTGCGCTTTGGCAGATGGGCTTTCGCCCGTTCTATCTGCTGGCCAGCAGCTTCGCAGCCTTGTCGATCCCAGTCTGGGCCTTGAAGTTTTCCGGCTGGCTGGCCCATCCTTACCTGCGCGGTCCGTTGTGGCATGCGCACGAGATGTTGTTCGGTTTTACGCTGGCGGTCATTGTTGGCTTTCTGTTCACCGCCGGGCGCAACGGGTCGAACCGGCCGACGCCCACGGGCACGCCGCTGGCGCTGCTGGTGGCTCTCTGGGTCGCGGGACGCGTGCTGGTCCTGACACCTTTCGGTTGGGCGGCGGCCATTGCTGGCTCTGCCGGCGCCTGTGCGCATTTCGCGCGGTGGACGCTGTGGCAACCCTGGAGGACCGGAGACATTGCCTGCTACTTGCTGGTAAGTTCCGCCGCGATCGTGCGCGTCGCAGTACCCCCTATGGCACCGCAATGGACCCTTCACGCGGTCCTGTGTTCCGCCGCGCTGTGGTCGGCCGGCTTTGGGCTTTATGCCGTGCGTTACTGGCCGGTGCTTACCCGCGACCGCGTCGACGGCGGGCCAGGCTGAGAAACTGCCCATCCCCAGCAGGCCTGCGCCCCCAGAAAGGCCGGCCCGCTACCATTCGCCAGCAGTGGTACGCTTCAGGTCCACAGAAGACAAGCGCCCCGTGCGCGGGATTCCGATCATGAGCGACGACACGAAAACATGCCCGGTATGCGCCGAGACCATCAAGGCGGCGGCCATCAAATGCCGCTTCTGCAATACGGATCTGGGCGCCTACCAGGCCGCAAAGGCAATCGAGAACGAGCAGACCCTTTTCGCCGGCCACCCGGCGACCATCCACAGCGCCTGGCAGTGGCTGATCGTGGTCGTCACGCTGGGCATCGCCTACCTCGTCTACTGGGTCCGCGGCCTCGCTACAACCTACGAAATCACGACCCAGCGGGTCCGTGTCGAACGTGGCCTCCTGTCCAAGGCCAAGGAAAGCGTGGAGCTGTTCCGTATTGACCATTTCGACGTACACAAGCCGCTGGGCATGCGCCTGCTTGGCCAATGCGCGCTGCACTTGCGGTCGTCTGACACCAATTTTCCGTCGGTGATGATTCTTGGCATTCCCGATCTGGAAGCCCTGGCAGACACCCTGCGCGAATGTTCGCTGCGCGAACGCACGCGGCGGCGCGTCACCACTGTCGTCCAGGCCTGACGCCGCCTATTCCACCGGAGCATGCCCATGACCCATCCCCGCCCCAGCATCGCCGACAAACGGCTGACATTCCGCAAGCTGCACGAGG
>JANLPN010000152.1:0-2961 GCA_031367285.1 Betaproteobacteria bacterium | reverse complement strand
AATGGTGGCGTAGCCGGCGGCCAGGCGAGCCGTGGGGTCCACCAATGTGCCGTTGGTGCCGCCGCCTCCGCCCATGAAGAAGCGCCGGTTCCAGTTGGCGGTGGGCATGCGCAGCCGAAAGCGGATGGCGTAACTCTGGCCGTCGATGCCGGAACGGCGGTTGATCTCGCCATCGATCTGGCAATGTTCCGGCACGGTAGTGCTGGCCGCGTTGTAGGTGGCCGAGGTGATGCCGGTCCTGGCCGCGGGCAGCGCAGCTGCCACCGCCGGGCTTGCCAACGCGGGGCAGGCGGTGGACAACTCCTGCGGCGTGGGCAATGGCGCCTGGTCAGTCGCAACACGCTCACCGGCGCCGGTAGCGCAAGCACACAAGACCAGGGCTGGCCGCAACTGCGCGCACCGGCGGCCGAGTGGGGTTGTCATAGGTGTCTCCTGCCGGCCGCGCCGGGTGCAAAATTGGATGGTGAGCAGTGTGCTGCGGCGGCGGCGCGAAGGCAATGCGCGGGCTGGCAAACCTGTTATACCGTGCCCCAAATAGAGCGCTTAGAATGGCTGCGCCCCTGGAGACACGGGGCCGCCAGCCCCCATCCATGCAGCCCAAAGCCACCGATTTCAAGCTCGACATTGCCGCCGACCTGCACAAGTGGCGCGCCTTTGTGGCCATCGGCGAACTCGGCAGCCTGACACGTGCCGCGCTGTTCCTGGACAGCAACCAGTCGCTGCTGAGCCGCCAGCTGAATGCGCTGGAACGCGAATGCGGCGCGCGCCTGTTCAACCGCACCGGGCGCGGCGTCGAGTTGTCCGAAGTCGGGCTCACGCTGTTTCCCCAGGTCAAGGCCCTGCTGTCGGGTGCCGAGCAACTACAGAAGCAGATTCGTGGCGAGGCGCGGGAACCCACCGGCCGCGTAACACTGGGCTTGTTGCCCTCGATTGCGTTGCCTCTGGTGGGGAGGCTGTTTACCGAGCTGCGCAAGCGTTATCCCACGATCAGCCTCAAGATACTCGAAGGCTCCAGCGGCCAGGTGGAAGAATGGCTGGCCGATGCGCGCGTGGACATCGCCATTTTGTACCGCTACGGCCCTTCCCTGCCCGAGCTGGAGCAGGCGCTGGCGGTGGTGGACAGTTACCTGGTAGGCGCGCCGCGCGCCGAACCCAGCTCCGTGCCCGAAGTTGCCTTTGCCGCGATGGACGGCCTGCCCTTTATCCTGCCGGCTGCCCCGAACGGCCTGCGCACCGCGCTCGACGCCATGGCGCGCCAGCAGCGCATCACGCTGGAGCCGGTGATCGAAGCCGATTCGCTGCCACTGCAAAAGTCGCTGGCGGCGACGGAACGGCTCTACACCGTATTGCCTTTGCATGCGGTCTGGAGCGAGGTCGCGGACGGGCGGCTGCAGGCGGCACGCATCATCGACCCGCCGTTCCAGCGAACCGTGGCCATGGCCCACGCCAAGGCCAAGGGCCCGACCCGTGCGGTGTCGGCGGTGGCGGCGCAGATTGTCGAAATCGTTGACGACATGGCGCGCGCCGGCATGTGGCGCACCAGTGGATGACACGCCCCCAGGCTGCGCGCACTGCGTATCGCTTTGCCACCCATCTTGCGTTTGCCTGACCTGCATAGCTGAAATGCGCCCCGCGATGCCGGCCGCCGGGCTTGCGGCGTTTATGCTTGGCTGCTAATTTGGAGACACGTATGCCACGCATTACCCTGCCCTCGCCCGACACCATGAACGCGGACCAGCGCCGGGTCTACGACAAGATGGTGGCCGGCCCGCGCGGCAAAGTGCAGGGACCGATGCGCGCCGCATTACACAACGCCGAACTGGCCGACCGCTGGCAGGCACTGGGTGCGCTGCTGCGTTACAACACCTCCCTGCCACCACGCCAGTCGGAGCTGGCCATCCTGGTGACCGGGCGTGCCTGCCAGTCACCTTTCGAGTGGTATGCCCATCGGCTGGAGGCCGAGAAGCTTGGCCTGGGACCGGCGGTCATCGAGGCCCTGCTGAGGCAGGTAATGCCCGAGGGATTGTCTGCTGATGACGCCGCGGTAGTGCAATTTGCCACCGAATTGAACCGCTTCAAATCTGTGTCCGACGCTACCTATGCCGACGCGCTGGCGCGTTTTGGCGAACGCACCGTGGTGGAACTGACCGCGCTGGTCGGTTACTACACCATGGTCGCGATGACCCTCAACGCCCATGAGATTCCGTTGCCCGAAGGCGTGGAGCCGGCGTTTCCGCTGCCGCACCGGGAGACGAAATCATGAGCAAGGGCTGGGACTGCCACGCCCATCTGTTCGGACCGTATGCGCAATTTCCGCTGGCAGCCGAACGCAGCTACACACCGCCGGAGGCGCTGCAGGCACAGTACCTGGCGCTGCTGACGCGGCTCGGCCTCTCAAATGGCGTGCTGGTGCATCCCAGCGCCTACGGCGCCGACTTCTCGCTGCTGTTCCACGCCCTGGCCCATTGCCCCAACTTGCGCGGCGTGATCGTCACGCAGGCCGGCGCCCTGCCCACACTGGCGGGCCTGCGTGAGCGCGGCGTGCGTGCGGCACGGTTCAGCCACCGCAGCGGCAGCGGCGTCAATTACGCGGGCAGCGCGTCGTTCGATGATCTGCTGGCGCTGGCACCGGCGCTGGCCGCCGCCGGGCTCCATGCCGAACTGTGGACCGACTGCAAGGGTTTGCCCGACATCGCCGACAAGCTGCGCACCTTGCCGCTGCCGGTGGTGATCGACCACATGGGCGGCTTCGACGTGCAAGCCGGTATTGACGAGCCCGGTTTCCGATGCCTGCTGTCGCTGCTGGAGACAGGCCGTGTCTGGGTCAAGCTGTGCGCCTACCGCAACCTGCTCCCGACGCCCGGCTTTGCTCCGGATTTCGAGCTCGGCCTGCCGTTTCACGCGGCCTTGGTGCAGGCCAACCCCGAGCGCCTGGTATGGGGCAGCGACAGCAGGCATCGG
>JANLPN010000094.1:0-3084 GCA_031367285.1 Betaproteobacteria bacterium | reverse complement strand
GCCAAGCTTAAGGAGTACAAGGTCGTTTCCACCGGCGAAGACGTGGCGGCGCAGATCGCGGCGATCAACAACTTCATCGACTCGGGCTTCGACGCCATCGTGGTCAACGCGCAGAATCCGGCCGCTTTCAAGCCGGTGATCAAACGCGCCAACGATGCGGGCGTGGTGCTGGTGGCGTTCGACAACATCCTGGACACCGACGAGGCGATCAACGTCAACGTGGACCAGAAGGGCCTGGGCACCTACTTCGGCAACTGGCTGATAAAAAACGTTCCCGCCGGCGGTAAAATTCTGGAAGTGCGCGGCGTGCAGGGCACGTCGGTGGACCGGGATCGCCATGACGGTCTGCAGGAGGCCCTAAAAGGCTCCGGCAAGAAGTGGGAAACCATCGAGGTGATCGGCAAGTGGGACGATCCCACGGCCCAGAAGGTGACCGCCGACGCGATTGCCGTACACAAGAAGTTCGTCGGCATCTCCGCGCAGGGCGGCGACACCGGTGTCGTGCAGGCGATGCTCGACGCCAAACACCCGTTTGTGCCGTTCAGCGGTGAAACCGAAAACGGCTTTCGCAAGTTCTGCGCCAAGTACGCAAGCCAGGGCCTGAAGTGCGCCTCCGGCGGCACCGGGCCGGCCCAGGTAGCGGTGGCCATCAAGGTGGCCATTGCGGCGCTGGAGGGCAAGGTGCTGCCGCAGTCGATCAAGCTGCCGCTGTCCACGGTTGAGGAGCCCGGCTTCAAGGATGGCGCCAACTTCTTCCAGGCCCAGTCCGACAACTTCTTTGTCGGCAACGCCTTCCCCACCTGCGCCATCAACTTCACCGCGCAGGAAATCATGGGGCAGAGCGAAGCCAACAAGTAGGTCGGGCGGCACGATCGCTGCTTTGATCTTCCGGGCCACCACCTGCCGGGCGCCGCAACACGGCGCTCGGGTACAGCCATGAGCCTTTTCGTGATGCAGGGCGCCTCCAAGCGCTACGGCGGCGTACAGGCGCTGCACCAGGCCGACCTGGTGGTGGAGGCCGGCCGCATCCATGCCGTGCTGGGTGAAAACGGCGCCGGTAAATCCACCTTGATCAAGATCATGTCCGGTGTCGTTGCGCCCGACGAGGGCCGCATGCTGCTCGACGGCCAGCCGGTGTCCTTCGCATCCCCGGCCGCGGCCAACGCGGCCGGCATTGTGTGCATCTTCCAGGAGCTGTCGCTGATACCCGACCTGTCGGTGGCCGACAACATTGCCATCAGCAACCCGCCGCGCCGCTTTGGGCTGATAGACCGCAAGGCGCAGCGCCGCATGGCCGAGCAGGCGCTGGCGCGTGCCGGTGCCGAAGGCATCCACCCGCTGGCGCTGGTCAAGGACTTGTCGCTGTCCCGCCGCCAGATGGTGGAGATCGCCAAGGCGCTGGCACGTGGGCCGCGTATCCTGATCCTGGACGAAGCCACCTCCGCGCTGACGGCCGCCGACGTGACCAAGATCTACGCGGTGCTGAAACGGCTGCGCTCCGAGGGTCTGGCCTTGCTCTACATCTCGCACCGCATGCACGAGATCGCCGAGCTGGCCGACGAATGCACGGTGTTTCGCAATGGCCGCAGTGTCGCGAGTTATGCGGCGGGCACGAAGACCAACAACGAGGTGGTCGAACTGATGATAGGCCGCGGATACAGTGGCGTGTTCCCGGAAAAATCCGCGCGCCCGGTCGCAAGCGCGGCGCCATTGCTGGAGGTGCGCCAGCTGGGCTGGACCGACCGGCTGCATGACATCTCGCTGCGCCTGCATGCCGGCGAGGTAATAGGCCTGGGCGGGCTCGACGGGCAGGGCCAGCGCGAGCTGCTGCTGGCGCTGTTCGGTGTGTTGCGGGGTACAACCGGCGAGGTGCTGGTAGACGGCAAGCCGGTTGAGATCACCGGGCCGGACGCCGCCAAAGGCCAGGGCATAGGCATGGCGCTGATCCCCGAGGACCGCAAGACCGAAGGCCTGATGTTGGCTATGTCGGTGCGCGACAACCTGTCCTTTGCGGCACTCGGTAACCTGTCGCGCTGGGGCGTGCTGGATGCGGCGGCCGAACGCGAGGCGGTGGCCGGAATAGTCAAGCTGCTTGCGGTGCGCAGCGACGGCACCGACCTGCCGGCGGGGGCGCTGTCGGGCGGCAACCAGCAAAAGCTGGTGATCGGCAAGTGGCTCATGATGGCGCCGCGCATCATCCTGCTCAACGACCCGACGCGCGGTATCGACGTGGGCACCAAGCAGGAGATCTACCAGCTGCTGCGCCAATTGGCCGACGGCGGCGCGGCGATCCTGTTCTACTCTACCGATTACGACGAGTTGATAGGCTGCTGCGACCGCGTGCTGGTGATGTACGACGGTGCCATCAAGCGCGAACTGGCCGGCACCGATATCACCGAACACGCGCTGATCAGCAGTGCGTTGAACATCGCATGAACACCGATTTCGGCTACCACCTGCGCGACCACAAAGGCACGCTGCTGGCGCTTGCGGGTTTTGTCCTGATGTTCACGATCTACGCCAGCAACCACCCGGTGGGCCTGAACGCCAATGTCGCCACCACGGCGGCCAACAAGGGCGTGTTGCTGGCCATCGTGGCGATGGCCCAGACGCTGGTGGTGCTGACCTCGGGCATCGATCTGTCGGTGGGCATGGTGATGGTGCTCGCCAATTGCCTGGCGTCAAGCATTGTGGTGGGCACGCCGCTGATGACGGCGCTGGGCGTGCTGGGCGTGTTGCTGACCGGCTGCCTGTGCGGCGCCATCAACGGGTTGATCGTGATCTACGGCAGGCTGCAGCCCATAGTCACGACCATTGCCACCGGCTCGGTGTTCTACGGTGCGGCATTGGCGCTGCGGCGAGTCCCCGGTGGGGATGTCAACTCCGCGCTGGCCGACGCCCTGACCGGTCAGTTGCCCGGCGGCGTGCCGGCCAGTCTGGCGCTGTTGCTGGGCCTGGTGTTGCTGGTCTGGCTGCCGTTCCGGCGCTCGGTAACCGGCCGCGCGGCTTATGCGGTCGGTTCATCCGAAGTCGCGGCCTACATGTCCGGTGTGCCGATAAGGCGCGCCAAATTCGCCGCCTACA
>JANLPN010000074.1:0-11267 GCA_031367285.1 Betaproteobacteria bacterium | reverse complement strand
TACAAAGGCACGGCCGACGCCGCGCGCGACCTGCTCGAAGGCCGGGTGCAGGCCTATTTCGACGCGGCGCCGACGGCGATCCAGAACTCCAAGACCGGGCGCATCCGCATGCTGGGCGTAGCGGCGCCCGGCCGCAATCCGGCCATCCCCGAGGTACCGACCATCAGCGAACAGGGCGTGCCGGGCATAGACCTGACGAGCTGGATCGCCATCGTGGGCCCGGCCGGCATGGCGCCGGACCTGGTAAACCGGATCAATGCCCTGCTCACGCAGACCCTGAACTCACCCCAGGTCAAGGAATCGATTGCGCGCGGCGCCTACGAGGTGGCATCCTCCACGCCCGCCGAACTGGCCACCGAAATCCGCTCCGCCTACGACCGCTGGGGGGTGATGATCAAGCAGAGCGGGTTTGTGAAGGAGTAGGCCGGGCGGTTCATGGCGTCGCGGTCGCACCCGCCATTTGCGCATCCTGCTGGTCCGGCATCAGCGCTATGCCTTGCGCAATCGCGGCCCGGTAGCTGGTTGGCGCCTGCCCGGCCAGCTTGGCGAAAAAGCGGCTGAAGTAGGCCGGGTCGTCGAACCCCAGCTCGCGGGCGATCTCGACCACGCTGGCCGGGGTGTAGGCCAGCAGGCGTCGCGCTTCCAGCAACACACGTTCGTGCAGCAGGTCGAGGGCGCCGGTGCCGGTGGTGGCGCGGCAGACGCGGCTCAGGTGGTCGGCGGTGACACCCAGGCCGCTGGCGTAAAAGCGCAGCGACGCCTGTTTGCGGAAGTTCGCCTCCAGCAGCGTTCGGTACCGCTGCACCAGTGTGTCACGCAAGGACTGGCTGCGTTGTGTGGCACGCGTTGCGGCATCACGGCGCAGGAACCACAGGCCCAACAACAAGGCATGGCTTTGCAGGGCCTCGGCGCGGCCGGTGCGGCTTTGCGCGAACTCGGCCGCCAGGCGCTGGAACAGGGCTTCGCATTCGGCGACGTCGTCGCCCATGTCCTGCGCTGCTACCAGCACCGGGCGATCCAGTTGCGGCAGCAGGGCCGGGTTGTGGGCCAGCAAGCCACGTAGTACCGGGCTCGGAAGCGTGACCTGGTGGCCTGCGCTATCGCGCTGGTACACGAACCCATGCACCACGCCGGGCGCCACCATCAGCGCCACCGGCGCCTGCAGGTCGAAGGGCTCGCCGTCCAGCGAGGCTTGCATGCCACCGCGCAGTAGCAGCTGGAACTGGTGCAGGCCCTGGTGCCGGTGTGCCGGAATTGTCCATTGGTGCAGTTCACCGCGCACATTCACAGGCTCGTAGTGCAACACGTCGTCGGGCAGGTCGTGCCGGACCTCACGAAAAGGAACCATCAACAGAGGGGCGGCAGGCTTCATTCGGTGCGGAGCAGGCAGTAGGGCCAACAGATGCCGGAAATTTACCGGGTACGGGCCTTTTCGTCCATGTCTATTTCAGTCCCCGCGGCTTATCGTCAGCAGCGCCCAACAATGAGCCCGCCAGGAGACACCCCCATGATCAATCGCCGTTCCGTGCTGCTGCGCAGCGCCGCCAGTGCACTGGCCCCGTTTGCCCTCTCCCCCGCTGCCATGGCCCAGGCCAGCGGCAACGCCTCCATCATTTCCGGTTTTCCGGCCGGCGGCATGGGCGACTATGTGGCGCGCCCCCTGACCGAAAGGCTGCGCGGCAAATACGCGCCTGCGGTGCTGGTAGAGGCGCGCACCGGAGCCGGTGGCCGCATCGCGGTGGAATACGTCAAACGCTCCGCACCCGACGGCCTGACCATCCTGCAGATCCCGAGCTCGCCCATGGTGCTGTACCCCAACACCTACAAGAAACTCAACTACGACCCACTGGTAGATTTCATCCCGGTCACCACCACCGTGACCTACGGCTTCTCCATCACCGCCGGGCCCGGACTGCCGGCCGAGATCAAGACACTGGCCGACTACCTCAAGTGGGCCAAGGCCAATCCGAAACAGGCCAGCTACGGCGTACCGGCGGCGGGCTCGGCGCTGCACTTTGCCGGCATGATGCTGGCGCGTGCGTCGGGCGTGGAACTGACCAGCGTGGCCTACCGGGGCGGCGCGCCGCTGCTGCAGGACGTGATGGGCGGGCAGGTGCCGATCAGCATCAATGTAATCGGCGAAGTCGAGCCGCATATCAAGTCCGGCAAGCTGCGTTCGCTGGGGGTCACCACGGCGCAGCGCTCGGTCTTTTTGCCCGGCGTGCCCACGCTGGTGGAGCAGGGTTACAAGGACATCGTGGTGCAGGAATGGCTGGGCTGGTTCGTGCCTGCCAAAACACCGATGGAAACGGTCAACAAACTCAATGCCCTGGTACGCGAAAGCCTGCAGTCGCCCGAGTTGATCGAGGCATTGGCCAAGAACTCGCTGCAGCCGCTGACGCAGTCGCCGGACGAGTTTGCGCGCCTGCTGCGGCAGGACCATGAACGCTGGTCCGGTATTGCCAAGGCCACCGGTTTCACGGCGGAGGATTGAGTGACGTGACCTTGAAACTCACAGGCGCGCAGGCGCTGGTACGCGCGCTGCTTGTCGAGCAGGTGCCCTACGCCTTCGGCATCGTGGGCGGCAAACTCGCACCGCTGCTGCATGCCATCTCGCAGCAACCAGGGATACGTTTCGTCGGGGTGCGCCATGAGGCCACCGGCCCCATGATGGCCGCCGCCGTCCATGCCGGCTCGGGCCGTTTGGCGGTGGCATTGGGCGAGATGGGGCCGGGCGGGCTGAACCTGGCCTCGGGCATGGGTGTGGCCTTCAACAACAACCTGCCCGTGCTGGCCATCACCACCAACCAGCACCGCGCCGCCTCCTACCCGCATAGCGGCATGTTCATGGACATGGACACGCGCGCCGTGTTTGCGCCGCTGACCAAGTGGAACGCGGTGGTACACGACCCGCGGCGCATCCCGGAACTCGCGCGCCGGGCTTTCCGTGAAGCCCTGGGTGGCCGGCCCGGCCCGGTGCACCTGGACATTCCGCAGGACGTGCTTGGTGCCAGCTGCGAGTTTGCGGATGACGAGTTCGCGCTGGCGCCGTCGCGTTACCGGGCCACGCTGGGCTCCCGCCCGGCGGCGCAATCGGTAACCGCCGCGGTGGAGTTATTGCGTGCCGCCAAACGGCCCCTGGTGGTAGCCGGTGGCGGCGTGGTGGCCAGCGGCGCCACGAACGCGGTGCGCGCCATTGCGGCACTGTTGAAGGCGCCCGTGGTGCCGACCCAAATGGCACTCGGTGTGGTGCCAACGGCCAGCCCGCACTTTATCGGCCACGGTGGTTTGATCGCGGGTGATGCGGTCAAGGCGGCCTTTGAGCAGACCGACGTGATCCTGTCCGTAGGCTGCCGTTTTTCGTCCTGGATGTGGGATGAACACGGGCCGCTGGCGCGCCGCCACCACCGTATTGTCAACATCAACACCGACCCGTCGGCACTGGGCCAAAGCGCCTTGCACGAGGTGGCCATGGTGGCCGACGCGGCGCTGGCGCTGCAGGACCTGCTGGAAGCCTTGGGCACCAGCCCCGTACTGGCCGTTGAACCGGACTGGTTGGTGCGGATTCGCACGGCGCGTGCGCAATACGAGCTGAAACTTGCCCACATGGCGAACGACGAGACCAACGAGACCATGCATCCGGCGGCGCTGGCCAAGGCCGTGGCAGATGCTCTGCCCCCCGACGCGTTGGCCGTATTCGACGGCGGCCATACCAGCTTCTGGAGCAACGACCTGACACCCGTAGTTGGCGTGCGCACCCGTTTCCACGACCCCGGCATGAGCCAGCTGGGTTTCGGCCTGCCGTATGCACTGGCGCTCACGTTGCAGTACCCGCTGCGCAGGGTGGTCAACATCACGGGCGACGGTGCGTTCGGGTTCACGTTGAACGAACTCGACACGGCGCGCCGCCATGACTTGCGCGTCATCAACATCATCCATAACAACGCCGCCTGGGGCATCATCCGCGCCGGGCAAAAGGCGCAATTCGATTTCGAGCTCGGTACCAGTCTGGATGGCACCGACTACGCCGCCGTGGCGCGCGGTTTTGGCTGTCACGGCGAAGTGGTCACGCGTGCACAGGATATTGCCGGCGCCATCGAACGCGCCGTGGCGTCGGGTCTGCCGGCCGTGCTCGACTGCCGTACCCGGTTCGTACCCCACCCCGCCATGCCCATGTTCGGCGCCATGAACCGCTACGGCTTTGACGCGCTGACACGCACTTCGGCCGGCACGCCCTGAAGGTGCCAGCGTCGGCTCCATTACGATGCGATGGAGCACGGAAAATCCCCCCCACCGCTTTCAACCCTCTTCCAAGGAATTCCCCATGGCATCACTCACGCTGGCGCAAGCCCAGCAGATAATCACCACCGCGTTGGCCAAGGCGCGGGAGGCCGGCACCAAGCCCATGGGCATCGCCGTGCTCGACGAGGCCGGCACGCTCAAGGCCTTTGCCCGCGAAGACGGCGCCAGCATGTTCCGTTTCGAGATCGCGCAGGCCAAGGCCTGGGGCGCGGTAGGCATGGGAGTGGCCAGCCGCGCGCTGGGCCAGCGTGCCAAGGACAACCCCAACTTCTTTGTCTCGCTCGCCGCCACCGCACACGGCAAGTTCCTGCCCCAGACCGGCGCCGTGGTGATCAAGGACGCCTCGGGCCAGGTGATTGGTGCGGCCGGCGCCAGCGGCGGCACCGGTGACGAGGACGAGGCGATCTGCATCGCAGGTATCGAAGCCGCCGGGCTGGCCCACGGCTGACGGCCGGGCCCGCACCGGGCGCGCAACCATGCACCTGCGGCACCCGGACTTGCCACGGCCGGTGCCTGCCTTGCCATTGCGGTAAAGCTGGTTTGTAGCTGTGGCGATGGGCAAGCGGCCGGGTGCCGCCTATGCTCAAGGCCGAACATCACGCGCACCCGTGCGTGGTGCTCGCGAAGGCCTGGAGCCACGGAGACAAACCATGCGGATATCCATCGAGGCAGCCGTACTTGCGGGCGTACTGGCTTGCAGTGCGGCCTGGGCACAAACCACCTGGCCGGACCGGCCGATCCGGGTTGTGGTCGCTACCCCGGCCGGAGGGCCGGTCGATCTGCTGGCACGTATCCTGGGCGAGAGCGTATCCAGGAGGTTGCAGCAGCCGGTGATCATCGACAACAAGGTCGGCGCATCGGGTTCCATCGGCATCAGTTACCTCACCAGCCAGGCCCCGGACGGTTATACCGTTTTGTTGTCTGCCAATGCGGCCCACAGCCTGATGCCGGTGGTGCGCAAGGTAGCCTACAAGCCGCTGGACGACTTTACGTTTCTGGGCCAGCTTGCATTCACGCCCAACGTATTCGTCGTGCCGGCCACGTCCCCGGCAAAGACCTTGCGCGAGTTCGTGGACCTGGCCCGGGCACAGCCCGGCAAGTTCAATTACGGAACCATGCTGGGCATTCCCCAGCATGTGGACTTCGAGCGCTTCAAACGCGACACGGCCACCGACATCCAGCTGATTCCGTTCACCGGAGGTGCGCCGATTGTCACTGCCATGCTGGGTGACCAGATACAGGCCACGCTGGTCAACGTTCCGCTGGTAGCCGAGTGGGTCAAGTCCGGCAAATTGCGCGCACTCGCCACGCCCGGCTCCAGCCGGCTGGCGTCCATGCCGGGTGTACCTACCCTGGCGGAGGCTGGTTTTCCCGATCTGAAACTTGACGCGGGCAACTACTACGCACTGGTTGCGCCGGCCGGCTTGCCCAAGACCATTGGCGACAAGCTGTTCCAGGCATTTGCGGCGGCCGCTGCCGAGCCCGAGGTCATCCAGAAACTCGGCACGGCGGGTTTTGAGGCCAGCCTGCGTGACGGCGACACGCTGCGCAGCGACCTGGTGCGAGAACTGGCGGACAACGAGAAACTGATCAAGGCACTCAAGCTCAAGCTGGAGTGACAGCCTGGCCCGGGGTCCGCCGCGTGAGGGTCAAACCTCGACCCGGCTCCAGACGCCGTCAGGTTTGTTGGTCAGCGTGCCGGCGATGCCCCGGATCATGCGCATCACCTCGCGTGCAGCCAGCGTCGAGGGTTTTTGCGTGGTGGAGGTCAGGGTCACGGTGCGGGTGATGCGGGGGTTCTCAATGCGTGACGCACTCAACAAGCCCGAAAGCAGGCTGTCGTTGACGGAATGCCTGGGCAATATCGCGTAGCCGCAGCGGTTCGTGACCATGGCCACCTGCACCATCAGCGAGTCGGCTTCCATCACCACGTTGAGCGCAAGATTTTTCTGTTTCATGGTCGCTTCGACCAGGCGCCGCATGCCGTTGGGCAAACCCGGCAGTACCAGCGGCAGGGCGTGCAGCGCGTCAAACGGGATCGTCTCGTTGGCGGTAAGGCGGTCGTTCGGGGGACCGATCAGGCAGCTATGGCTGGTGGCCAGCGGAAACTCATTGGGCGGAAACTTGTCTCCCTGGCGCGCCACCAGCGCAATGTCCACGTGTCCGTTGGCGATCCACTCGTCGATCTGGCCCGAGGAACCCTCAAACACATGCAGGCGCACGGCCGGGTACAGGGCCTTCAGCTGCTGAAACAGCGGCGGCACCAGCGTCGCGGCGGGCGCCGCAAGTACACCCAGGCGCACATCGCCTGAGGGCGCACCGGCATTGCCTTCGATTTCCCTGGCCAGTTCCTGCGTTTCGGCAAGCACCGCCTGTACGCGGGGCAAAATACGTTTGCCGAGCTCGGTAAGGCTTACGCCCCGGCCGGTGCGATGAAACAGCCGGCCACCGCACTCCTTCTCGAGCACGGCCATTTGCCGGCTTAGGGCCGACGACGTGGTGTCCAGCATGACGGCCGCGCGGGTCAGGCTACCCAGCGTGGCGACGCGCACAAAAACCTCCAGCTTCGACAGATCCATCATGCACGGAAGCCCAAAAAGGTTACGCAGGCAAGTGCACTGCTCCGGGGTATTGTGGGGTCAGCTTGCCTTGTACAAGTTCTTATGGCACCAGTACCAGCTTGCCGGTGGTCGAACGCGCCTCCAGGCTGCGGTGGGCGGAAACGGCGTCTTGCAATGCAAAAACACCTCCTACATGGACCCTGAGTTTGCCTTCGCGCACGAATGCGCCGAATTCACGCAGCAGCGACTCAATCAGTTCCCGCCTGGCCAGGTAGGGCCGCAGGTAAAAGCCGCCGATACTTGCGTTGGTCGGTGGCAAAACTTCGGTGTTCAGGATAAAAGGCTCCCGGCCTGCCACGCCGTACACCACGCTGCGCCCAAACGGCGCCAGCACCGCCCAGCTGGCGCGCGCAATGTCGCCGCCGGTCATCTCCATCACGATATCCACTCCGCGCCCTTGCGTGGCCGAACGGATCGCATCGGTCCAACCCGGCGCCGTGTAGTCCACGGTCAGGTCGGCGCCATGTTGCGCGGCCAGGCGGCGTTTTTCTTCGGTGCTTGCCGCACCAACCACGAGACCGGCGCCGTAGAGTTTGGCCAGTTGAACCGCCAGCAAGCCCACGCCACCCGCAGCCGCCTGCACCAGCACCGACTCGCCAGGCTGTAGTCTCGCGGCTGACTTGAGAATCAGCGCGGCCGTCAGGCCCTGCACAAACAGCGCGACGCCGCGGACCGGGTCCAGGCCTTCGGGAACGGGGAAAAGGCGGTCCACCGGAGCCGCGATGTATTCGGCGTAACAACCGGAGCCCGGGAACGCAAAAAAACGCTGCCCGACCAGATGCGCCGATACCGGGTCGCCCACCGCCTCCACAACGCCAATACACTCACCGCCCAGCGTATAAGGCAAGGGCGAAGGCACTGGGTAAGGGTCGCCCCGGCGGCGCACGTTGTCCGCAAAGTTGACGCCGGTGGCCTCGACCCGCACCAGCGCCTCCCCGGCTGCGGGGCGGGGCCGGGGAACGTCTTCGTATACCAGCACCTCCGGCGCGCCGGTGCCGTGGAAACGCACGGACTTCATGCTTGTCATGCAGTGCTCCAGAGTATTTGGATTGCGAATCGCGAATTGGAGCGTACCGCGCCCGCTACTGAACCCGCAGCCCGCGGCGAACCATCAAGGGCAGGACGGTCTCGCGGTACTGCTGTATGCCGGCTTCGTAGTCCACCCACGAAATGGCCAGCCCGTCTATGCCGGCGTCCGCCAGGAAACCCATTTTTTCAACGATTTGATGCGCGGTGCCAACCAGCGGCAAAGCGAAGAAGCCGGCCATGCTGCGCTGCGCCAGCTTGCGTTTTTCGAACGATTCTATGGACAGCGAGTTCTTTTCCATCTCGGCTACGGCGCCGGCCGCCAGGCCGTAGTCACCCTGCACCTCGATCACGGAATGTACATAGTCCAGTGCCTCCTGCTCGGTGTCGCGGCAGACAATCCAGGTGGGGGTATAGACCATCACCTCGCGCCCGATGGCACGTGCGGCCTGCTTTATCTGGCCAACGATTGCCGGCGCATCCTCAAATTTCTCGATGGCGGCAAAGTTGATGTCGGCCCATCGGCGCGCAAAGGTCTGGCCGGTGGGGCTGGAGCCCGCGCTCATGATGATCGGGCGCGGAAACTGCAGCGGTTTGGGCTGCGAGACTATGCCGGTACCCTGGTAATAGGTACCGTTGAAATCGAACGGGTCGTGTTCGGTCCAGATGCGCTCGATAAATTCCATCCATTCGGCCGCCACGGCGTAGCGGTCGTCGTGCTCGCGCTGCACGGCGCCCAGCATGGCGAAATCATGCGAGTTCCAGCCCGCGACCGCATTGAGCGCAAACCGCCCGTTGGAAATGTGGTCGATGGTGGCAATCGATTTCGCGGCCAGCACGGGGTGGATGAACGGCATGTGGAAGGTGCCAAATACCTGCACGCGGGTGGTCACGGCCGCAACCGCGGCGGCCCAGGTAAAGGTTTCGAAAATCCGGTCCACGTCGGGCGTGGTGGTTTTAGGTTTGCGCCAACGCGCCAGCGGGATGATGCCCTCGATGCCGGATTGGTCCACCGCGCGTGCAATCGCCAGGCTGTTGGGCCAGGTGAGCTTCAACGCCTCCTCGGCAAACGTCCCGGTGGTACCGCGTTCCGTGTTGGCGCAAAAAACGGCCAGCTTTAGGCGGTTGGGGCTCCCCAGCAGGGGGCCTTTTTTCGGGTCAATACTTCCATCCGGGTAGATGCCGCGGGCTGTACTGCGCGTTGCGGACGGGGGGAGTAGCGAAGGGAGTGGGCTTGGCATGGTGAGGGGGTACACGAAGTGAAGTCCTGCCAATGTAGAAGGTGGCCAGCCAGGCATCAATACGCCAGCTGCCAAAGCAGTTGTGCCAAACCGGAAATCCTGCGCGCATCATGCGCGCTTCATGCATAACGCAAGTCTGCTTTGTCATCCCGTGTCTTTGCGGTGTCCACCCCGGCTGGTATCTTGCTGCATCTGCCTGCCGTAAATCCGCCGACTGCAAGCACCCGAACCGGGGAATACCACCGTGACCCTACAGACACTTGCGATTGAAAATGACTTCCGCG
Source organism: Betaproteobacteria bacterium (assembly GCA_031367285.1). Taxonomy (GTDB): domain Bacteria; phylum Pseudomonadota; class Gammaproteobacteria; order Burkholderiales; family Burkholderiaceae_C; genus CAISIP01. The sequence goes on along the minus strand of JANLPN010000074.1, from coordinate 1,793 downwards.
CCGCCATGCGCCGCCTGGCCTCGACGGTCAGCGTCGTCACCTGCGCCGACAAGGGGCAGTGGCACGGAATGACTGCCACGGCGGTGACGTCGGTGTGTGCCGACCCGGCAACTGTCCTGGTCTGTATCAACCAGAGCGCGTCGGTGCACAACCCGCTGCGTGCCGGCGGCAGTTTTTGCGTGAACCTGCTCACCAGCGGGCAGGTGCTGGTTGCGCAGGCCTTCTCCGGCCGGCTCACCGGCGCAGCACGTTTTGCGGTGGGTGCATGGGACACCCACGCACAGGCGTCGCCCGCTTTGCGCGATGCGCAGGCCAATCTGTTTTGCACCGTGGTGGACCGGTTTTGCCATGGCACCCACAGCATTTTTCTGGGCCAGGTAGACAGCGTCCGGATGGCCGGTGCGGTGTCGCCATTGATCTACCAGGACGGCGCCTACGCTGTCGCCAGACCGCTTTCAGACAGCTGCGCGTATGCGTAAAAACCGGCAGTCCGCGGACTGTTCAGGAACTCCGCAAAGCGTGACCCTGCGCAATAACGCAACTCTGATTTTCCACCGCTGCCGTATCCAGCACCGGTGAAGTGGTCTACATTGCCATCGCATTGCGCGCGGACAGCGTATCGACGCGCCAACTTGACTCCACGGAGACACCATGCCCACCTCTAACCGCAGGCAGGCGCTGATCAGGCTCGGCGCATTGGCCTCCATTCCCTGCACGCTGTCGGCACAGGCGCAAAGCGCGCCAGGCACGTACCCGGCCAAACCGGTCCGGCTGATCGTGCCGGACCCGGCCGGTGGACTGCCGTCCAACTTTGCCCGGCTGATTGCCGAGCCTCTTTCCAGGCAGCTCGGCCAGCCCATCATCGTGGACAACAAGCCGGGCGCGGGCGGCTCGATCGGCACACGCGCCATGTTGCAGGAGCCGGCCGACGGCTACACGCTGCTGTTCACCTACATCAGCAACCAGGTGATCACGGCGCTGATCCAGAAGCCCGCGCCTTACCACCCGGTAAACGACTTTGCCCCGATCGCCCTGTGCATCGTCAACACCGGCGGCTTCATGGTGGTGAATGCGGCACTGCCGATACACACGCCGCGTGAGCTCTTCGCCTATGCCAAAGCCAATCCGGGCAGGCTGAACTTTGCCAGCGCCGGCGTGGGCAGCATCACCCATCTGGCCATTGAATTGATAAAGAACAAGACCGGCAGCTACATCGTGCACATACCGTTCAACGGCCCCACGCCCGCCATGCTGGCGGTGGTGAACGGCGACGCTGATTTCGCCATTGCCGGTAGCCTGGCCGCGGCACTGCCCTTTGTCGCCAGCGGCAAAGTGCGCCTGCTGGCACGCCTGGGTGAAAAGCGCTCGCCGGATTATCCCGACGTAGCCACCCTTTTTGAAGACACGGTACCGGGCCTGATCGTGCCGTTCTGGATGGGGTTTACCGCCCGCACCGGCACACCGGCAGACATCGTGGCCAGGCTAAACCGCGAGATAAATCACGTCCTGGCCAGCGACACCAACCTGCGCAAAATCGCCGCGACCTCGTACCTGGAAACAGTGGAAGGCCCGCCCTCCCTGCTGCGCGACGTTGTGGCGCGCGATTTTGAAACCTTTGGAAAAGTTGTCCGGGACAACCACATCACGGTCAATAGCTGAACTTGTCCACCCTGTCCACCAAGGCTCCCCATGCTGCATCCCGGAAACCAACACACCTTGCCCGAGTGCACCGCGGACGGCGCCGTGCCGGCCGAACTGCACCCAATGGCGTGGGACCGGGACGTCATGGTGCC
>JANLPN010000069.1:0-2258 GCA_031367285.1 Betaproteobacteria bacterium | reverse complement strand
AGCGGTGAAGAGATTTACGAGGCGTATGCGGAATACGAGAGGCGTTTTGGCGAGCCGCATAGAGCGGCGTGGGAGGGGCACGGGAACGACCGGGAGGTGAGTCGCAAACTTAAAGTGGGCTACGTATCGCCGGACTTTCGCAGCCACTCGTGCACCTTCTTCATGGAGCCCTTGTTATCGCACCACGATGCGGACGTGGTGGAGGTGTATGCCTATGCCGACCTCACCAATGAGGACGCGGTCACGGCCAGGTACAAGGGCTACGTGCAGCACTGGGTACCCACCCGGGGCATGGCAGACGTTGCGCTGGCCCAGCGCATACGCGCCGACGGCATAGACATCCTGGTCGATCTGGCCGGGCACACCGCGGGCAACCGGCTGGGGGTATTTGCCAGAAAGCCGGCGCCGGTGTCATTAAGCTGGATGGGCTACGGCTACACCACGGGATTGCGGGCCATAGACTACTACCTCACGGACGAGGCCAGCGTACCGGTGGGCAGCGAACACCTGTTCTCCGAAGAACCGTGGCGGCTCAAAGACAGCAGCTACGCCGTCTACCGCCCAGGGCCGGGCATGGGAGAAGTCAACGAATTGCCGGCCAAACAACGCGGCTACATCACGCTGGGCACGCTGACGCGTGGCGTGCGGGTCAACCAGCACACGATCCGGGTGTGGGCCGACATACTCAAGAGAATCCCGGACGCACAGCTGGTCATAGACAGCGGCTCGTACAAAGACGCCACGGTGCAGGAGGCGGCGGTACAGAAGTTCGAAGCCCACGGCATAAGCAGAGACAGACTGCACATAGGCTGCCACAGCCCGCCGTGGGACGTGCTGCGGGGAATCGACATCGGGCTGGACTGTTTCCCGCACAACTCGGGCACGACCTTGTTCGAGACCCTGTACATGGGGCTGCCGTACGTGACGCTGCAAAGCCGGCCCAGTGTGGGGCGCATAGGCAGCGCGATACTGCAGGCGCTGGGGGAGCCGGGGTGGATAGCCACTACGGAGCAGGAGTATGTGGACAAGGTGGTGGAGCTGGCAAGTGACTGGGACAAGCTGGCCCACACCCGCAGCACGCTGCGCCAGAGGATGCGGATGAGCCGGCTCATGGACGAGGTGGGCTTTACGCGCAAGGTCGAGCAGGCCTACTTGCAGATGTTCCAGCGCTGGGCGGCTGATACCGGTGAAGGTGCCGCGCAAAGTGTTCCCGCTCCCGAGATGATGGGCACGCTGGTAGCCATGTTCAACCAGGGCCGATTTGTGGAAGGCGAACAGGCCGCACAAGCTTTGACCGGGCGTTATCCGCGCCACGGCTATAGCTGGAAGCTGCTCGGCGCCATGTTGCAAAAGCAGGGCAAGCTGGAGCAGGCGCTTGCGGCCAAACGCCGCGCGGTGCAACTGCTGCCGGATGATTTCGAAGCCCGGTTCAACTTTGCGCTGGCGCTCGAAAAGCAGGGCTTGGTGATGGAGGCCGAGTCGGTTTACCGCGCCGTGCTGGCCGCGAATCCGCAGGACGCCGAAGCCACGCATAACCTGGGCAACACGCTGTTGCGGCAAGGCCGTATCGCCGACGCACAGAACAGTTACCGTGAAGCGATCCGCATCAAGCCCGATTTCGATGCACCACACGCCAGCCTGGGCGCCCTGTTGCAGCAGGCAGGCCTTCTGGTCGAGGCCGAATCGGTCTGGCGCAGCCTGCTGCGCATAGACCGCACATCCACCGACGCATGGATCAACCTGGGCCGCTGCCTCCAACAGCAAGGGCGCCGTGCCGAGGCCGAAGTGAGTTTCCGCAACGCGGTGGACGTTACCGAAAACACCTGCCTGGCCTATTTCAAGCGTGGCAACTACCTGGCGGAGCTGGGCAAACTGGCGGACGCCGAGGCCGACTACCGCAGTGCGCTGGCGATTGATCCGTCGGCGGTCGAGGTATGGAATAACCTTGCCGGCAACCTGAAGGGCCAGGGCCGCTTGCGCGAGGCCGAAGTTGCCGCGTTGCGGGCGCTGGCGATCAACCCCCAGTTCACAGCCGCCCATACCAACCAGGCGATCATCCTGCTGATGCAGGGCCGGCTGGACGAAGCCATCGCCCATTTCCAGACATCGCTGGTGCTGGACCCGAACGAAACCGTCACTTTCGGCAGCATGCTTTTTACGCTGAACTACCACCCGGACAAGAGCGGTGAAGAGATTTACGAGGCGTATGCGGAATACGAGAGGCGTTTTGGCGAGCCGCATAGAGCGGCGTGGGAGGG
>JANLPN010000067.1:0-1797 GCA_031367285.1 Betaproteobacteria bacterium | reverse complement strand
GCCGTCTTCGCGCGGAGTCGCCCAGGCATCGACCTGAGCGCCGGGTTGCAGCTCGCCGGTGATGGCCTCCAGCATGTCCATGGGCGTCATCAGCCCCTGCACCACGCCGTATTCATCGACCACAAACACGATGCGGGTGGAGCGCGCGCGAAACTGCTCGATCAGCTCCATGCCGGTGAGGGTTTCGGGCACAAACACGGCCGCAATGGCATGGCTGCCAATACGGTCCACCAGCGGCGAAGCAGCGCCCGGGCTGGTGGACTCAGGTTGAATCAGCCCGCGCAAGGCCAGCAGTTTGGCGACATGAACCACGCCCACCACATCGTCGAGGCTGCCGCGGCACACCGGGTACCACGAGTGGCCGGTGGCGCCTGCCTTGTCGATGGCCTGCGCCACCGTGTCGTTGGCATCGAGCCATTCGATGTCGGAGCGCGGCAGCATCAAAGAGGTCAGCAAGCGGTCATCGAGCAGAAACACGTTTTGCACCATCTGGTGCTCGTGTTCCTCGATCAGACCGGCGTCCACGCCGCCTTCCAGGCTGGCGGCGATTTCTTCCTCGGTCACGACGCGTTGACGCGTGTTGTCGACCTGCAACAGCTTGAGCACGGTGTGGGTGCTAATAGCCAACAACCGGACAAAGGGCTTGGCGACAGTGGCCACCCACATCATGGGCCGCGCCACCAGCCGCGCCACGGTCTCGGGGTAAAGCTGGCCGATGCGCTTGGGCACCAGTTCGCCAAAGACGATGGTGATGTAGGTGATGAGGGTCACCACCAGCGCGGTGGCCGAGATGTCGGCGGCACGGTGCGAGGCGCCCCAGCTTTGCAGCCAGAGCGACAGCCCGTCGCTGAAAGCCGCCTCGCCGATGATGGCGTTGATCATGCCTATCGAGGTGATGCCCACCTGCACGGAAGACAGAAACTGGGTCGGATTCTCCAGCAGGGTAAGTGCCGCCTGGGCCCCTTTGTCGCCTGATTCGGCCATGGCGCCGAGCCTGGCCTTGCGGCTTGATGCGAGAGCCAGTTCCGACATGGCAAAAACCCCGTTAAGCAAGGTCAGGAAGGCAATCAGCAGGAAAGTCATGGATACGAAGGCAGAATGAACAGCATGTCACTTTACTGTATCGGCGACCTGCAGGGTTGCCATCTGCCCTTTCAGCGTCTGCTGGAGAAGATTGATTTTTCGCCGAGCCGCGACACCCTGTACCTGCTGGGTGACCTGGTCAATCGCGGACCGGACTCGCTGGGCGTGCTGCGCCAGCTGTCGGGGCTGGGCGAGGCGGCGCAGTGCCTGCTGGGCAACCACGACCTGCACCTGCTGGCCATGTGGCAAGGGGCGCGCCCGCCCGGTCGCCGTGACACCGCGCAGAAAGTGCTGCTGGAGCCGGACGCCGTTGAGATGATGACGTGGTTGCGCCACCGGCCCATGGCGATTCAAGCGCACGGCTGGTTGATGGTTCACGCTGGCGTGCTTCCGCAGTGGACGGTAGGCACCACCTTGTCGCTTGCCCGTGAGGTCGAGCAAGCGTTGCGCGGCCCGGCACTCAAGGAATTCCTCATGGCCATGTACGGCAACACCCCGGCCCAATGGTGCGGGGATTTGCGCGGCGCCGACCGCTTGCGGGTGATTGTCAACGCGCTCACCCGGCTGCGCTTTTGCACCTCGAGCGGGGAGATGGAATTCACCAGCACCGAAAGCGCGGGCGCGGCACCCGATGGCTACGTGCCGTGGTTTCGCGCGCCGGAGCGCCTCACGGCGGGTGTTCCAGTGGCCTTTGGACACTGGTCAACCTTGTCA
>JANLPN010000038.1:0-11822 GCA_031367285.1 Betaproteobacteria bacterium | reverse complement strand
GCGGCAACCAGGGCCAGCAGTCCCGAGACTTCGGTTTCCTTTTTCTCCACCGTCAGGCGCGAACTGAGTTTCTCGTAGACCTTTTTGAGCGTCTCGGCGGTACCGGCGTAAAAGTACTCGGCCTGCGTCGCGGTGGCCACGGCCTTGAGGGTGGCCTCGTCGAGCCGCACCCGCATCGACCAGCCTTCAAACCCTATTGTCTCGCCGTCCACGGTGCCTACGCCTACGGTGTAGATGCGCACGCCGTGATCGGCCGCCATCTTGGCTGCTTCCATAGTGTCCACGCCAGTGGTGCGTTGTCCGTCGGTAAGCAGGATGATGGCGGCGGAGTTGTAGGAGCCCGGCGCCACTGGTTTGAACTCCTTCTTTTCCTTTTTGGCCTGGTCGATCGGAATGCCACGCGGTTTGCCGCTGCCGTAGGTAATGGCGGACAGGTCGATGCCTTCTTCCGGAAACAACTCCGCCAGCGACACCACGATGGCGCTGCCTATGGCCGTGGCGCGCTGCATCTGGAACTTGTCTATCGCCGCCACCAGGTCTTCGCGGCTGAGGGTAGCAGGCTGGACCACTTGTGCCGAGCCCGCGAATGCGACGATGCCCACCTTGACGTTGCGCGGCAGGTCGGCCAAAAAAGCCTTGGCCGCGTTTTGCGCCGCCACCAGGCGATTGGGTTTGACATCGGTGGCACGCATGCTGCCCGAGACGTCCATGGCCAGAATAATCGTCTCCTGGGTCGAGGGCAGCGTGATGACGGCAAACGGCCGCGACGCGGCCACCAGCATGGCGGCGATGGCCAGCAGGAACAACACCGGCGGCACGTGGCGGCGAAAGCTCATGCCGGTGCCCATGGCCTCCTTGACGATCGACAGGCTGGCATAACGCAGCGTCAGTTTCTTCTTGCGCCGCAGCAGCCAGAGGTAGACCACCACCAGCAGCGGCACGGCCAGCAGCAGCCACAGGAATTGTGGCCACAGGAAGGTCATGGGAATGTTCATGCAGTGCTCTCCCCGTTTAGGCCACGGCCCGAAGATGCGCCGGTATGGCGCCCGCGCCCGACAGGCGGCTGCGGCGTTTGCGCAACTCGGCAAAACGCATCACCGCCTGCACCAGATCTCCATCCGTGGACAACTCCAGCGTGTCGACACCGGCCCGCACCAGGGTTTGGCGCAAGTCGGCCTCGCGTTGCGCCGCCACGCGCGCAAACCGCTTGCGAAAACCCGCGTCGTGGGTGTCAACCAGAAGTTGCTCGCCGGTTTCGGCGTCGCGTATCGGAATCAGGCCCAGATCGGGCAGTTCCAGTTCCATCGGGTCCAGCAGCCGCACAGCCACCACCTCATGGCGTTGCGCCAGCAGGCCCAGCGGCTTTTCCCACCCCGGCTCGCTGATGAAGTCCGACACCACAAACACGGTGGAACGCCGACGTACGGTGTTGGCGGCAGCCTGCAACAGCTCATGCAGCCTGGTGCCCCCCGATTCGGGCGCCAGCGGGCGTGTTTGCATGGCATGAAGAAGTTGCAACACATGCAGCCGGCCGCCACGCGCCGGCATCACGGTGTCAACGCCCGACCCATAGAGCAATGCGCCGACGCGGTTGCCATGGCGTGTGAGCAGCCGCGCCAGCACGGCCACGAACTCGGCCGACACATTGCGTTTGCGCTGGTCAGTCGAGCCAAAATCCACCGAGGGGCTCAGGTCCAGCAGGAACCAGGCCGCCATCTCGCGGTCTTCGGTAAACACCCGCACATGCGGTATTTGCAGCCGCGCCGTGACGTTCCAGTCGATGTGGCGCACGTCGTCGTGGTGCTGGTATTCGCGCAGGTCGGCCAGGTCCAGGCCGGCACCGCGCATCAAAGTCCGGTAGTCGCCCTGCAGCAAGCCGTCCAGGCGCCGGATCACGGTCCATTCAAGCCGCCGCAATACATGTTCGGCACTGGAAGCGGGCATGGCCGCCATGGCTGCGGCCCGCGGTGCCGCTGCCGTTTTTCGTTTTCTGAAAAGGCCGAACATGGCGCTGCGTCAGGCCGCCAGTTTTTCGTGTTCCAGAGGTTTGGCCGGAGCCGGTATCTTGGCCATGATCTTGCCAATTACCGCGTCGGCGGTGAGCCCTTCGGACAGTGCCTCGTACGACAGTACCAGGCGGTGCCGGAACACGTCGGGCACCAGATCGCTCATGTCCTCGGGCAACACGTAGCTGCGCCCGCGCAGCATGGCCAGCGCGCGCGCGGCCTCGGTCAGGTTGATGGTGGCGCGCGGGCTGCAGCCATAGGTGATGAAACGGCGCAGGTCTTTGAGGTCGTGTTTCTCGGGCGTGCGCGTGGCCGAGACCAGCCGCACCGCGTACTGGATCAGCGATGGGTCCACATACACCTGACGGCAGGCATGCTGCAGTTCGGCCAGCTGTTCGGTGGTCGCCACGGCAGTGACCGCAACCGCAGGCCCGGTAACACGTTGCACGATGACGAACTCTTCTTCGTCGGTGGGATAGTCCACCAGCACCTTCATCATGAAGCGGTCCACCTGCGCTTCCGGCAGCGGATAGGTGCCTTCGGTCTCGATCGGATTCTGGGTCGCCATAACCAGAAACGGTGAAGGTACGCGGTGGGTTTCTCCGGCAATCGTGACCTGGCGCTCCTGCATCACCTCGAGCAGGGCGCTTTGCACCTTGGCCGGAGCGCGGTTGATTTCGTCCGCCAGCAGCAGGTTGGTAAACACCGGGCCCAGTGAGGTACCCAACTCGCCGGTTTTCTGGTTGTAGATACGGGTGCCCACCAAATCTGCGGGCACCAGGTCGGGCGTGAACTGGATACGTTTGAAGCTGCCACGCACGGTATTGGCGAGGGTCTTGACGGTCAGCGTCTTGGCCAGGCCGGGGACACCCTCCACCAGCAGGTGGCCCTGGGCCAGCATGGCCACCATGACGCGCTCCAGAAAACGGTCCTGCCCGACCACGACGCGTTTTACCTCGTAGAGTATCTGCTCCATCAGTTCGGCGGTGTTGCCGTTTGACGCGCCGGGAGTCTGGTCCATGGTCATGCCTCTTTTTCAGTTGGGGAAAGAGCGTGCTGTTGCTTGGCTTGGCGATGCCCGGTCAAGGTCTCGGCAGCTAGGGTTCAGAATGGGTGCAGTCCGGCGGCCGAGGCCGCGTTTTCAATCGGTACGGCAAAACCGATACCGATGAAAGTGCGCTGGTGGCCGGGGTTCAATATGGCGGTGACTATGCCCACCACCTCGCCGTCCATGGTTACCAGCGGCCCGCCCGAATTGCCGGGGTTGGCAGCGGCGTCGAACTGGATCAGGTTGGTCATTTCCTGCTTGCCCTCGGGTGAGCGAAAGGCCCGCTTGAGGCCCGATACGATGCCCGAGGAGGCCGAGGGGCCGATGCCGAAGGGGTAGCCCACCGCCACCACCTGGTCGCCGGGCGCAAGGTCCTGGGTGGAGCGCATGGTGGCGGCGATCATGTCATCGGGGATGGTACGGGCCTGCAATACCGCCAGATCGTCTTGCGGCTGCACGCTTTTTATGAAAGCCACGGACTCCAGGCCGTCGGCAAATGTCACCTTGATCACCTCGGCGCCATTCACCACGTGCAGATTTGTCAGGATGATGCCTTTGTCGACGATGACCACGCCGGTGCCGACACCGGTTTCTATCTCGTCGCGCCCGTTCACGCCCTTTTCGTAGCTCGTGACCCGCACGATGGAGGGTGCAATTTTCTCGTAGGCCTTGGCCGATGGCGACGGAAGTGTGGCGGTCTCGAGGGTTTTTAGGACCGCCGCGTCAATGTCTTCCTGGGTCAGTTTGTGCGCTGCAGGCCGCAACTGCAGAGCGGCAACAACCAGCAGCATGATGGCCAGCAAGCTGATGGCCGCCCATAAGACGCGCGGGTCGGACGCGGAAGGCGTCCAGTGCCGCCTGGCCCTTGCCGCGGACACTGCCGCGCCAGCGGCCGTTGGCGCAGGGCTGGTGGCCCCATTGGGAGGGCTGGAAAGGGGGCTGGAGCTGCTGTAAAGGGCGGGCCTGCGCATCGGGTCACCTTGTGTAGCTGCAATAAATGAACGGTATCACGGTTCACGCATCCGTGCACATTGCAGGTTGGCCGGGGAGCCTGAAATCCCCTATGTGCATGCACGCCATGTGTGATGGGCGGACGTATGTGCGGGGCCTGGCCTCAACTACCGGACTTGATGCGCTCCAGGACCCGGCCATCGATCTCCTCAATGCCGTTGGGCACGGCCGGGTACCACTTGATATTGTCCAGCGCGGTGCCGGGGAAGCTGGCCGCAAACTGCGCCTGGAATTTTGCCTCCATGAGTTTGTCGGCGCCCTTGGAGGCCGTCAGGTTACCGGTGCTCGCGGCGACTTTGGCCGCGACGTCCGGGCGCATATTGAAGTTGATCCAGGCGTAGGCGGCTTCATCGTTTTTGCCCGCGGACGGAATCGCGAAGGTGTCCATCCAGCCCAGCGCGCCGGACTTCGGTGCGATGTACTGGATGGTGGCCCGCTCGTTATTCAGTTTCCATCCACCCGTGTCCCACATCATGGCGCCGACCAGCTGGTCCACGCGCAGGTTGTTGAGCAACTGCTCCTTGTTGTCCCAGAAACCAAGGTTGGCTTTGCAGGCCAGCAGTGTCTTGCCCACTTCGTCCATCAATGCGCTGTAGGCCTTGGGCTTGTCATACAACGCGAACGGGTCCTTGCCGGACGCAAAGGCAAACGCAAGCAGGGTAGGGCGCCGCAAACGCACGGCGGTCTTGCCCTTGTACTTGGCATTGCACAAGTCGGGGTAGTTGCTGATCTTCGCCGCCTTGGTATTGACCACCAGGCCGTCGGTTCCCCAGACGTGGGGCAGGCCATACACCTTGCCTTGCAAGCTGGAATTTTTTTTCGCGGCGGCCAGCAGGGACGGAATGAACAACTCCACCTTGACCTTGCCCAGGTCGATCGGCTTGTAGAGCCTGAGATCCTGTTGCACTGCATTGATGCGGTCCAAAGAGGGCTGCGCCAGGTCAAAACCCGACTTGTCCGATGCACGCAGCTTGGCCACCATTTCGTCGTTGCCGGCCAGGGTGACTTCGACCTTGTAGCCGGTTTCCTTCTCGAACGCAGCTTTCACTTCGGCCGGCACGTAGTCGGCCCAGGTCAGCAGGCGCAGTGTCTTGTCCTGCGCCCATGCTGGCGCTGCCAGCCCGAACGCAAGCACTGCGGCAACCATGGTGGCGCGGGTTTTCACGCGGTTACTCCAGCACCAGCAGGTTTTCGCGGGAAAACCCCAGTGTGACCTGAGCACCGCGCCGCGGCAGAGTCTGGTTGGGGTCGTTGAAAACATCCAGCGAGACCACGGCCCCCTCCAGCCGGGCACGGATTCGCACGATGGCACCCAGAAAATTCACTTCTTCGACCGTCGCTGCCAGCGAATTGCGGCCCGGCTGCGGGGCTTCAAACACCATGGCCTCGGGCCGGATCGCCAGCGCCCGCGTTTGGCCGGCGCTGGCCCCCGCCATGGCATGCGAGGTCACCAATTGCTGGTTGCCCACAGTGATCCGGCCGCTTGCCGTGTCGACTACTACGCCAGACAGGAGATTGAGGGTGCCGACGAACGAGGCCACAAAACGGGTGCGCGGGAAGTTGTAGACCTCGGACGGCGTACCGATCTGTTCCACCCGGCCTTCGTTCAGCACCACGATCCGGTCGGAGATTGACAGCGCCTCTTCCTGGTCGTGGGTGACGAAGATCGAGGTGATGCCCAACTCGCGCTGCAGAGCGCGTATTTCCTCGCGCAGGGATACGCGAATCTTGGCGTCAAGGGCGGAAAGGGGCTCGTCCAGCAACAGCACCTGCGGCTTGTTGGCCAGCGCCCTCGCCAAAGCGACCCGTTGCTGCTGGCCACCGGACAACTGCCATGGATAACGCCCTGCAAGCGGCGTCAGCTTGATCAGCTTGAGCATTTCGTCCACGCGTGCGCTGATCTGCTCGGGCAGCATCTTTGCCACCTTGAGGCCAAAGCCGATATTGCCCGCCACCGTCATGTTAGGGAACAGCGCATACGACTGGAACACCATGCCGATGCTGCGCTGGTTGGTGGGCAACCAGGTTACATCGCGCCCGTCGAATTTGATGACACCCGCCGACGGCGACTCGAAGCCTGCCAGCATGCGCAGGATCGTCGTCTTGCCACAACCCGAGGGGCCGAGGAAGGTGACGAACTCGCCGCGCTCGATGTTCATGGCGAAGTCATGCACCGCGGTCTGGCTGCCAAAGGCTTTTTTCAGGCCGGATATTTCAAGGAAAGCCATCGTTCGTGTTTCCTTCAGGGCTTTTTGCCGACCTCGGCACGCATGGCGCTGGCGTTGCGGCCAAACACCTGGATCAGGCCCATCGAGGCCCAGGTGATGAGAAAGGCAATCACGGCCAGTGCAGAGGGTTCATAGGCACGGTTGGCGCCGACCAGTTGCAGGTACGGCCCGAAAGCCGGCCGGTTCAGCAGGCTGGCCATGGTGAACTCGCCGATCACGACCGCAAAAGTCAGGAACGCGCCCGATAAAATGGCGGAGGTGATGTTCGGGAAAATTACCTTGAGCAATATGGTGAAGCGCCCGGCGCCGAGCGCCTCCGCCGCCTCGGTGAGGGTACGCACGTCGATCGCGCGCAAACCGGTGTCCACCGACCGATACATGTAAGGCAGCGACAAGGTGACATAGCTGCAGATCAGCAGGAAGTCGGTGGCACGTTCGCTGCCGGTCAAGGGTATGAACGAGCTGCTGTTGAAGATGCGCAGGTAGCCGAACACGATCACGATGGCGGGAATCACCAGCGGCAACAGCGTGATGAACTCCACCACCGGACGCAGTTTGGGCAAGCGCAGCTGTACCCAGTAAGCGGTTGGGACAACGAGCAATATGCCGACGATGATGGTGACCACGGCCATCAGGATGGAGTAGCCAAACGTGGCCTGAAACTGCGGGTCGGCGAACACGACCCGGTAGGCTTCGAAACTGTATTCCCCGCGTTTCATGCGCAGGCTGAACTCGAAGGTGCCGATCAGCGGGATGAGGAAATAACTGGCACCCACCAAAATGGCGATCCAGGCCCCAAGACGCGAAGTGGATTTCATGTCCGTCCCCGATCCGACTTGCCGCGCAGCCACATATAGCCTGCGTTGGAAACGCCGGTGATCACAATCATGCCCAGCGCCAGTGCGTAACCCAGGTTCGGGTTGTGCAATACGTCGCCCCGGATCTGCGCGAACAGCAGTATCGGCACGATATTGAGTGAACTACCCGTCAACGCATAAGCCGTTGCCACGGCACCGAACGCATTGGCGAAAAGCAGCAGCATGGCACCCAGGATGCTGGGCCACAACACTGGCAGGGCCACGTAGCGCCAGTAGTGGTAGGCCGTACCGCCCAGGCAATCGCAGGCCTCTCGCCACTCGCGTTTCAACCCTTCCAGCGCGGGGGTGACGATCAGCACCATCAACGGGATCTGGAAATACAGATAGGTCAGGGTCAGGCCGGCAAAACTCAGCACGGTGAAGCCCGTCGCATAGAGGTCAATGCCAAAGAATTTCTTGAGCAACACGGTCACCAGCCCGACCCGCCCCAAGGTCGCCAGGAATGCGAAGGCGAGCGGCACTCCGGCAAAGTTGGATGCCACGCCAGAAAACGTCATCAGCGTGGGGCGAATCCATTCCGGCAATTTGCCTAGCACCGCAGCCCAGGCCAGCAGAAAACCAAGCAGCCCGCCACCAATGGCGGACGCGGCGCTGATACGGAAGCTGATCCAGTAGGCGCTCAACACATTGGCTTCGAACAAGCCGCGGATGTTTGCCAACGTGAAATCTCCGGCGGGGTTCTGAAATGCCCCCACCATCAGGTAACTGGTCGGCAGAATCAGGAATAGCAGCGCGAAGGCAAAAAATGGCAGGATACCCAGCCAATTCCAGTTATGGGCGCGCTCGCCACCCTCAGCAGGCGAGGGTAACCGGGGCTGGGGAGCGATGGTACCCGTTGGGCTACTCATGGAGTCAAAGCCTTTGAACGTACAAGTCAACTGTCATCGGTACGGACTTCCGAGCAGGCCATACCGCAAACAATGCGGGCATGAACCTCCCGGCCATGCCCGCATTACGAACTCCTGATTCAGCTGCCGACGCTTACTTTACGCTGGCGCCAACCACTTGGTCCCATTGCTTGGTGATCACTTCCTTGTAGGCGGCCTGCTGGTCCAGCGTGGGGAACAGTGCTTTTGCATAACTGTCGGCCGGGGGCAACTTGTCGAGCATGGCTTTTGGAATCTTGTTCTTTGCTACCAGGTCGTTAAAGCGGATCGGATGGCAATAACCGTTCAACCATGCGAGTTGCCCTTCGTCGGAATACAAGTACTCCATCCACAATTTCGCCGCGTTCGGATGCGGTGCGTAGGCGCTGATGGCTTGTACGTATACACCGGCCACTACACCCGTCTTGGGCACGACCACCTGGACCTTGGGATTGCCTTTGAGTGTGTCGCGGTCCGCCAGAGCGTTGTAGTCCCAGCGAATGATGATGGGCGTGGCGCCCTGCGCAAACGAGGCGGCCTTGCCGATCACCGGCACGAAGTTACCCGCCTTGTTCAGGTCGGAGAAAAACTTCAGGCCTGCGGCGCCGGCCTTCGAGACGTCACCACCCGACAAGCCCAGCCCCGCGGCAAAAACGCCCTGGATCGCCTGGTTGGCTGTACGCGGATCGCCAGCGAGCGCGACTGCATTTTTGTATTCGGGTTTTAGCAGGTCGTTCCAGTCGGCGGGAACCTTGCTGATCACATCGGTATTGACCTGGAACGTCAACACGCCGTAGTAGTCGCCGTACCAGAACCCGTCAGCGTCTTTGGCGGAGTCTGGAATAGTTGCCCAAGTGGACACTTTATAAGGCTGAATCAGTCCGGCTGCCTTGGCTTGCGGGCCAAACGACAGGCCTACGTCGATGGTGTCAGGCGCCTGCGGGCCCTTGTTGTCCTTGTTGGCCTTGATAGCCTCAATTTCGTCGCCCGAGCCGGCGTCCGGGTTGAGTTCGTTGATCTTGAGCCCGTATTTGGCCTTGAAGCCTTCAATCACGGCGCCGTAGCCGCACCAGTCGTGCGGCAGCGCGATCACAGTTAGCTGGCCCTCGGCCTTGGCGGCGGCTATCAATGCGGCCGACTGGGCCAGCGCGCTTTGCGCGCCACACAAGGCCACGGTTGCGGCGGCCAATGCGCTCAATGAATGACGTGACATGGGATTTCCTTTTGGTTTGTATGAACGGATATTAAGGTGAAAAATGCCGGACGCAGGACATGGAAGGCGAAAATAAGCGCCATCACACACATTCAGAATAACGCGTATGTGTGGCAGGTACAAGTCATCGCCGCGTCGCGGCCTATAGTATTTTCCCTATATGAGCCGCTGGATCGATACCCACTGCCACCTCGACGCGCCGGACTTCCTGCCCCACCCTGCCGAGGTACGCGCCCGCGCCGCGGCAGCCGGCGTCGTCCATTGTGTTCTGCCTGCGGTGGAGGTGGCCAACTTCGAGAACGTGCGTGCGTTGGCCCGTGCGGGAGGCGACAGTTACGCGCTGGGCATCCACCCGCTCTATGTGAAACGGGCCCAGGAGACCGATCTGTGCGAGCTCGACCGGCAACTGGCCGCGTCGATCAACGACCCCAGGCTGGTTGCGGTGGGCGAAATCGGGCTCGATTTTTTTGTGCCGGAGTTGTGTCTGAGCCCGCTGCGCGAACGCCAGGAGTTTTTTTACCTGGCGCAGCTCAAGCTGGCGCGCAAGTACGGTCTGCCGGTGGTTCTGCATGTGCGTCGCTCGGCTGACCGGCTGCTGCGTGGTTTGCGCGCGGCGGCAGTTGCCGGAGCGCCATGGAGCGGCATCGCCCATGCGTTTGGCGGCAGCTCTCAGCAGGCGACGGAATTTATCAAGCTGGGTCTCAAGCTGGGTTTTGGCGGTGCCGTGACCTTTGAGCGGGCCCTGCAGTTGCGCCGCCTTGCAAGCAGCTTGCCGCTGGCCGCGCTGGTGCTGGAGACCGATGCACCCGACATCCCGCCGCATTGGCTTTACAAGACCGCTGCCGAACGCGCCGGTGGCGAGCCGCAAGCCCGCAACGAACCTGCCGAATTGCCCCGTATTGGCCATCTGGTCGCCGGCTTGCGCAACATGGCACCCGAGGAGTTGGCGCGGGCCACCCTGGACAATGCCTGCGCCGCCTTGCCAAAGCTGCGCGGCTTGCTGGTATAACGCGCCATGGCATCGACCGACACCGCCCTGCTTCCCGACGTGCATTTTTCTGACGAAGGCGCCATTCGCCACCTGCATCTGGATTCGATCTGGATACAGGGATCGATGCTGATCGACTCGCCCCAGGTGCTGGTGCACCAGTACATCCAGCGCATGATGGCCTGGCTGCTGTTCGTGGATCCCGCCACGGTGGACAAACGCCGAGCGCTGCAGCTCGGCCTGGGGGCTGGGTCGCTGACCAAGTACTGTCACAAGGTGTTGCGCATGCACACCTCGGTGATCGAGATCAATCCCAAGGTTCTGCTAGCCTGCCGTGGCTGGTTCAAGCTGCCGGCCGACAACGCCCGCCTGCAGGTGGTGCTGGCGGATGCGGCGCAGGAAATTCGCAACCCGAAATGGTGGGCTACGGTGGACGCGCTGCAAGTCGATCTGTACGACCATGATGCCGCGGCACCGGTGCTGGACAGCGAAGCCTTTTACGCCGATTGCCGTCGCTTGCTGACCGAGGACGGTTGCATGACAGTAAACCTGTTTGGCCGCGCGTCGAGTTACCCGCGCAGCGTGGAAAAAATAGCGGCGGCGTTCGGACGCGATGCTATCTGGCCGTTCAAGGCCACGCGCGAGGGTAATACCGTAGTGCTGGCGCAGCGGCGGCCAGCGCGCCCTGCGCGCGCGGTTTGGCTGGAACGCGCGGACAAAATTGAAAAACAGTGGGGCCTGCCGGCCGCGCAGTGGACGCGCGTGCTCAAGCCGCTGGCCGCGTGACGAGCCCATGACCGCGGTCACCAAGGCGAAATCCGCTGCAAAAGGCGCCCACTCGGGGCCGGTAGACTGGCGCAGCCTGGTTGGCTGGCTGCGCGCCGACGGCGTAATCGCTGACGACGAGGCGCAGCGCACGATTACACGCTGTTCGCAGGCCGAGAGCGCCCAACATCCGCTGGTCCGCCTGGCCAGCGTGTCCATGCGCCGCGCCAGCGACGGCCGAGCGCTCGACATCGAGTCGCTGACGCAGTGGCTGGCCGGGCGTGCCGGGCTGGAATATCTGCGTATCGACCCCTTGCGCGTGGACGTAGGTAAGGTGGCGGACATGATGAGCGCCGGATATGCCGAGCGCCATCGCGTGTTGCCGGTTCAGGTGACCCCGACCGAAGTGGTGGTCGCCACTGCAGAACCTTTCATCACCGACTGGGTGGCCGAGGTTGAGCGCCAGTCGCGCCGCAGTGTGCGGCGGGTCGTCGCCAGCCCGCAGGAGATTGCACGCTTTACGGCCGAATTTTTTGCGTTGGCAAAATCGGTGCGCTCCGCCATGAAGTCGGGGGGTAGCACGGGTGGTGCGAGTTTCGAGCAGTTGGTGGAGCTGGGCAAGACCAACAAGCAGCTTGACGCCAACGACCAGGGCGTGGTGCAGGTGGTGGACTGGTTGTGGCAATACGCCTTTGACCAGCGCGCCAGCGACATCCACCTGGAGCCGCGCCGCGAGCAGGGTGTGATCCGTTTCCGTATCGATGGCATCCTGCATCCGGTGTACCAGATGCCCATGGGTGTGCTCAACGCCATGACGGC
>JANLPN010000175.1:0-13616 GCA_031367285.1 Betaproteobacteria bacterium | reverse complement strand
GCTTTGATGAGCGTAAGACACCGGAGCCGTTTGGTACGTAGCCTGAGTTACCTGGAGGTCAAAGACGTGCCAACCCCCAGGCCGGATGGAACCGCGATGCTGCACGTATACATACGGCTCAAAAGAGTCGCCCGTTAACCGATGCGCCAGGAGGCTTGCCCGGACTAGGCGGCCTGCCCTTGTCGCGCGTTGTTTGTCAACCTGCCTTTGCCGTACCGCTGCCAGTTCTGGTTTTTATACCAGGAACTGTGAGACCAAAAGCGTCAGCCATCCTTTTGGCTTGCTTTGCGGATTGCTCCAAGGCCTTTTCCAATGCCTTGGGAGAAGGAACTAATGGCGGAGCTTTGATCTTGCGGGGCACCCTGGAATCGTACCGCACCGGGTCGCAGGAGTGACAGCTTTGCCGCCCGTGTCAGGCGCTGAGAAAGTTTGCTACCAACTCCAGCTGGTCCGGCACATTGAGCGCAGGCGCGTGCCCGCAGCCGGCAATCGTGACGACCTGCGCGCGCGGGCCGCGCAATGCCATCTGCGCCGCGGTGTCGGCCTCCAGCAGATCGGAGTCGATGCCGCGCAGGCACAACACGGGAATGGCCAGGCTGTCGTACTCCGTCCACCGGTCATGGTCGTGCGGGTAGTTGACGAATTGCTGCACCATGGCCGGGTCGTAGTGCGGGGTTACGCGGCCGTCGGGCAGGCGGCGCGTGGACGTTTCGGTGAGCCGGCGCCACTGTGCGTCGGTCAAAAAACCATACGGCTTGTACACGCTACGGAAGTACTGCTCCAGCTCGGACACGGTGGCAAATGCGGACGGGTTGCCGGCGTAACTGCGTATGCGCTGCAGCGCCGAAGCCGCCACCTTGGGACCCATGTCGTTCATGACCAGACGTGTGATGCGCTCGCGCAGGGCACCCGCCGCGGCCACCAGCCCGATGGCACCACCCATGGAGGTGCCGACCCAATGGAATTTGTCCAGGCCCAGCTGGTCCACGAACGCGGTGGCAAGCCGGGCATAAAACGCCAGGCAATATTCGTTTTTCGGGTCCGGGCTCCACTCGCTCAGGCCGCGCCCTATGGTGTCGGGGCAGATTACGCGGTAGCCAAGCTCCGGCCCGCTCAGGTGGGCGGCCAGTTCGTCCATGTCGCGCGAGGTGCGCGCCAGGCCATGCCAGGCTATCGCCGTGCGCCGGTTACCCGCGCCCCCCACCATGTAATGCAGCTCGCGGCCGGCGCACCGGATGTAGTTCGAGCTTGGGCTCACGTTTTTCCACCCTTGCTGCCGCCCGCTGCGCTTTGCGACCGAAGCCGCCCGACCACACCGGTCGGAAAGTAATACACCGACAGCACAAACAACACCCCCAGCCACAGCAGCCAGCGGTCGGGCGACAGCAGCGCCGAGAGCCATGGCAAGCCGGTGGCGGCATCGCTGCCGAGCTTGAGCAGGTCCTGCAGGTAGCTCTGCGCCACCATGAACAGCGTGGCGCCGACGGCCGCGCCGTACATCGTGCCCATGCCGCCGATCACCACAATCAGCAGCACGTCGAGCATGATCTCGAACGACAGCGAGGTGTCCGGCCCGTTGTAACGCAGCCAGAGCGCCAGCATGGCGCCGGCCATGGTGGCAAACAAGGCCGACAGGATACTCGACGTGGTGCGGTACACCACTACGCGGTAACCGATGGCTTCGGCGCGGAACTCGTTCTCGCGGATCGCCTGCAGCACCCGGCCGAAAGGTGAATTCACGATACGCAGCAGCGTCAGCAGCAACACCAGCGCAAGCACCAGCAACAGGTAGAAACACAACAGGCGGCCGTCCAGCATGACCCCCAGGAATGGCTTCTCCATGAACTCGAAACTGGGTGACAACACTTGCGGCACCTTGAAGCTCAGGCCGTCTTCACCGCCGGTGAATTCAGCCAGCTGCGACGCCAGGGTAAGAAAGGCCGACGCCACGGCCAGCGTAATCATGGCAAAGAAGATAGCGCGCACGCGCAGCGAGAACAACCCGATCACCAGCGCCAGCACAAACGACAGCAGCAGCGCGCAAACCAGCCCGATCGCCAGCGCCCCCCAGGTCGGCCCCATGCGGGTGGTGGCAATGGCAATGCCATAGGCACCGATACCAAAAAACATGGTGTGGGCAAAACTCACAATGCCGGTGTAGCCCAACAGCAGGTCAAAGCTGGCCACCAGTACCACGAACACCAGCACCTTGGCAGCCACATTGAGCGCCTTCACCCCCGGAAAGATGAAGGGCGTGAATGCCAGCGCCAGCAACAGCGCCACCAGCAGTACGGCCAGCGCCCGGCTGCGCGGGAAGTCACCGGAAAGTAGTCGGTTCAACATAGCACGCGGACGTCCGACGGGCCGCCCCCAGGACGGCCAACCCCCTCGGGGGGCAACGAATACACGAAGTGAGAAGCGGGGGGGCTGACCTTTTCCGACGGGCCGCCCCCAGGACGGCCAGCCTCCTCGGGGGGCAGCGAATACACGAAGTGATGAGCGTGGGGGCTCATATTTTTCATCGGTTGGCGACCGGGTACACACCCTGCGGACGCCACAGGAGCACGGCGGCCATCAACGCGATGTTGGAAAACAGGGCCAGCTTGGGGGCCAGGAAGCCGGTGTAGTTGGCCATCAGCCCGACCAACAATGCGCCGATCAGGGCACCCGCCGTCGAACCCAGGCCGCCGATGATGATGACGATGAAAATCAGCACGTTGACCTGCGCCCCTATTTGCGGCGTCACGGTCTGCTGGTACAGGCCCCACATCACGCCACCCAGGCCGGCCAGCGCACTGCCCATGACGAACACACCGACAAACAGGCGCCGTATGCGGTAGCCCAGCGCCTCGACCATTTCCCGGTCCTGCACCCCGGCACGGATCAGCAGGCCGATCTTGGTGCGGTTGAGCGTCCAGGCCAGCGCGGCGAACACGGCCAGGCCCACCACCATGGCGATCAGCCGGTATTTCTCGATCGCCGCATCGCCGATTAGCAAGGCACCGCGCATGCCCTCGGGCAGCGGCAGGGCAATCTGCTGCGGCCCCCAGATCACCTTGATGAGTTCCTCACCGATGATCATGCCGCCCATGGTGATCAGGATTTGCTTCAAATGCTGCCCATAGACCGGCCGCACGATAAAACGCTCGAACGCCAGCCCGACGGCGCCCGCCACCAGCATGGCCACCAGCATGGCCGGCACCACGGCCACCAGGTTGCGCCACAACTGCGCCGACCCGGTCCAGTCGGCCATGCCACCGAGCACGCTGGTGGCCACAAAGGCTCCCAGGGCGATGAACACACCGTGGCCGAAATTGAGCACGTCCATCAGCCCGAACACCAGCGTCAGGCCGGAGGCAATGACAAAGACGATCAGCCCCATGGCCAGCCCGGCCACGGTCAGCGTAAGCCAGGTTGAGGGAGACCCGATCAACGGGAACACGATCAGCGCCAGCAGCGGCACCAGCGCCACCGGCTTCCAGTCGAGTGCGGTCGCGGCGTTCACAGCGCCAGCCCCAGCAAGGACTTCTGCAAGGCGGGGTCGTCCGAGAGCGCCTGCATGCTGCCGGCATGCACCACGCGGCCGTTGTCCATTACCGCCACCGTATCGCCCAGGCGTTTGGCGAAGTTGATGTTCTGCTCCACCAGCAAAATGGTCACGCCGCTGGCTTTGAGCTGCGCGAAGGCGGCGATCATGTTGTTGATGATGGCCGGCGCCAGACCCTTGCTGGGTTCATCAACGATCAGCAGCTCGCGCGGCTCAACAATCGCCCGCGCCACCGCCAGCATCTGCTTCTGCCCGCCCGACAACTTGCCCGCCGGGTGGTTCCAGAATTTCTCCACTGCCGGGAACAGCGAGAAAATCCACTTCAGCCGCGCGGCATCCATCTGGCTGGCGCGCGCCGCGCCGCGGGCTGCCAGCAGCATGTTTTCCTGCACCGTCAGGTCGGAAAAAATGCCCATGTTCTCGGGTACGTAGGCGATGTTCAGGGCCGCGATTTGGGGCGTGGCAAGCCGGGTGATGTCCTGCCCTGCAAATGTCAGCCGGCCCTGCGAGGCAGTCCACAAACCCATGATGGTGCGCAGCGTGGTCGTCTTGCCGGCCCCATTGCGCCCGAGCAGCAGGCTGACCTGCCCCTTTGGCACCACCAGGTCCACGCCATGCAGGATGTGGTAAGCCCCTATGTGCGTGTGTACGCCCTCGAGCGCCAGCAGTGGCGTCGTCATGGTGACTCGCTCCTTCCCCCTGCAGGGGGAAGGTCGGGCTGGGGGGGAGCGTCATCTTGCGCCAAAACGTCCTGGGGGGCCACCCCCAGGTACGCTTCCTGAACCACTTTGGAGGCGATCACTTCGGCCGGCTCACCGTCTGCCACCAGCGCGCCGTTGTGCAGCACGATGATGCGGTCGGCGAGTTCGCGCACCACGTCCATCTTGTGTTCGACCAGCAAAATGGTCTTGCTGCTGTCGTTCTTGAGCGCACGGATCAGGTTCAGGATCACCGGCGCCTCGTCCACGCTCATGCCGGCAGTGGGCTCGTCGAACATGAACACGCTGGGCTCCAGCGCCATCAACAAGGCAACTTCGAGCTTGCGCTGGTCACCGTGCGGCAGGCTGGCCACGGCCGCGGCGGCCTTGTCCTGCATGGCCACCGCTGCCAGAATCTCGTCGGCGCGTTGGGTCAGGTCGGCGTGGTCGCTCCAGATGCTCCACAGGTTCAGGCCCTTGCGGTGCGCCCCGGCGCGCGTCGCCTGCACCGCCAGGCGCACGTTCTCCAGCACCGAAAGGTTCGGAAACAGGTTGGTCAGCTGAAAGGCCCGGCCCAGGCCGGCATGGGTACGGGCCGAAACGCCCAGGCGCGACAAGTCGCGCCCACCCAGCCACACGCTGCCGGCGCTGGCCTTGAGTTGCCCCGAGATCAGGTTGAAGTAGGTTGTCTTGCCGGCGCCATTGGGCCCCACAATGGCCGTCAAGGTGCCAGGCACAAAAGCGCAGCTGACGGCATTTACCGCCACGTGTCCGCCGAAACGGATCGTGAGGTCTTTTGTTTCAAGCATGTGGTCGATAAGCCATGACGGGCCTTACAGGCTTACTTGGGGCATCTGGTACCCCCCTTGTTGGGGGAGCTTTGTTGCGAGAATCGGGCGTGAGCGGCGTAACGAGCAGCCGTCAGGCTAGGCGCACAGCGCACAGAAACCGGAACCTACTCTGGTAGGTGAGGATTTCGAGCACTGCGCAACGACGCATGGCGGTTGCGCAGTAGCCGGGCACGCTCAATTCAGCGCTTGTTGCGGATGGGGATATCCATCTCCTCCGCCTTGATCTCGCGCACCAGCTCCGGCACGCCCCAGGCAAAAGCCGGGTCCACCTTGATCTTGAAGTGGTACATGCTCTGCATTGCCTGGTGGTCTTCCTTGCGGAACGTCATCTTGCCCTTGGGCGTGTCGAAGCTCATGCCTTCCATGGCGCCGATCAATTTGTCGGTATTGGTATCGCCGTTGGTCTTCTTGAACGCCGTCACCACCGCCATCGCGGCCGAAAAGCCGCCCGCGGTGAAGAAGTCCGGCGGCGCCTTGAACTGGCTGTAGTGCCGCGCCACCATCGCGTCGTTGGCCGGGTTCTTGGGAATGCCGAAGTAGTAGTACAGCGCTCCCTCCATGCCGGGAAATTGCTTGTACGCCACCATGGCCGGCAGGATGTTGCCACCGGTGGCCATGTCGATGCCGAAACGCTTCTTCAGGTCCAGGTCGGCGATCTTGCCAAATGGCGTGGGCGCCCCGGACCAGGCCACCGCGATGTACTTCTTGCCCGGCTGGTCCTTGAGCTTGTCGACGATGCGCTGCAGGCCGGCCGTGAAATCGGTCGTCCCCACCGGCAAATATTCCTCGTGAACTATCTTGGCCTTCTTGGTGAATTCCTTGGTCGCCTTCACGCCGTCGCGGCCGAACGCGTTGTCGTTGGCCAGGATGGCGATGACGTTGCCCGGCGCGTCCATCGCAGCGGCGTTGGAGGCCGCATCCTGCGAGCTGTTGCGACCGGTCCTGAATATGTACTTGTTCCACTTGTCGCCGGTGATCGAATCGGCCACCGCCGGTTCGACCAGCAGGATTTTCTTGTACTCCTCGGCCACCGGCAACATCGCCAGCGCCACCGGCGAGCCGGTCGGGCCGACCGCAATGTCCACCTTGTCGTCGGCATACGCGGCCGCCAGCAGGCTCTTGCCGACGTCGGGTTTGCCCTGGTCATCTTTTTCTAGCACCACCAGCTTCTTGCCCGCCACCTGCATCGTGCCGCCGGTGGCATAGTCCAGACCCATATTGAAACCGACGATGGTCTGCTTGGCGTAAGCCTCCAGCGGGCCGGTCTTGCTGGCGATCAGGGCTATGCGGATTTCTTTCGCCTGGGCGAAAGCACTTACCGACGTGAATGCCGAGAAGGCGGTGGCGGCGAGGGTTGCCAACGTTATGAGGCTGCGACGGTGCATGGATGTCTCCTGGGATGTTTTGAAAAACCTGCACCAGTATTGCACTTACCGTGCCTGCCCCAAGGCAATTGATTTACAAAGGTTTTTTCTTGTATCGACGAGAATTGTTTAAATAATGAACAAAATAAATGCCCAATAAAAATACACTGATCAATATTTAGACATTCTTGCCCAGTCGCCCGTACAAGGTTGCCCGGGAAATTCCCAACATGCGGGCGGCCGCAAACTTGTTGCCGGCGCAAGCCTCCAGCGCGGCACTGATCGCTCCCTGTTCGATTTCGGCCACCTGCACGGCAAGCGGCCGCAGGCGGTTTTCGCGCAGCGGTGACGGCGGCTCGGCGCAGCTTTGCAACACGCTGGCAAGCGGTGCTATCTGTTCGATACCCGCCTCGCGCAGCACCTGCTCCAGCACCACGGCGTCGATACGTTTTGAATCGCTGCGCATGGCGGTCTGCTCCAGCACGTTGCGCAACTCGCGGATATTGCCGCGCCAGTTTTGCGCGCACAACAGGTCCAGCGCATCCATCGTCAACTCCGGCAAGGCCGCGCCATTGCGCAAAGCCACATCGTCACCCAGTGCCTCCACCAGCGCAGGTATGTCGGTGCGGCGCTCGCGCAGCGGTGGTACCCGGATCGGCAACACGTTGAGCCGGTAATACAGGTCTTCTCGGAACTTGCCCTCGCGCATCCAGGTGGTCAGGTCGCGCGAGGTCGCGGCAATGACACGCACGTCGAACGGCACCAGCTTGTTGGAACCCAGGGGCTCGATCTCGCCTTCCTGCAAGGCACGCAACAGCTTGGCCTGCAGCGCCAGCGGCATATCGCCGATTTCGTCCAGAAACAGCGTGCCGCCATCGGCCAGTTTGAACTTGCCGTCGCGGCCTTTGCGTTCGGCCCCGGTGTAGGCGCCTGGCGCCACGCCAAAAAACTCGGCTTCGAGCAAGGTATCGGGCACCGCCGCAATGTTTACGCTGACGAGTGGTCCTGCTGCCCGCGCGGATGCGGCATGTATCGCATGCGCCAGTAATTCCTTGCCGGTACCGGTCTCGCCCAGCAACAACACCGGGCTGCTCGACTGCGCCGCGCGGCGCGCCTGGCGCTTGACTTCCACTGCCGCCGGGCTGGTGCCGATAAAACTGGCAAACGTGTATTTCGACGGGCGTACGCCCGCGCCTTTGCCTTGCCCCAGGCTAAGGCGCTGGGTGGCGAGCTCGCGCCGCGCATCGTCCAGGTCGCGCTGCATCAGCGCAAACTTGCTGATCAGCGGTTGCAGCGTGGTCTCGGGGTGGTCGAACAACACAATGCCGATGGCACCAATCACCGCGTTGGCTTCGTCGCGCAGCGGGATGCGGCTGACCACGAAAGTGCCGGCGCGGTTGGTCAGCAGGTCGATCAGGTAGGGTTCGCCGGTCTCCAGCACACGCCGCATCTGGGTATTGGGAATTACGTCTTCCACCATGTGGCCGACAAACTGGTCCACCGACGAAAAACCCAGCGCCGGCAGGAAACGCTGGTAACCCTCGTTGACCCACACGATGCGCCCGCTGCGGTCCACCAGGAACATGCCCTGGCTGATGCTGGAGAACAGATGGAACATGGAACGCGCCGCCAGTTCCAGGATGCCTTGGGCATCCAGCGGCAGGCCGTGCGGCGCAGCGAGTGGCGCGGTGGGTGGCGCAGCGGGTGGCGCGGTGGGTGGGACTGCCGGCGCGGAGGTCATCAGGCATGTTAACGCCTGGCCATGCGCCTGCCGCCTGAGCAACAGGCGCTCTTGTCCGCAAAAACGGGTTGGCCGGGGACAAGCAGGCATCCTAGAATGGCCTGACCCCACACATCGAGAGCCGCATGTCCGCAAGCACCGAACCCGCCACTGAAACTGCCGACTCGTCGCTCGACCGCACCGCCATAGCGCGCCAGGCCATCGTGGACCGGAACGGCGGGGTTTTTGGCTACGAGCTGTTTGACCGCTCGCTTGCGACAACACCCCATACCGCCGCAACCGATGCGCAGCTGCTGTTCAATGTGTTGTCCCATGCCGACAACAGCGCGCTGATAGATAACCGGCTCATGTTCATCAACTGTACCCACGCCAGCCTGGCCGGAGGGCATCTGGAACTGGTCCAGCCTGAGCGTATCGTGCTGGAAATTCCACCCGTTGCCGGAAACGGCGAGGAAGAGATCGGAGACCGGCTCCAGACGCTGATTGAAGTGCGCAAGCGCGGCTTCAAGCTGGCCTTCAAACAGTCGGTGCTGACGGCCGCTTACAGGCCGTGGCTGCCGCTGGCCGATTACATAAAAGTCGACCTGGCACAGGTCAAGCCCGAGTTGCTCAAGCCGGTCATCCAGCTCGCACAAAAGAACTCGGAGGCGCGGCTGATTGCGGAAAAAGTAGAAACGGCCGAACAACACACTCTGGTCGAAGAGGCAGGCGTCAAATTGTTCCAGGGATTCTGGTTTGCCAAACCGGTGTTGATCAAGGGGCAAACCATCCGCCCGGCCCAGGCCATCATCATCCAGCTGATCAATCTGGTGCGCAAACAGGCCACCACGGCCGAGATTGAAGACGTGCTCAAGCGCGATGCCAGCCTGTCGTTCAACCTGCTGCGTTTTATCAACTCGTCGGGGTTCGGCCTGGGATGCGAGGTCACCTCGTTCCGGCACGCGGTCATGATCCTGGGCCTCAAGAAGCTGTTTCGCTGGGCCGCCCTGCTGTTGACCACCTCACGCGCGGGCGGACTGCCACCGGCGGTGGGCACCACGGCCATTGTGCGCGGCCGCCTGATGGAGTTGCTGGCTGCCGAACTGCTGCCGCCTGAAGAAAGCGACAACGCCTTCGTGGTGGGTGTTTTTTCGCTGCTCGACACCATGCTGGGCATGCCCATGGACAAAGCCCTGGAAGCCATCTCGCTGCCTGAGCCCGTCATCTCCGCGCTGCTGCTGCGCCGTGGCGTGCTGGCGCCGTTCCTGGAGTTGACGGAAGCCTGCGAAACCGCCGACGACGAGGCCTTTGCACGCGCCGCCAACGAATTGCAGCTGACCAACCGCCAGGTCAACTGGGCCCACCTGCAGGCCTTGAACTGGGCCGAATCGCTGAACGGATGAGGCACCCTCTGCTTATCCGCGCGGATGGTGCGCCGCGTGGATGACCTTGAGGCGCTCGCGTGCCACGTGGGTGTAAATGGTAGTGGTGGAAATGTCCGCATGGCCGAGCAGCATCTGCACGGCACGCAGGTCGGCACCATGGTTGAGCAGGTGGGTGGCAAAGGCATGGCGCAGCGTGTGCGGCGACGGCGCCGTGGCAATACCTGCCAACAGGGTGTATTTCTTGACGATGTTCCAGAACATCACGCGCGACATGCCGGTGCCGGCGTTGATGCCGCTGGCCGTGACGAACAGCGCGACGGTCTGGCGCGGGCCCAGCAGCACTGGCCGGGCCTGCGCCAGATAACGCCTTAGCCACAGGCTGGCCACCTCGCCAAACGGCACCAGGCGCTCCTTGTTGCCTTTGCCAAAAACCCGCAGCACGTTGTCGTTCAGACTGATGTTGAGGGTGCGCAAGGTCACCAGCTCGCTCACCCGCAACCCACTGGCGTACATCAGCTCCAGCATCGCGCGGTCACGCAGGCCCAACGGCGTGTCCACGTCGGGTGCCGCCAGCAGCGCTTCCACCTGGGCTTCGGTCAAGGTCTTGGGCACACGCAAGGCCTGGCGTGCCGCCTGCAGCCGCAAGGTCGGGTCCTGACCGATGCGCCGCTCGCGCACCGCCCAGCGGAAGTAACGCTTGAACACCGTCAACCGCCGATTCGCGGTGGTGGCCTTGGTGACGGCATGGCGCGCCGAGAAATAAGCGTTTAGCTGGTGCTCCTGCATGCCGTCCAGCGGCACGCCCTGGTCTGCCAGCCACTGCGCCAGCAGCGCCAGGTCGCCCCGGTACGCGCTCAAGGTGTTTTTCGACAGGCCTTCTTCCAGCCACAGGGCGTCGATGAATTCGTCAATCGCCTTCGCGTTTGTGGTGGGCTGCATTAAAGCAAGTTCACGCGCCAAGAGCTTGACCCTCTTACTCCAGCTTGAGTTTGGCGGTCTCCACCACCTTGCGGTAAACGGCGAGCTCGTCTTTCATCTGCACCGCGAACTGCTCCGGGGTGTTACCCAGCACCACCGAACCCGTGTCTTCGATGCGCTTGCGCACCGCCGGATCTTCGAGTGCCTTGCGGGCCGCCGCGTTGACCTTGTCCACGATGTCCCGGGGCAGGCCCTTCGGCCCGACGATGCCGTAGTAGGCCATGCGGTTCACCGGCTCCAGCCCGAGCTCCTTGAAGGTCGGCACATTGGGCAAGGACGCCAGCCGCTGCGGCGCCGCCACCGCCAGTGCCACCAGGCGCCCACCCAGGATGTGGGGCAATGCGGAGGGTACGTTGTCAAAGATGATCTCTACCTGGCCGCCCACGGTGTCGCGCAAGGCCGGTCCGGCGCCGGTGTAGGGGATATGGGTCACAAACACACCTTGCAGGGTTTTCCACAACTCGGTCTGAAGGTGGCCGATGCCGCCGGTGCCGGACGACGCATACGAGTATTTGCCGGGTGACTTCTTGAGCACCGCCACAAAGTCCTTGTAATTCTTGGCCGGGAAGCTGGGGTGCACCGCAATTACATTGGGTGTGGCCGCGATGTTGATGATGGGGGTGAAATCGGTCTCGGCGTTGTACGGCATCTTGGGGTTGATGGCCGGGTTGGCCGCCGTCGTGGACACCGTGGCCATGCCCAGCGTATAACCGTCCGGTGCCGACTTGGCGGTCTCGTTGGCGCCGATGATGCCGCCACCGCCGGCCTTGTTTTCGATGATCACGGTCTGGCCGAGCGCCTTGCCCAGCGGCTCGCCGATCACGCGGGCCACGATGTCGGTGGTGCCGCCGGGGGCAAACGGCACCTGCAGCTTCACGATCTTGTTGGGGTAGCCCTGGGCCAGGGCGGGTCCTGCCGCGGCCAGCAGGCCCAGCGCGAATAGGTTGCGACGAAACATGGGAAATGCTCTCCTTAATGGTGTGTAAACCCGTGCAGCAAGCATGGTAACCGCGGGCGGGCATGCGGCCCACTGCGGATTACCCATGGCCCCCATGCGCTACACCGCTTGCCGTGGCGGGCCGCGGCGCCTGCACCGGGCTGCTATTCTCGACACGGTGAACTATGCCCAGCTCCTGTTCCCCGATTTCTCGCTGATCTTGTGCGGTTATCTGGTGTGCCGCTATACCGCGCTCAACCGCACGGTGTGGGCGCAGGTGGAAAGCCTGGTGTATTACTTCCTGTTCCCAGTGCTGCTGTTTCACTCCATCGTGAAGAGCCCGCTCGATCTGCGTGCCGCATCGGGCCTGATCGCCGCCGGCCTGTGCCTGTGTGTCAGCGGCATCGCCCTGGCCTATTCCCTGCCTTCGCTGCCCTGGTTGGGGCGCCACATCGACCGGCGCGAACACGCGGCCAGCGCGCAGGTGGCGTTCCGCTTCAATTCCTACATATCACTGGCGTTGGCCGAACGCCTGGTAGGCGCCCATGGCCTGGTGCTGATCGCGGTGCTGATCGGCGTCTGTGTACCGGTGCTGAACACCGGCGCCGTGTGGCCGATGGCACGCCATGCACAGCGCGGTATGCTGAGCGAGCTGGTGCGCAATCCGCTGATCATCGCCACCGTGGGTGGCCTGTTGGCCAATCTGCTGGGTTTCGCCATGCCACCCTGGCTGGAGCCCACGGTCTCGCGCATCGGCGCGGCATCGCTGTCGCTGGGCCTGATGGCGGCCGGCGCCGGCCTGCGGCTGGGTTCCCTGCTGGGCTCCAGAAGCCTGTCGGTGGCGCTACTCTCTATCCGCCACCTGTGGCTACCGCTCACGGCGTGGGGGCTGTCGAGGCTGCTCGGTTTGGGGCCCGAAGAAACAACCATCCTGCTGGTGTTTGCGTCCGTGCCCACCGCTTCCAGCTGTTACGTGCTGGCGGCGCGCATGGGGTATGACGGCGCCTACGTGGCGGGCCTGGTGACCCTGTCTACCGTGCTGGGCATGGCCAGCCTGCCGTTTGCTTTGGGGGTGTTGCGAGGGATGTGATGCTCCAGTCGCCGCGTTCACGTCCGGTGCGGCGCTGATGCCGCGGCCTGAGCGCCCGCACACGCAGGCGTCTCGAAGCGAAAAAAGGCCGGCCACCGTGACGGCGCCAGCCAAGAATAGCCGCCCCTTGGAGACCGACTATTGCATCCGCACTTCGCCGTGTTCACCCAGGTCGGTCGGTCGCTGGCCCGTAACCGCCGCCTTTGCCATCTTGAACAACTGCACAATCTTGCTGTCCTTCACATTCCAGTAGCTGGCATGAATGATCCGGACCTCTACCAGAGCGAGGTTGGGGTCGGTGGGTCCGCCGGGAAACCATGCCTCGTTCAGCTTCGACCAGAGCTGTTTCACCTTGGCAGCGTTGTCGACCACAGCGGCCGTGCCGGAAACAGAGACGTACCTGTCTTCGCCGGGGTCCGCGTACACCAGGTTCACGATCGGGTCGATCGCAAGGTCTGCCACCGGGTCGTCCTTGCGCGACATGAAGAACCACAAGCTGGCGTCTTCGTCGATCTTCGAGTTCTGGGTGGTCATGGGTCGCGAATGGAGATGGTGGTTCGCGTGGCGCGTGGTGAACATCGCAAAACGGATGCCCTTGATCAACTGCCACAGCTTCTCGCGTGCCCTCACCGGATCGGGCTCAAACTTTTCAATAGTGTCCATCGATATTCCTTTTGCTGGTGGCCAGGGTGGTGGCCGTCTTGCAGCCATTGCCCATTGGAGCGCCATGGAAACCGGGCGTCGATAAGGCGTGGCGCTCTCGTCCTGTAGGACGTGTCCTGTCCAAAGCGCCGTTCTGACACGCTCGTGGGAAAGCGAAAAACATGCGGCGGTCGAGGCAGGAATGGCGTGCCCCCCGCGGACGCTTACCCTATCGGGCTTGTGCTGTGTCCACGTCGGCCACCGCCACCCGGTCGCGCCCCTGTTGCTTGGCCCGGTACAGCGCCGCATCGGCGCGCACCAGCAAGCGCGAAGCCTCCTCCTGCCCCCCACCCCAGTGCGCCAGCCCGATGCTGATCGATATCGGAATACATTCGGTGCCATGC
>JANLPN010000568.1:0-3147 GCA_031367285.1 Betaproteobacteria bacterium | reverse complement strand
GCCTGTGTTTTCATCTGGAGTCTCCGTGTGCGCGGCAAACAGGCCACGCGGAAAAGGAAATGGAAAACCACGTCGCGTTGCGTGCCTGGCCCGGGCAGGTGCACGCTCCGAAAGTGGTGTGCGCCTATCGTAGGCCGGGCGCCGCGCAATGTATGTCGGACGGTGTGCCGCACCGTGTAGGACCTGTCCTAGACGGGCACAGGCCCGCACGGCGACGCCTGCGCCAGCGATGGCACGGGCCAGCCGGCCGCCAGCAGTGCGGCGAACTGTCCGGCGGCCACCGGCCGCGCGAAGTAGTAGCCCTGGCCCCCAGTGCAACCCTGGGAGCGCAGATACGCAAGCTGTTGCGAGGTTTCAATGCCCTCCGCCACCACCTGCAGCTTCAGGCTCTTGCCCATTGCGATGATGGTGCTGGCGAGTATGCCCTCGCCGTCGTCGTTATGGATGTCGCGCACGAACGACTGGTCGATCTTCAGCGTGCTGATCGGGAAGCGGCGCAAATAGCTCAGGCTGGAGTAACCGGTGCCGAAGTCGTCAATGGCGATCCGGATGCCCAGGTCCTTGAGCGCGTGCAGCACCCCCATGGTGTGGGGGGTGTCCTGCATCAGCCCGCTTTCGGTCACTTCGAATTCAAGCTGGCGTGGGTCCATACCGGTGCCGCGCAGCACATCGTGCACACCGGCCAGGAAGTCCCTGCCATGAAACTCCACGGCCGACACATTGACGGCAAGCTGGCCGAATTGCAGGCCGGCGCGCATCCAGACCATGGCCTGCCGACAGGTTTCGCCCAGCACCCATTTGCCCAACTCCTGGATCAGGCCGCAGTCTTCCGCGACACCGATGAACTGCGTCGGGTAGACCAGCTGGCCGTCGGTCTGGCGCAGGCGCAGCAGCGCCTCGGCGCCGCAGATGGCCCCGGTAGCCAGGTCTACCCTGGGCTGGTAATGCAGTACCAGCCCGTCTTGCCCGAGCGCCAGGCGCAGCGCCGCTTCGACCGACTGGCGCGCAACCGCGCGCACATTCATCTCCGCGCTGAAAAGCTGGTAATGGTTGCGTCCGTTTTTCTTGGCGTGGTACATCGCCGCGTCGGCATTGCGCATCAGCACGTCGGCGTCTTTGCCGTCGTCCGGGTACAGGCTCACACCGATACTCAGCGTGACGTGAAGCCGCCGGCCGGCGATGAGATAGGGCTGGGCCAGTGCCTCGATCAATTTTTCGGCGGTGAGCGTAGCGTCGCAAACCGCCGCCACCTCCGGCAGCAGCACCACAAATTCATCGCCGCCCTGGCGGCACACGGTATCGGAGTTGCGCACGCACTCCTGCAGGCGCAGCGCAGCCGCCTTCAGCAGTGCATCGCCGACCGCGTGGCCGAGCGAATCGTTGACGTGTTTGAAGTGGTCCAGGTCCAGGTACATCAGCGCCACCCGCTTGCCATGGCGCTGCGCCAGCGCAATGGCCTGTGCCAGCCGGTCGGTCAACAGCGAGCGGTTGGGCAAGCCGGTCAAAAAGTCATGCGACGCCATATGTGATATCTGGGCCGCCGCCGCTTCCGCGTCCTCGGTCATGGCTTGGGCACGTACCGTCGCCACCACCAGGCGTTCGTTGGCTTCGCGCAGTTGCGCTTCGGTGACGGCGGCCAGCGCAGCCTTGGCCCGCTCCGCCTGTTCCCGGCCGTGCAACGCCTGCTCACGTTGCCCCACGGCGGTCTCGCTGGCCAGGACCGCTGCCTCGCGCTCGGCCAACTTCCCGGCGGATGCCACGGCATCCTTCACCGGCTGCCGGAATCCGTGTTCTGTAGGTCGGATGCAAGCGTCGGGTGGCCGCTCAGCAGCCCCGCATAGTCGCGCATCCGGTCTCCGATAACGATGCCGTTGCCGGTGATCTCAAACCGCCGGATCTCCTTGCTGTGGTCGCTGCCGCGCACCTTGACCACCGCCATCACGCGCTCAAAACGGCTCTCGACCTCGATATAACGCTGCACAATGATCGCGTCGGTCAGAAACGCGGTGCCGTAAGGGCTGAACCGCAGGTCGGTATAACGGTCTTCCAGTTCCGACGTCAGGAGCACTGTCACGCCCAGGCCCGACAAGGACGCGACCATGCGAAACAGCGATTCACGGAAATCCTCCCGAAAGGTCGGCGCCACAGCCAGCTCAAACCCGGACAACGAGTCGATCACCACCCGCGTGGCCTTCATCCGGTGAATCAGGCTGACCAGTTGCTGGACGATTTCATCGATGGACAGATCCAGCGCCCGTGTATTGATCAGCCCGATACACCCGGCGCGCACCATGTCGTCAATGGTGTGGGTGCGCGAGCGGCTCGGCGTCTGCTCGAACGCCACGATCACACCGGTTTCTCCCCGCCGCACGCCCTCCACCAGGAAGGCGGTGGCGAGTACGGTCTTGCCCGACCCGGAAGGCCCGGCGACGAGCAGGGAATAACCTACCGGCAGGCCCCCGCCCATCATCTCGTCCAATTGCGCCACACCCATGGACACCCGTGCTTCGTTGCGCGGCGTCCGCTGCGCGTCGGATGCGTCCCCGCTGTCGTCGCGCACCACGGCGGACGGGAAAACCTCGATTCCCGCGCCGGTAATGCGAAACGTATGCACGCCCGGGCTGGTCGCCTGGCCGCGCATTTTCAGCACCTGC
The DNA here is from genome assembly GCA_031367285.1 of Betaproteobacteria bacterium. Taxonomy (GTDB): domain Bacteria; phylum Pseudomonadota; class Gammaproteobacteria; order Burkholderiales; family Burkholderiaceae_C; genus CAISIP01. The sequence goes on along the minus strand of JANLPN010000568.1, from coordinate 493 downwards.
ACGGTACGCACCATGGAGTTGCGGTGCACGCTTTGCTGCAGGCACAGCAGCCCATCGGCCACCGTGAACACCGGGTGGTCATGGGCCTCGGCGCTGTATTCGCCCACCAGGAAAGTGGTGGCCTGCCAGCCGCTCAGTTTCACGCCAAGCTGCTGCACGAACTGCTGCAGGCCGAGCCTGGCCTCGGGCCGTGGATAACGAGCCTCCAGCATCACGGCGCGGAACGAATCGATAAATACCAGGCCCGGAGAAGTGCTCTCTACTTCTTTCGTAATGCGTGCCAGCACCTGCCCAAAATCGTCGGTTGCGACTTCATCGCTCAAATTCACGAAGCGAATCGATTCGCCGATCCGGCCGGGGTCAAAAAACAAGAACTGCTGCTGGTAACGCAGCATCTTCAAGGGCGGCTCGCCCAACACTGTCAGGAACAGCGCCGGCCGCTCCCTGCTGGCCAGGTTGAACATGATCTGGTGCGCCAGCGTGGTCTTGCCGG
>JANLPN010000475.1:0-2670 GCA_031367285.1 Betaproteobacteria bacterium | reverse complement strand
GGCTGAACTTGCCGGCCTCTATGGGGATTCAGGTCTCCAGCCCGGCCAGCGCGTGGGGCTGCTGCTGGGCAACCGGGTCGATTTTTTCCTGCATTACCTGGCGCTGAATTCCCTGGGCGCGGCCATCGTGCCCCTGAGCGCCGAGGCAACGGCGGCGGAGCTGGCGCATATGCTGCGCGACAGCCGGGCCAGCCTGGTGGTGGCGCTGGGTGAGCACCGGTCCTTGCTGGCAGATTCGTTCTCCGGGCTGGGCAAAGCGCCCGTCGCGGCATGGCTTGGCCATGATGGCAACCTGGAGTTGCCCCCTTGCCACGGGCCTGCGGTCGCCGCGCCCGATGAGGCCGCGCTGCTCTACACCTCGGGCAGCACGGGCGAACCCAAGGGCTGCATCATTCCCAACAGCTACCTGCTCGCCATGGGGCGCTGGTACAGGGGCCTGGGCGGTCTGTGTGTATTGAAGGACGGCCAGGAGCGTCTCATCACGCCGCTGCCCTTGATGCACATGAACGCCCTGGCGGCCTCCAGCATGGGCATGATCCTGTCCGGTGGCTGCATCGTACAGCTGGATCGTTTTCATCCCTCCACCTGGTGGGAGTCGGTGCGCGACAGCGCGGCCACCATCGCGCATTACCTGGGTGTGATGCCCGCCATGCTGCTGCAGATGCCGCCGTCCCCGCAGGATACGGCGCACCAGCTGAAGTTCGGCTTTGGCGCCGGGGTACACCCCAAACACCACGCAGCCTTCGAGCAACGGTTTGGTTTCCCGCTGGTCGAGTCCTGGTCCATGACGGAGGTGGGCGCGGGCGCCGTGGTCACCGCCCAGCATGAGCCGCGCCATGTGGGAACGCGCTGCTTTGGCAAACCCGAGCCGTTCATGCAGTACCGCATCGTGGACGAGCAGGGCAGCGATGCCGCGCCGGGCGCGGCCGGCGAGTTCTGGGTGCGTGCCGCGGGAACGGACCCGCGCGCCGGCTTTTTTGCCGGTTATGCGAACCAGCCCGCGCTGACCGAGGCAGCATGGGAACACGACTTTTTCCATACCGGCGACATCGTGCGCAGGGGCGAGGACGGCTCGCTGCACTTCGTGGACCGCAAAAAAAGCATCATCCGGCGCAGCGGCGAAAACATCGCCTCGCTGGAAGTGGAGGCGGCGTTGAACCAGTTGCCGCAAGTGCGCGGCGTTGGCGTGGGGCCGGTGGACGACGAGCTGCGCGGTGAAGAAGTCATGGCCTGTATCGAGCTTGCGGCAGGGCAAGCCAGCACGGCCGAAACGGCACAGGCCATCTTCGCGGCGGCAGCGCAGCGGCTGGTGTTTTTCAAGCTGCCGGGGTATGTGGCGTTTGTGGATGCGCTGCCATTGACGCCGTCGCAGAAGTTGCAGCGCGGCGTGCTCAGGCAGCTGTCGCAAGCGCTGGTGGAAAGTGGCAAGGTATTCGACCTGCGCGCGCTGAAGAAGCGCACCGTGAATCAAACGCAGGCATCATGAGACGCCCGGCCGCTCCCAAGGCTCATAGCCCCAAAGCGCGCAGCGCGGAGGGTAGTTCAGTGAGCACTACGCGGGACTTCAGCGGCGTGGTGCTTGCGGCGCCGGTGTCTTTCGGCTACGCGCGTTACAGCAGCGAGCCGGCCGACTGGTATGTGGCGCAATGCCTGCGGGTCTTGTTGCAGGCCAGCGCACTCGACAAAGGCGAGGTGGACGGCTTGTCGGTGTCCAGCTTCACGCTGGCGCCGAATCCGGTGTCGGCCCTGTCGCGTTCGTTGGGCATGAGCCTTAGCTGGCTGGAGTCGGTGCCGTTTGGCGGCGCCAGCGGCGTATTGGCCCTGCGCCGGGCCGCGCGGGCGGTCCAGTCGGGCGACGCGAACGTGGTGGCCTGCATAGCTGCCGACTGCAATCCCAAAGGCGCGTTCGAAGACCTGGTCAGCCAGTTCTCGTCGGCCAGCACGGACGCGGTCTACCCTTATGGCGCGGCCGGCCCCAGCATGCCCTTCGCCCACATGACGCGGCAATACATGGACGCCACCGGCACCACGCGCGAGGACTTCGGTCGCCTGTGTATTTCGCAGCGCTTCAACGCCGGGTATTGCGACCATGCCCTGCTTCAGACGCCGCTGTCGCTGGACGACTACCTGGGCGCGCCCATGATTGCCGACCCTCTGCACAAGCTGGATCTGGTCATGCCCTGTGCCGGCGCGGACGGTTTCCTGGTGATGCGGGAAGATCGTGCACGCGCACTGCAATTGCCCCATGCCCGCATAGGCGCCATCATCGAACGGCACAACGCGTTTGCCGACGAGCACATTCTGGTGCGCGGCGGCTGGGCGCAGGACAGCGCACGCCTGTACGGCGAAGCCGGGCTGGCGCCCAAGGACGTACACGTGCTTGCGACGTACGACGACTATCCGGCCGTGGTGTTCATGCAGTTGGAGGGCCTGGGCTTCTGCCCACAGGGCAAGGCGGCCCAGTTCGTGCGCGACCACGACTTGACGTTTGCCGGCGATTTTCCCCACAACACCAGCGGCGGCCAGCTGGGTTGCGGCCAGGCTGGTGCGGCCGGTGGCTTTGTCGGCATCGTCGAGGTGTTGCGGCAGATCACCCAGCAGGCCGGCAGGCGCCAGGTCCGCCAGGCGCGTATCGGCCTGGTGGGGGGGTATGGAATGGCGGTGTACGAC
>JANLPN010000449.1:0-4683 GCA_031367285.1 Betaproteobacteria bacterium | reverse complement strand
TACGACCTACGAACGCCCTGACGTCAATTTCCCGGCGATTGTCAAAAAAGACGGGCGGCGTATTGAATTTGAACGCGCCAAGCTGCTTGCGTCCATGAACCTCGCCTTGCGCAAACGGCCGGTCAGTACCGAGCAGGTCGACAGCGCGATCGAGCGCATCGAAGAAAAGCTGCTCAACCTCGGGGTTCGTGAAGTGCCATCGAACCGCATCGGCGAGTTGGTGATGCGCGAACTCAAGAAACTCGACAAAGTGGCTTACGTGCGTTTCGCCAGCGTCTACCGGAGTTTTGAAGACATCGACGAGTTCAAAACTCTGGTCGATGAGGTGCGACGCTAAGACCGTTTACTTAAGCCGGGCTACTTGTTCCAGCAAGTCGCCGCATCTCCCGCGCCCTGCCCTTTTTCGCCCAGGTTGTTGAGGGTCAGCGTGCCACACACGCTATCCACCCAGCCACTTGGAGTTGCAGTCAAAGTAAACGACGTCGCATCCGCCACCAGGGTCACGTCATAACGCTTGCCTCCCTCCTTGGGAGACACCTGCAAAGTGGCGGGCAAGGCCGGGACGGCGTTTGCCGCGTCCACATACTTGAAATTAATCGACCGGTAACGCTCCATGAATTGCGCGCCTTCCAACAACACGGTTTTTGCATTGGCGCGGTAACCACGCTGGATGTAGCTCGTATACGACGGAATGGCTATGGCCGCGAGTATGCCGATGATGGCAACCGTAACCATCAGTTCAATCAACGTAAAGCCGCCGTTGGTTTTGCAATTTTTCAAGTTTTGGGCTCCTGGCATGAACTGATGTTACCCGACGCACCGGCTCATTTGAGCTGCCGCCAAACCTGGCGAAGGATGGCTGAATTGCCCGACGCCTTGGTCAACTTGATGCCCAACACCCGTGTCTGCCCCGGCGTTCCATTAATGGTAACCGTCTGGTTGCCACCGGTACTGGTGGTAAATGAGGTAGTGGTGATGTTGCCATTGAATATGGTCTGGCTGATATACAGCGAAGGGTCGCCACCGTCCTGCAGCACGAACACACCCCGCGGTGACCCACCCGTAATCTTGATGGAATTCGCGCCCAAGCCGTCAAAAATCTTGACGTAACCGCCCGACATGGCGTCAATGCCCGTGATCCAAGCGTCCACACCGGCCACACAGTCATCCGTTCCCGGAACAATGGATGTGAAAAGGAAGGCATCCACTTTGTTGCCTGACACCGTATATCGCACCGGTGGGGCAATTACGCGTTCGCCTAACTGCACGTTAGTGCCCGTCAGGGCCAGGACCCAGCCCTTTTTCCCAGGTGTCGTGTACCAAGCCGGAGTCGCATCCGAGCTCTGGCGTGTATCGGCGGTCGCGGACGCCATGGCAAGTGTCAAAGGCACCAAGGCCGACTCGATTACCGCAGGGGTAACGCTGGAGGTGGAGGTCGTATCGTCGTAAATGCCATACAGCGCCTGGACTTCTTGGCTAAGGGCATCATTGCCATTCAAATACGTGCCCGTGCCGAAATAGACCATGTTTTTGCCACCCAGCGTGGTGTTGATGCCGGAGAATCCGGCCACGCCACTTCCGACGACGGCGGGCCCGACCTTGAGCTCGGCGGTAACGCGCCGGACATTTGGTGTCGTGGTCGGCGTCGAATAAATGAGCGCGCCCGCATTCCAAGTGTTGGGATCGGAAGCCCCAAGTTTAAAGCGCCAGATATTCCCCTTGTAATCCGCGCCGTACACGAATTCGATCGTGTCCTTGTTGCCAGTCGTTATCTTTACGATTTCAGTGCTGCCGAGACCGTTGCCGATAGTGGAATCATCGGTCACCAGCCGCCTGATGATGGCACCTGTTTGAAGGTTCACCACATACAAGGAGGCGGCGCCAGTGGTGCTGTTGTAGCCATTGCCAAAAATCGCCACCCAGGTACCGTTGGCGAGTTTGCCAATGGCCGGGCGGCCCATCACGTTACCCAGTGTTGCCGCTACGTCCGCGCTGATGTTCGCGTTGACTTCCCACAATACCTTTTGACTGGAATAGGTCTGTGAGCTTGCGTTGACGGCAAATACGGCTTTTGCCCCTCCCCCGCCGGCAGCCACAACAATGGTGCGCCACGCGACGGAAGCGTCGTCTGGCACGGCCATCTTGGCGTGCCCCTGGCCAATGGAGCCATCCACAAAATACCGGTGGCTGTAGGTGGGCAAGGCCAGATCCTTGACGTTGGTGCGCGCCGCCTGGGGCATGAAGCCAAACAATTCGCCGCCACCCGAGGTCAAAGGGGTGGCATCGAATATGTGGAAAAACCCGTCGTTGCTGCCAACCGCCAGCGACTCGGTCGTAAGCGTTGCCAGAAAGCTTGCGTAACTGCTGTCGCCAGCCCCGTAGCCATAGTCCTTGTAGCTGATGATTTGCGGGTCGGAGTTCACGATGTCTCCCAGCACCGAGCCAAACTCGGCCGCGCCGGTGGTGCCGCGATTGCGCAGCTTGCCGCCTTTGCGCTCCTCGTTGCTTTTGTCGCCCAGCAGGTATTCGAATGTGGTTGCGTCACCGAAGTCGGCTTGTTCGGCAACAGTCAGATAACCGATATCGTTGAACCTTCCGGTAGTAAGCGCAAGCGGAGCCGAGTTGCCGCCGCGCCCCAGAAACAGCTTGGTGCGGGCAGCCGGCGCACCCAGCTTCGTCGACGCCTCCCACAGCGTGGTGTCTGACACCGTACCGTCGTTTTTCACGCTGAACGCATACAGCCGGGAGGACCAGGTCAACGAGTCGTAGTTGGCCTGGTAAATCGCAGCCGTACCCAGGCTGCGCTGCCCGACACCCACTACGCTGGTACTGGCCACCGCCGCCAGCGAGGCGGCAGAGCGGAAGGCCTTACCCATTTGCTCCGGCAGCGCGGCCGGATTGGTGACCTTGAAGTAGTTGAGCGGGTCACCTTTGCTGTTCAGCAAGGGCACCCCGCTGCCATCGGCCGGGCCGCCGTATTTGGCGGCGTACCACAAGGTGTCGTGGGGAATGAAACCGCCCGGGCTCGAAGGCGTTAGCGTCGTGGTGAAGGTGCGGGTAACGGGTGTCATCGCCGCGTTAAAGGTGGGCAGCAGCGAGCCGTTGAGGGGGCTGCTGATTGACTTCGGGCTTTGGCCGGCCAAGGTATCCAGGTAATAAATCTGCGGGCCACCGGCCGAAGACCGGGTATCCAGGTAGAGCCCATCATTGGTCGTGCCGGAAATCACGTACCCGGAGTTCGACTGGATGCCGCCGGGGCTGGGATCCAGCTGGGTCAGCTTGACGGTCAGCGTTGTGCCGTTCAAGCTGATGTCGTACCTGACTTGGGCATCCGTCTCGTTGTCCGTACCCTGGTCACTATCCGAAAAGTTGACGATGGCGCTTACCGACGTGGGCGCTCCGGGGGCCGGCGGCACGCTGTCCAGCACATACAGGCACGCTTTGGCTGTACCCACGAGTGGGTCGCCAAAGGTGGCATTGTTGCAGGGGATGGTGCCGGACACATGGAGCTTGTAGTTGAAACTCGCGGTCTTGCCGTAGTAAACCATCGCCGTGGAACCGCTCGGCACTACGCAGTTCCCATTTTCAACAGCGCAGCTAACGGCGCCCACCGGGGGCGTAGCCGGTGTAGTCCCAAAGTCCGCAAAATAAAAGCCGGTAATGGCTCCCGTAGCCTGGTAGGCGCCCGGGGCCTTGTTGATGCCTCCGTTGGCAACCGCCTTGGACAATGGAACAATGGATACCTTGCCGCCGGCCGCAGTTGTGAATTCAATGGTCGGCGTAAGGCTGCCCAGGGCCAGGGAGATGGTGTCAACCTTTTGCGGAATGCTGGGCGCAGGTACGACGGTTGGGTAACCGGTGGGCGCCCCGGTGGGGATGCCGGTGACATGTCCAAAACGTGCAACGCCAGCCGAGAAATAACCACCGCGCGACTGGGTTTCGTCCGGTGCGTGGCCAATAATCTGGGAGAACCCGCTGGCCGACTTCGCGGTCGGGTTTCCGTCATAGAGAGCACCCGATTGGCCAACATACACATTGCGTGTACCCAAACCCTCCGCGTTCCAGATCGCGTCCGCCTCGGTCGACACGTTCAAGCCTGTCAGGTCGCTGGTGCCCAAGGTATTTCCAAATCCACCTGTGGGCAGGAACTGCGTGGTTGGAAGCTGGTCCGAGTCGAAACTTGTCAAGGGGTCGGCAATCACCATCTGCACCGGCCGCGAGCAAATTGGGCTGCCACCATCCGCTTTGGCGCGGTACGGGTTCAACCAGGCCGGCGGCGCAGAGAAACCCATGACACGGTCCGCGGAGGTCGCAGCGGAGACCCCATGGTCATAGGCACTGGTTGCCAGCGGCTTGCCCGAGAAATAACGCAAACCTTCGTACATCATTTCAGCGACCGGAGCGCCCCAGGACTTGCAGGCGCCTTCGGGCCGGTTGCCATCGGTCTTGTAGCCGCAGTCGTACTGGGAGCCGGTCCAGCCGTTGATGGCCAGGCGGTCGATGGTGCGTGCGATACCGGTCGTATCGGCCGGGGCAAACGTGTTGGTTGCCGAGGTATACAGGCCAAACCTGCCAGTGGCCGGATCGATTTCGTCCTTGAAGCTGCGAACATTCTGCCGCAATACGCCACCGGAATAGTTGTTCTGGTACGAGCCTGTAATCAGGCCAAACTTCAAGGTGTCG
>JANLPN010000408.1:0-4028 GCA_031367285.1 Betaproteobacteria bacterium | reverse complement strand
CAGCGCAAAAATCGCTTCGGTGGCCGGTAGTGCGGCGGGCGAGGCCGGCGCTGTCGGAGCGAAAGCCATTGGCGACGTGATCCTCGAAGTGAAAAACATCAGCCTGTCGTTTGGCGGCGTGAAGGCCCTGACGGATATTTCATTCGACGTTCGCGAACACGAGATTCGCGCCATCATCGGCCCCAATGGCGCGGGCAAAAGCTCGATGCTCAACTGCATCAATGGCGTCTACACGCCGCAGCAAGGCAGCATCCGATTCAAGGGTCAGACCTTCAGCCATATGGACAGCCACCAGGTGGCGAGCATGGGGATTGGACGCACTTTCCAGAACCTGGCCCTGTTCAAGGGCATGAACGTGATCGACAACCTCATGACGGGGCGCAATCTGCGCATCAAGAGCAACCTGTTTCTGCAAGCCTTGCGGTTCGGCCCGGCGGAGCGTGAAGAAATCAAACACCGCGAGTTCGTGGAACACATCATCGACTTCCTGGAAATCCAGGCGCACCGCAAAACCGCTGTCGGCCAGCTGCCCTACGGATTGCAAAAGCGTGTGGACCTTGGCCGCGCGCTGGCCATGGAGCCACAGGTTTTGCTGCTGGATGAACCGATGGCCGGCATGAACCTGGAAGAGAAGCAGGACATGAGCCGCTTCGTGCTCGACATCAACGACGAGTTCGGCACCACGGTGGTGTTGATCGAACACGATATGGGGGTAGTGATGGATATTTCGGACCGCGTGGTGGTGCTGGACTACGGCAGGAAGATTGGCGACGGCACGCCGGGTGAAATACGCAACAACCCGGACGTGATCAGCGCCTATCTCGGCACCAGCCACTGAATATGGGCCCATTCCTCGAAACTGTTATCGGTGGCCTGATGTCGGGCATGCTGTATTCGCTTGCTGCCCTGGGCTTTGTGCTTATTTACAAGGCGTCGGGCGTGTTCAACTTTGCCCAGGGCGCCATGGTGCTGTTTGCCGCGCTGGCCATGGCACGTTTTGCCGAATGGATTCCCCAGATCACCGGTCTGCAGGGCAAGGTTCTCGTCAACGCGCTGGCGTTTGCGCTGGCGCTGGGTGTCATGGTGGTCGTCGCCTGGCTGATCCAGAAGCTGGTGCTGGAAAAGCTGGTGAACCAGGAGGGCGTGACCCTGCTGATGGCAACTTTGGGCATCTCCTACTTTCTGGACGGCTTTGGCCAGACCATCTTTGGCTCCAGCATTTACAAGATCGACGTGGGCATGCCCAAGGAGCCGATGTTTCTGCTGGAGAATATTTTCCCGGGCGGCTTGCTGGTGAACCAGGAGGACCTGGTCGCGGCACTCATTGCCACCGCGCTGGTGGCCACGCTGACGGCCTTCTTTCACTACACCGGCACCGGGCGCGCTCTGCGCGCGGTGGCCGACGACCACCAGGCGGCGCAGTCGATAGGTATTCCGCTGAACCGGATCTGGGTCATTGTGTGGAGCGTCGCCGGTTTCGTGGCGCTGGTGGCCGGTGTTATCTGGGGCAGCAAGCTGGGCGTGCAGTTCTCCCTGTCGGTGCTGGCGCTCAAAGCCTTGCCGCTGGTGATTCTGGGCGGCCTGACTTCGGTGCCCGGCGCCATCGTGGGTGGTCTCATCCTGGGCGTAGGTGAAAAACTCGCCGAGGTGTTTCTCGGCCCCTACGTGGGTGGCGGCATAGAAATCTGGTTCGCCTATGTGCTGGCCCTGTGTGTGCTGCTGGTTCGCCCGCAGGGTTTGTTTGGTGAAAAAATAATTGACCGCGTGTGAGCGCAACGAAATGTTCTACAGAGAAAACGGCCAATTCAAAACCAGTTACCGCGGCGACCAGCAGATATTCCCGATTCTGCAGGACCGTATCGCCGTCGGCCTGATGCTGGCGTTTGCGTTCGTCGCCGTTCCGCTGCTGGCAAGCGATTACCTGTTTCGCGCCATTCTGATCCCTTTTCTGATCGTGTCGCTGGCGGCGGTCGGGGTCAATATCGTGGTCGGCTACTGCGGCCAGATTTCGCTGGGTTCAGGAGCCTTCATGGCGGTGGGCGCTTATGGGGCCTACAACTTTTTTGCGCGCCTGCCAGGCTTGCCGCTGATAGCGGCACTGCTTCTGGGCGGCTTGTGCGCCACCGCCTTCGGCATCTTGTTCGGCCTGCCCAGCCTGCGCGTGAAGGGCCTGTATCTGGCGGTCACCACGCTGGCCGCGCAGTTCTTCAGCGACTGGATTTTTCTGCGCATCAAGTGGTTTACATTGGACACTCCCTCGGGCTCGGTGTCGGTATCCAATCTGCAGGTATTTGGCCTGCCGCTGGAGAGCCCGGTGGCAAAGTATTTCTTCTGCCTGTGTGTGCTGTTACTGATTGCCCTGCTGGCCAAGAACCTGGTGCGTGGTGCGATCGGCCGCGAGTGGATGGCCATCCGCGACATGGATGTCGCCGCCGCGGTGATCGGCATCCGCCCCATGTATGCCAAGCTGAGTGCATTTGCCGTTAGCTCATTTATCGTGGGCGTGGCTGGCGCCTTGTGGGGCTTTCTCTACCTGGGTGCGTGGGAGCCGGCGGCGTTTTCGGTCGACCAGTCGTTCCGGCTGCTGTTCATGGTGATCATTGGTGGCTTGGGTTCCATCATGGGCAGCTTTTTCGGCGCCGCGTTTATCGTGTTGATGCCCATAGTCCTGAACCTGTCGCTGCCGTTCCTGGCCGGCTTGGTTGGCATACAGGTGTCGACAGCCGGCGTGGCACATGCTGAACTGATGATTTTTGGCGGCCTGATCGTGTGGTTTCTGATCGTGGAGCCGCATGGTCTGGCAAGACTCTGGTCGGTGGGCAAGCAAAAGCTGCGCCTGTGGCCTTTTCCGTATTGAGCTTTTGTGTTCGCGCAAGTGAGCGTGGCTGATGTTCAGGGCAATTTGATTTTTATTAACAGGAGAGACAAATGAAACTTCGCAAACTGGTACTGGCCGTGGCCGTGGTGGCTGCCGGCGCTTCATCGCTTTTTTCAACCGGCGCATTCGCGCAGGCCAAGGAGCAGTTCATACCGGTGCTGTCGTACCGCACCGGGGCTTACGCCCCCAACGGCGTGCCGTGGGCCAACGGTTATGTGGACTACCTCAAGCTGGTAAATGCGCGTGGCGGCATCAACGGCGTAAAACTGAGCTTTGAAGAATGCGAAACCGGCTACGACACGGCGCGCAGCGTGGAGTGCTACGAGCGCCTAAAAGGCAAAAACGGCGGCGCGGTGCTGGTCCAACCGCTGTCCACCGGTGCCACTTTTGCCATTACCGAGAAGGCGCCGGCCGACAAGATATCGGTGGTCACGGTGGGTTATGGCCGCAGTGAAAGCGCCGATGGCAGCGTCTTCAAATGGAATTTCCCGATTGCCGGCACCTACTGGGTGGCAGCCGACACGATTTTGCAGGCCATCGGCAAAAAAGAAGGCGGGCTGGACAAGCTCAAGGGCAAGAAGATTGCGCTGGTCTACCACGACAGCCCGTTTGGCAAGGAGCCTCTTGCACTGCTGCAGGAGCGCGCCGCGCAACTTGGTTTCTGCCTGCAGTTGCTGCCGGTCACCGCCCCGGGTGTCGAGCAGAAGGCCACTTGGCTGCAGGTGCGGCAGGCCCGGCCCGACTACACCTTGCTCTGGGGCTGGGGCATCATGAACAGCACCGCCATCAAGGAAGCGCAAGCCACCGGTTACCCGCGTGAAAAAATGTATGGCGTGTGGTGGGCCGGCGCCGAGCCGGACGTGAAAGACGTGGCCGAAGGCGCCAAGGGCTACAACGCCGTCACCTTGCAGCACGGGGCCGACTTCAAGGCCAAGGTGGTCGCCGATGTGCTGGCCCAGGTGCACGGCAAGGGCCAGGGCACGGGGCCGAAGGAAGAAGTGGGCCAGGTGCTGTACCTGCGCGGTGCCATGAGCGCCATGCTTGGCCTGGAAGGCATCCGCGCCGCACAGGAACGTTTTGGCAAAGGCAAGGTCATGACGGGCGAGCAGGTGCGCTGGGGCCTGGAGAACCTGAACCTCACGCAGGCCAA
>JANLPN010000132.1:0-36336 GCA_031367285.1 Betaproteobacteria bacterium | reverse complement strand
ACTTTGATCGGCTGGGTCTGCCCCGGCTCTCATGACCTCAACTCCTCGAACCGCCCGGTGCGGACCCGCATGCCGGGTGGTGTGGCAGGGGCGCAGCCGATAATGGCTGCCCCCTATGCCGATGTGCGGTGACGGCCAGGTGGCGCGATGCCTGAATTGGGGCGCACCGCGGCTTTCGTGTATTTGTTGCGACCCCGCGCGTACGCCTGGAATGGATTTGCGCTATCGTTTCTCTAACAAGGTGTTGAAGGAAGAAAGTTTCATGGCATCCAGACCCAAGCTCCCGATCAAACCAATATCTGCCGCGGTTTTTGCGGTTACCGTGCCAGCGCAACTCGATCCGTATGTTTCGGGCGATGCGCTTCCCCTGCCCGAGGTGATAGAGAAAGATTCCGATTCGGTGTGGGCGTTATGGTCGGACGCGGTTGGCGATAGCCCTGACAAGGATGCCGAGTCACAAGCCGCCACGCAACTGATGGGTTTGCACGAGCTGCCAAGAGATGCCGACGATTGAGCAGCGGCTACCCCTCGCCACCCCGGCGCGGGTGCATTGGATTGCCTCTCAGGCTCTCAATTCACCAACACCAGTTTTCCCTTGACCCCGCGTGAACCCATGTGTGCGTAGGCCGCCTTGAGCTGTGCCATCGGCATGGTGGAGTCGATCACCGGCTTGATCTTGCCGGATGCGTACCACTTGGCCAATTCACCCATCATCGCGCTCTGGGCTTCGGGCTCGCGTCGCGCAAAATCACCCCAGAACACGCCGACGATGGAGGCGCCTTTGAGCAGTGGCAGGTTCAATGGCAAAGCCGGGATGGGGCCGGCTGCAAACCCGATCACCAGGTACCGTCCGCGCCAGGCAATGGAGCGGAACGCCGCCTCGGCAAAAACCCCGCCCACCGGGTCGTAGACAACGTCGGGTCCAGCGCCATCGGTCAATGCCTTGATTGCATCACGCAGGTTCTCGCTCGTGTAGTTGATGCTTGCATCCGCGCCCAGCGACTTGCACAGGGCGCATTTTTCATCCGTGGATGCGGCGGCAATAACGCGTGCCCCCATCGCTTTGGCAACCTGGATGGCTGCCGTGCCTACCCCTCCCGCAGCGCCCAGCACCAGTACAGTTTCGCCCGCCTTGAGTTGCGCACGGTCGACCAGGGCATGGTGGGAGGTGGCGTAGGTCATGATGAACGCTGCCGCATCCACGAACGTGAAGCCCTTGGGCAGCGGCATGCACAGATTCGCGCTTGCTATGGTGTGGGTGCCGAAGCCGCCGGTTCCCGATAGACATGCGACGTGTTGCCCAGGCTGCAGATGGCGCACGCCTTCGCCCACGGCACGTACGACGCCCGCGTATTCAGACCCAGGTACAAAAGGTAGGGCCGGCTTGATCTGGTACTTGTTCTGCACGATCAGGAGATCAGGAAAGTTGAGGCTTGCGGCCTTGATCTCAACCAGGACTTCGCCAGCCCTGGGCTGGGGCGTCGCAATTTCTTTCCAGATCAAAGCGTCCACGCCCACCGGGTTTTCACACAGCCATGCATGCATTGTTCGTCTCCAGTCAATTTGTTCCAATGATAAGGGCGCCACGCATGGCGAAAATGTCTCACGGGCGACCTGGTGCCCGGCCAGCCACCTACAATCAAATACAGCACTTTGCGACCATGAAAATCCTAATTTCCAACGACGATGGTTACCAGGCCCCCGGTATAGTGGCCCTGTACGAGGCGCTCAAGGACATTGCCGAGGTCGAGGTGGTGGCGCCCGAGCTCAATAACAGCGCTAAGTCCAACGCATTGACTTTGCACAACCCGCTGTATGTGACCCGTGCATCGAACGGCTTCAGGTACATCAACGGCACGCCTGCGGACTGCGTTCATATCGCATTGACCGGATTGCTGGGTTACCGGCCCGACCTGGTGGTGTCCGGAATTAACAACGGGGCCAACATGGGGGACGACACCATTTATTCCGGCACCGTGGGCGCGGCCATGGAGGGGTATTTGTTCGGGGTTCCGGCGATTGCGTTTTCGCAGGTGGAGAAAGGGTGGGCCCACCTTGAGGCTGCAGCCGCCAAGGCCAGGGAACTGGTTATGCAGATGCTGCGCCAGCAACTTGTGGGAGCCAGTCCGTGGTTGCTCAATGTGAACATTCCGAACTTGCCGCTGCAAGCCATCAAGCCCATGAAGGTGTGCCGGCTGGGGCGGCGCCACGCGGCGGAGACGGTCATCACGCAACAGAGCCCGCGCGGCGACATGATGTACTGGATCGGGGGGGCGGGTGCCGTCAAGGACGACGCGGAAGGCACCGACTTCCACGCTACGGTACAAGGCCACATGTCTTTGACGCCACTCAAGACCGACCTGACCGATCATGACACTCTGGGCTATTGGTCGCAAACGGCTGCCAGCATTCGCCGCGGCATGGCTACCTGACCAGCATGAAGCAGCGACCGTCCTTTCCGGCCCGTCTGGCCGGCTCGGGTGAAAAAATCCGGTCCCTGACCGGAATTGGTGAAGGGAGAGCAGGGCGTCATGGGGCCCAGGTCCGCACGACTGCGGGCCCTGTGGCTGGCGGGCATGCCGTCAAGGTTTCCGCAGCGCAGGAACTCGGGCTGGAGTTCACCGCAGTGCGTGGCAACATGGTGCTTCAGTTGGCCAGGCAGGGCGCGGCGGATGCGCGGGTGTTGCAGGCAATGGGCATGGTCGAGCGGCACCGGTTCGTGGATACGGCACTCCGTGCGCAGGCTTATGAAGACACCAGTTTGCCGATCGGGCTGGGCCAAACCATCTCCAAGCCGGGCGTGGTTTCCAGGATGATCGAACTGTTGCGCAATGGCCAGGCAGGCAAACTTGGTCGAGTTCTTGAAATCGGCACCGGGTGTGGCTACCAGGCCGCGGTGTTGAGCCTGCTCGCCGACGAGGTCTACAGCATCGAGCGATTGCGCGGCCTGCATGACAAAGCGCGCGACAACTTGCGCCATCTGCGGCTGGCAAACGTACACCTGCTGTTTGGGGATGGAATGGCCGGGTTTCCCAAAGGTGCACCCTATGCAGGCATCATCGCCGCAGCGGGCGGTGATACCGTGCCCAAGGCCTGGACAGACCAGTTGGCGGTCGGCGGGCGCCTTGTGGCGCCGGTGTCAATGGCTGTTCCCGCTGGGGTGCAGCAGGCACTCCTGGTGGTAGAAAAAACGCCATCCGGATTGCGACAAGCCGTTTATGAAGCAGTGCATTTTGTCCCTCTAAAATCGGGGGTCGCGTGAAGGGAGTACGAATGATGTCTTTGTCTGGTCGGAGTGCAGCGTTGCTGTTGGCTTTTGCTGCCGCGGCGATGTGCTTGTCGGGCTGTAGTTCCAAAGGGGTTAATCGGGCCCCGGTGGAGGACAGGGGCGCCGGCGCGCCCGCGCCCGCGCCGGCGGCGGTTGATCTGGGGCCGGCTTCCCAGAAGCAGCTACCTGGCTTCGAGAATGCGGGAAAGCCCGGCTACTACACGGTAAAACCCGGCGATACATTGATACGGATCGGTTTGGACACCGGACAAAACTGGAGGGATGTCGCGCGCTGGAATGACCTGGAAAACCCCAACCGGATCGAAGTGGGCCAGGTGCTGCGGGTTGTACCGCCCGCGTCTGCTGCAGCCCCCGCTGCTGTCGCAGCGGCCACGAGCAAGCCGGTCGCTTCGTCGGCGGTGACGCCTGCGGCGGTAGCTCCGGCGCAAGGTGCCAGCGCTGCTGGGGCTCCAGTCGCAAGCTCCGCTGCGTCTTCGGCTGCGGCGGTCCCCTCCGCTGGTGGCGACGAGGATCTGGCGTGGATTTGGCCCGCGCGTGGTTCAGTACTGACCGGTTTCGATGAAACCAAAAACAAAGGCCTGGATATAGGCGGGGCAAGCGGGGACTCCGTGCTGGCTGCTGCCGACGGGCGTGTAGTCTATGTCGGCTCCGGTTTGCGCGGATACGGCAACCTGATTATTCTCAAGCACAACAACACCTACCTGACGGCCTACGCGCACAACCAGGTATTGCTGGTGAAGGAAGACCAGTCCGTGCGAAAGGGCCAGAAAATCGCCGAGATGGGAAGCAGCGACGCCGACCGGGTCAAACTCCACTTCGAGGTTCGCCGCCAGGGCAAACCAGTGGACCCGGCTAAATATCTTCCCGCGCGCTGATTCGCCGGCTCCAGGCAATGAGTTGGCCGGTTCTAGTTTTTGACATCGAGTCGATTCCCGACATCGCGGGTTTGCGTGCCTTGCGTGGTGCGCCGGTCGATGCCGCGGACGCGGATGTGTACGCGGCCTGGCTTGCCGAACGCAAGGAAAAAGGCCAAACCGACTTCATGCCTTTGCACCTGCAGCGCGTGTTGGTCATCAGTGCCGTATTTCGCAACGCCGAGGGACTGCGCATCCATTCGTTCGTGGACAAGGATGGCGTGTCCGAAGGCAAGATCATTCAGACCTTCTTCAACACGGTGGAAAAGCATACGCCGCAGCTGGTGAGCTGGAACGGCGGGGGTTTTGATTTGCCGATGTTGCATTATCGCGGACTCAAGCATGGGGTGGTAGCGGACAAGTACTGGGACATGGGAGAAGACGATAGGGAGTTCAAGTGGAACAATTACATCAGCCGCTACCATATGCGCCACCTGGACCTGATGGATTTGCTGGCCTTGTACCAGCCCAAGAACAACGCTCCGCTCGATGCCATGGCGAAGTTGTGCGGGTTCCCTGGAAAACTCGGCATGGACGGTTCGGCGGTGTACCCGGCGTATCTGGACGGCAAGCTTGATGACATCCGGCGTTACTGTGAAACCGATGTCATGAACACGTACTTGTTGTACTGCCGTTTTCAGAAGATGCGCGGCGGTCTGCTGGAGAAGGAGTACGAGCAGGAGATAAGCCGGGTCAAGGATACGCTGGGGGAACTGGCAGCGCGCGAGACGCATTGGGACGAATACCTGCGGGCCTGGGGCTGAGACTTTTCTTGGCATGACTGAACCTGCTGACCTGCGAGCCGGTCCTGCCGATGACAGGCTCGTTGTTGAATCGCTCGATATAGACGCGCAAGGCATTGCGCACCGTGGCGACGGCAAGGTAGTTTTTATCGAAGGCGCGTTGCCGTTTGAACTCGTCAGCGCTGCCACTACGCGCAAAAAGCCCAGCTTCGAAAAAGCCGTGGTGACTGCGATCCACCGCGAGTCATCCCAACGCGTGTCGCCTTTGTGTCCGCACTTTGGCCTGCATGAAGGTGCTTGCGGTGGATGCAAGATGCAGCATCTGCATGCCGATGCGCAAGTGGCGGTGAAGCAGCGCGTGCTGGAAGACAGTTTGTGGCATCTGGGCAAGGTGAAGCCGGAAAACATGCTTCGCCCGCTGCATGGCCCGACGTGGGAGTATCGCTACCGTGCGCGTTTGTCGGTGCGTTACGTGCGCAAGAAGGGCACCGTGCTGGTTGGTTTTCACGAGCGCAAGAGCAGTTTCGTGGCCGACATGAAAGAGTGCCGTGTATTGCCTGCAAGCGTGAGCGCCTTGCTGATGCCATTGCGTGAACTGGTATTGGGGATGCAGGCGCGCGAGACCTGTCCGCAGATCGAGTTGGCGGTGGGCGACAGTAGGGGCACCCAGATCATCGCCTTGGTGCTGCGCCATCTGGAACCGCTCGTCGCCGGCGACCTGGACCGATTGCGCGCCTTCGCGGTCGCCCATTCCGGCACGGCCGGTGGCAAGCCGCAGGGGGTGCAATGGTGGTTGCAGCCCCAGGGGCCTGATTCGATACGCGTGCTCGACGAGGGCGGCGCCCAACTCGCCTATGAATTGCCGGAGTTCGGCATCCATATGCCTTTCAGGCCGACCGACTTTACCCAGGTCAACCCGCAGGTGAACCGGGTTCTGGTTGGCCATGCGCTGCGCTTGCTCGAAGTACAGGAAAACGACCGGGTGATTGACTGGTTCTGTGGCCTCGGAAACTTCACCTTGCCACTCGCTGGCCAGGCACGCGAGGTGTTGGGTGTGGAGGGCAGCAAAGCGCTGGTGGTGCGCGCCTTTGACAATGCCGTCGCATACGCTGCCGCAAGCGCGCAAAAGGCCACTTCGGCGTTACCAACGTTCGCTGCGAGAAACCTGTTTGAGATGAGTGCTGAACTGTTGCTTCAGGACGGCAGGGCACAGAAATGGCTGCTGGATCCACCGCGTGAAGGGGCCTTTGCGCTGGTCAAGTCATTGGTGGACCTGCACCAAGCGGCGCATGCTGCACGCAAGCCCATGGATGCAACCCCGTCCGCGGGGGCTACCTCCGCAGCGGGCCTGCCGACCGCCGGCTGGACCGCTCCGTCACGTATCGTTTATGTCAGCTGTAATCCTGCCACCTTGGCACGTGATGCCGGGCTGCTGGTGCACCAGGCGGGTTACCGATGCTCGGCCGCGGGTGTGGTCAATATGTTCCCCCATACGGCGCACGTGGAGAGTATTGCGGTTTTCGATCTGGTGCTATGAACCGGCGCCCGTACGCGCCACGGCGTCAATGCGCGCCTGATTTCGTAACGGTCTTTTCGACCGGCTTCTGGGGCGCCATGGCCATCTCCGGTCTGGTCTTGGCGTCGACGGCTGTTTTCTCCTTGATCGCAGGCTTCGGTTTCTTGTCCTCGATGAGGACTTCCTCGGGTTCCTGCGCTTTTGCCTCCTTGGGCGGTATGCCTTCTATCTTGTTTTCGCGCATGTACTGGTCCATTTCTTTCCAGCCCTCGAAGACGGCCGTTTTCGACGCCTTCTCGTTTTGCCCGTAACAGTCTTCTATGCCCCGCAGGGCGTGGCGGCAGGCGGCGCCGATTGCTTTTCCGTCTGCTTCGCGCTGGGCAATTCTGGGGTCGGGCCCCAGGCCGGGTATCTCGCACCCGGCCAGAAGCAGGGCGAGCGCAGTGGGCAGGAGGCGGAAGTACATGGGGAGAGACAGCGTGGTAGCCTCAATTATCGGCAGATTCCGTCCCGGGTGAAGTTGGCGAAAACTCCGAGCCCATGAAAAAGGCCCCTTTCGGGGCCCATTTTCCGCGATGGGGGGACAAGCCTCAGTCGTTGCTTCCGCCACCAATGCCCAACAGCATCAAAAGGCTCTGAAAGATGTTGTAGATGCTGAGGTACAAAGCCAGGGTAGCGCTGATGTAGTTGGTTTCTCCGCCATCCACGATGCGTTTTAGGTCATACAGCATGAAGGCGCTGAATATGCCAATTGCGAGCATGGAAATGGCCAACATGCCGGCTGTCGAGCCGACAAAAACATTGATGATTGCGCCCGCCATCAGCACCAGCGCGCCGACCGTCAGCCATTTGCCCATGCCGGACAGGTCGCGTTTGATAACCGTCGCCAGGCTGGCCATGACAAAAAACACGCCAGCCGTGCCGCCGAATGCCACCATGATCAATTCGGAGCCGTTCTTGAAGCCAAGCACCATGGCGATCAGGCGCGACAGCATCAAGCCCATGAAGAACGTAAAAGCCAAAAGGACCGGTACACCGGTAGCGGAGTTCTTCGTCTTCTCGATGGCGAACATGAAGCCGAACGCGCCGCCCAGAAATACCATCAAACCGACGCCGCCGCTCAAGTGGGCCGTGATACCGGTGGAAACGCCGACCCAGGCGCCCAACACCGTGGGCAGCATGCTGAGTGCCAGCAGCCAATAGGTGTTTCGCAGCACTCTGTTGCGCTGCTGCGCCAAATCACCGTAGCCATAAGCGGCGGATTGCTCGATTGTCTGTACGCGGTCGTTCATGTCGATTGCTCCTGAAAATGCCAGTAACTGGCAGATGAGGCGGATTCTAGGGTAATTCAATGCGGCACCCGATGGATTCTGTATTGAAATGCCTTTTCGCCGGCAGGGAATAGCGATCGAGCGGTCGTAGAGATGATGGATGTTGCAACGGTTATGCTTAACCGGCCTTTGTCGGCAACTTCCACAACCACATGACGGCATCTCCATGAAAAGCAAACCTGTACTCGAATTTGCGGATATCAAGAAGCTGGCTGCCGCGGCGGAAGCGGAGGCACAGAGCAACAGCTGGGCAGTATCCATCGCAGTCGTTGACGAAGGTGGACATATGCTTCACTTTCAACGTCTGGAAGGCGTGCCGCCCGTCTCGGCGTACATTGCGCCGGCCAAAGCCAGGGCCGCAGCGCTTGGCCAGCGCGAAAGCAAAATCTACGAGGACATGATCAATGGCGGAAGGCTGTCATTCCTGAGCGTACCTGTGCTCGAAGGAATGATGGAAGGCGGCGTTCCCATCATGAAAGACGGTCATTGCCTTGGGGCCGTGGGAGTAAGTGGCGTCAAATCTCAGCAAGATGCGCAAATCGCGGCTGCAGGCATCGCAGCATTGGGGCTGTAGCCGGTCACTTTCGCGCAGGTTATTTGGTAAGGATAAGTTTGCCGAGTTTGGTCGCCTGCAGCCGGTACACAGTTCCGTTGTGCTGGATCGACACACAGCTCTGGCCATTGAGAAGGACATGGCTCTGCAGACAGCAGGTGTCCTTGCCAGAAGCTGCCTCAAATGTTTTTTCCGACACGGCACTTACGCCACCGGGCGTTGCCGAGGCCGGTCTGGAAGAGCTTGACAGTCTGGCGTGGGTCATGGAGTCCGGGTCAAACGCAGTCAGGGAGTTTTGGGCTCGGTGATGAAGCCTATTTTCTTCACGCCCGCCTGCTGGGCAGCAGCCATGGCCTGCGCCACACGTTCATACCGCACCTCCTTGTCGCCCCGAATATGTAGCTCGGGTTGCGGCACCTTAGCGGCGGCGGTTTTGAGCAGTAAAGCGAGCTTCTGGTCGTCCACGCGTGCTTCGTTCCAGTAGTAATTCCCAGATCCGTCAACGGCCAGTCTTACGGTTTCCGGCTTCGCGTCCACGGGCTGGTTGCTGGCGCGGGGCAGGTCAATATTGACTGCGTGTTTCATCACCGGCACCGTAATGATGAAGATGATGAGCAGCACCAGCATCACGTCCACCAGTGGCGTCATGTTGATCTCGTTCATCACCTCATCCGGCTCGTCTTGCGTTCCAAAGGCCATGGGGTGTCCTGTTCAGCGTGGCATGCCGTCCACGCGTTGGTGTAATTGTTCGGGTTCGCTGGATCTCATCAGGCCTGCCGCATCGGCACGACTTTGGCGTCACCGTCCAAAGTGACACGTGCGCCAGTGACAAAGTAGGCATGCAGGTCGTGCCCAAATCGGTTCAATCGCGTGATGATGGACTTATTGCCACGCACCAGTGCGTTGTAACCCAACACCGCCGGAATAGCCACAGCTAGCCCTAGCGCCGTCATGATCAAGGCCTCGCCGATGGGACCGGCGACTTTGTCGATGGTCGCCTGCCCGGCGGCGCCGATACCCATCAGCGCGTGGTAGATGCCCCATACCGTTCCGAACAGGCCGACAAAAGGTGCGGTTGACCCCACGGACGCCAGTATTGCCAAACCGGACTGCAATTTCGCGGTCGTGTCATCAATGGAGTTGCGCAGGCAGCGTGTCACCCAGTCGCTGACATCCAGCGTGTCGTGCAACTGTGCCTTGGTGTTGCGGTGATGGGCGGTTGCTTCGCGCCCTTCTTCGGCCAGCATGCGAAACGGGTTGCTACGGTCACTGCCCAACCGGGACAAGCCTTCGGCAAAGTCGGCACTGTGCCAGAACGATTCGGCACCGCCGGAGAGTTTGTTGAATTTGACGATATCGAGCGCCTTGATGATGATCACCACCCATGACGCCAGGGACATCACAAGCAGCAGCAGCACCACACTGCGCGTGATCCAGTCGCCCTGAGTCCAGACGGTGATTAGGCCAAGTTGCGAATCCATAAAACTCCTGCGTAAATGTGTGAAAAATCAGTTGAGAACAAACTCGATGGGAACCGTGAACCACATGGTCTCGGGGATGCCGGCGCGTTTGCCCGGCACGTAGCGCCACTTCAGCACCGTGGCCAAAGCAGCCTGGTCAAGACGGTCGAATCCGCTGGATCGTTTGATTTCCCCTTTTAGCGCGTGGCCGTCGACACCGATCTGAACCTGGACCAGCACCGTGCCCTGTTCACCCAGGCGTTTGCTCAAAGGTGGGTAGGGTGGTTTGGGGTTTTGCAGGTACTCCGCATCGCTGGATGGCAGTTCCACGCGTGGGGGAGCGGGCGGCGCGGTCATCGCCACCACCGGCGTCGCGGCTGGAGCCTGCGGCGCTGTGATGGCTGGCAGCGGGGCCGGAGGAGTGGCAACGGCGGTCGGGGAGTTGGGCGCAGGGTCGGGGTTGGTCACCGGCTGTATCTGCGGAGGCGGCAAGGGCGTTGGGGCGGCGGTCTTGACGGCAGCCCTCTTGGGTACCAAAGTCGGCGGCACAAACACAGGCGGCGGCACAACCGCCGGACGCGGTGGTTCCACGAATTCCGCCAATAGTTGTACCGGTACGAAAACTTCAACGGCGCGGCGCAGCAATCCGGTTTGCAAGGCCCATAACGCCAGCAGGTGCAGCAGCAGGACACTGCCAACAATCACAAAATTGCGGCTCAAGCGGGGCATGCCAGGTGGGCGTGTCAGTTGCGAACTGTCAATGAACATCAGTTTATGCGCACTCGCGGGGAGCCATGGGCTCAAGATCGGTTTCATCGGGCCGACGCCAACCCCATGACGGTCCACCAGGCGCACAGCCCAACCAGGATCACGCTGGCACCGAGTGCTGCGACGTATTCCATGATTGATTGCGCGCCGTAAAGCGTGCGAATTGAGGGGCGTTTGCCTGCGCCTGATGTGCCAGCAAATTGGAGGACTGGCAGCCGTGCGCTACGACATGGCGCGCACAGCTTTCGCATTGGCCGCAATGGGTGGCAACACCGGTTTCTAACTGAATCGTGTCAAAGTCTTTGCCCGCACTGGCTTGCCGTGCGAGTTCGCGATCCGAGATGCGCTTGCAGATACAAATGATCATATTGTTTGGGAAGATCTGATAAATACCAGGACAAAACTATTCAAAAACAGTATAAATGCGAATCAGTCTCATTTGTGGGAAATGGGCAATTGTTTTAAGGTCTTTCGGCGCAAGCGGTCAATGTCTGGCGTCAAACAGCACGGCGCGCGACACTTCAGCGAGCGTGGCGCAGCCGCACAGCGCCATCGCGATCTCCAGTTCATCGCGCAATAGGCGCAATACGTGGGCCACACCGACAGCACCGGCGTTCGCGAGTCCGTAGACGTATGGCCGGCCGATCATCACCGCAGTCGCGCCCAAAGCAACAGCTTTCAGAACGTCGGTACCGCGACGGATTCCGCCATCCACCAGTACCGGCATGGCGCCATCCAGGGCACTCACAATGCGCTGCAGCGCCAAAGCCGTAGGGACGGCCGTATCCAGTGTTCGTCCCCCATGGTTGGACACCACCACCGCAGATATTCCAAGCGCGCGCGCTTGGCGCGCGTCTTCTTCGTGCAGCACACCTTTTAGCAGCAGCGGTAGTCTGGTGTGCTCCTGCAGCCATCCAACGTCGGCCCACGTTGGCGCAGACGCGAGCAGCCCATCAAACAACTTGCTTGCATTGGCCGCAATCGGCCGGGCAACCATGGACGGCATCCCGGCGAGGTTCACTGCCGATACCCCCTCTGGCAGACAGAAGCCCACGCGGCGTTCCCGATCACGGGTACCGCTGGTTGGTGCGTCCACTGTCAGGACCAGCGCTTCGTAACCTGCAAGTTCGGCGCGTTGAACCAGGTCGAGCGTGAATCCCCGATCAGCTTGCGCATAAAGCTGAAACCATAAAGGTCCCCTCGCTGTTTCACCAAGTGCCGCGCACGCAACTTTTTCCAGCGTAGTGCTGGATTGGGCGCTGAGAACCATGCCTGCCCCCAATGCCGCCGCAGCGTGGGCAGTCGCCAATTCCCCATCGGGATGGGCCATGCGTTGGAAGGCGATCGGCGCAAGCAGGATCGGGTGCGCCAGGGTGTGGCTGAGTAACTGAACACGGGTATGGCCACCTGAGAGCGGACGAAGCACGCGAGGGTTCAGTGGCAGCGCGTCCCAAGCCTCCCGGTTCCCGCGCAGCGTGATCTCGTCGCCAGCCCCCCCGCTAAAATAGGCCCAGGCGTTGGCATCCAGCTGCTTGCGGGCGTGTTCTTCGTGGTCGGCAAGCGTCACCAGGCCGAGGGGCAGGGCATGCACGCACGGCACATCGCTCATGTGGACGCCCACATGCGCAACAGATTGTGGTACACGCCGGTGAGCCGCACGGACTCGTCACCATCCCCGTGCTTGTGCCGCAGCGCCAGGATGGCCATGTCCAGGTCGAACAGCAACTGGCGTTGTTGGTCACTGCGCACCATACTTTCGATCCAGAAGAAGCTGGCAAGGCGCACTCCTCGCGTTACTGGCAGCACCTGATGCACACTGGTGCCGGGGTAGAGCACCATGTGTCCGGCCGGCATCTTGACGCGTTGCGCGGAGATGCCCCGCCCGATCACCAGTTCGCCGCCGTCATAGTCGGCGGGGTCTGACAGAAACACCGTGGCCGACAGGTCGGTTCGCACCTTCTGGCCGGTATGGGGAGCGAAACGCACGGCGCCGTCCACATGTTCGCCGTAAAAATTGTTGTGGCCGCTGTAACGGTTCACATGGGGCGTGTAGATCTTGCTGGGTAACGCGGCGGAAAAAAAAAGTGCGCTCTTGTCAAGAGCGCCCAGGACCCTGGACTGGATTTGTTGTGCCGCGTCGCAATCGCGCGGCAACTGCTGGTTGTTTTTGACCCGCCGCGCCTGGTCTCCGGCGGAGGATTGGCCATCGGTCCAAGGGGCATCATCAAGCAGCCGCCGGATCTGTACCAGATTCGCGGCGCCCAGGAGGTCAGGCAAATGAAGCAGCATTATTGTTGCCGATTATCCGGGCCATACATTCCCCGCTTGCCCTGGTACTTTCATCGTCAGAACTTCGTGACCAAACTCACCTGCAGCGTACGGGCCGCGCCAGGGTTGTAGTGTCCTTGGTACAACACGTCAGCGTAGTACTTGTCGGTGGCGTTGTTCAGATTGGCTTTGAGAGTGAAGCGGTCGTTGATTGTGTACTCGGCCAGCAGATCCAGCGTGACGAAACTGGGCACATCGAATGCGTTGTTGTTGGGCCGCTGCTTGGCTCGGAAGTTGAGGCCGCCACCCAGGCGAAACTCGGGCGTCAATTGGTAAGTGTTCCATACCGTGCCGCTGTGAACGGGACTCAGGAACGCATTGCTTCCAGGGCCGAGCAGCGGATTGTTGAGGTTGGCGGTACCCGTCTTGTCAATTTTTGCGTTGGGCACCCAGACGTAAGAACCGTATAACTCCCAATTCGGGGTGAGCCGTCCCGAAAAATCGACCTCCACACCCTGCGCATGGCGCTTGCCCGTCAGCAGGAAACTGTCGCCGCCAAGGTCCACGTCGGTGTTGCGCTCATTGGTCTTGACCGTGCGGAACAGCGCCACCCTAGTGGTGAAACGTTTGTCTGCCGAGTCGAGCTTGGCCCCCAATTCGAAATTCTGGCTGCCTTCCGGGTCGGTGTTGGCATTGCGCTGCGCGGCCGTTACGCCGTTGACGACGGTTCCGCCCTGTGCATACGAATAGGTGTCCGCGGCGGTATTGAAAGATGTCCCTGCCGAGAAGTAGTAGGTAGACAAGTCATCGGGCTGGAACAGCACACCGGCGCGTTTGCTCCACAAGCCGTGGCTTGCGCGCGCGGTGGTGGTCACCCCGCCGGCAGCGTTGATCTGGTCAAAATCGCCACTGAAGCGGTCGTAGCGCAGTCCGGCCAGCACCTTCCAGAATGGCGCAACCTGCACCAGATCCTGCACATAAAACCCTGCGTTGCGGGCCTCGAACGCGGAGTTTTGACTCAAAGTGCGGGGGTCGTTGAAAACGGCACCGTCATTGGGTGTCCCGACACGGGTCTGCGGTTTGGCTACGCCTGCGGGGAATGCTGACAAGGTGTAGCCTTTCTTCTCCTCCCAGGCAAGGTCGATACCCGTCAACAGCTCGTGTTTCACGCCCAATGCGTCGAACTTTGCGCTGAAGTCGCTCTGGACGAAAGTCGAATCGAGTTCCTGGATCTTGTTGTTGCCGCCACGGTTAAGAACGGTGTTCGAATTGAGGTTGTTTATTCCGACCGCCGCCGGATTCGTGAGCGGACTGGCAGCCGAGGCCGTAGTACCCGCAAAACGCACGGTGCCAGAACGCAGATCGCGCTCGTAATTGCCTTTGCGCACCACGGTCTTGAGTTCGCCGCCGGCGTCAAAGCGGTGGACGTGCGAAAACGTGCCGTAGGTGGCGCTGCCGTTGTTCTGGTCGCTATTCAGGCCGTAGTAGGCGGTGGCCTTGATGCCAGGAATGACTTGCGATGTGCTGATGGCCGATGTCGCTGTAGGCCGGATCCAGGGCAAGCCATAATTGACGCCGTTGTTGTTGTCCAACTGGAACAGCGAAGCAGAGAATTCGTCGCGGTCCGCAATGCCCCAGCGGTAGTTCAGGGCAATGCCGCGCTTGTTGATGCTGGCCCCCGTGCCATCGTTGTCGCCATTGTTATACATCGCGTTGATGCGCAGGCCCTCGGCTTCGCCGGTCTTGATGTTGAAGTCGCCTTCGAGCCGCAGGAAGTTGCGACTGCCCACCGTGGTGGTCAACTCATAGGCATCAATAGCGCGTGCCTGTTTGCTTACCTGATTGACCAGCCCGCCGGTGGAGCCATGGCCAAATAACATGGAAGCCGAACCTCGCAGGACCTCTACGCGGTCAAAGTCGAAAGTGTCGCGGTCGTAAAAAGCTGCATCACGCAGTCCATCGATAAAGATGTCGCCCGAGCCAGCCAGCGAGAAGCCGCGTAGGCGTACATCTTCCTCGCCGCCTTCGGCCGCCTGGAAGGTCACGCCCGCCGTGTTGTGGAGTACGTCGCGCAGCGTAAACAGATTGCGGTCGTCGATGAGCTTTTCCGTTACCACGGTCACGCCCTGCGGAATGTCGCGTAGTTGCTGGTTGCCCTTGCCTATCGTGGTGGTCGTTGCGCGCAGCGCGTCTTTACCCTCTGGTGCTTCGGCTTTTTCAATGACAGTAACGGTTGGCAAGGACTTGTTCGCGGATGCAGCCTGCTGCGCCATGCCGCTGATGGAGCCGGCCAGCAGCATGGCCCCGATAGGCAACATTGCCGCGCGTGATGCCGGCGGGACTGCGGGTGGAAGGGCCACCTTGGGTGCCGGGTACCGGTTGATTTTGGGATGTTTGCGTTTTGCCATGGTGTAGCGCCTTGTCTTTTGGGGAACAGGTTTGGCTGGCTACGGCCGGTCGCATGTGCATAGTCATGCGGCGGGGATGGCTGGCTTTGGTGAAGAAATGCAAAGCCATTGTATCTTAATGAAAATGATTCGCATTAAGTCCAAGCGACGCGTTGTCACGGGTCGCTGACCATGCACTCACTTTGCAGCGCGTCGTCAAGCAATCGGCAGGCAGGCGCAGGGAGCGCTGCCGATCTTCAGCTTGTCAGCTCGCCTCGCCGATCTGGCTCTGAAGGTAGTTCTGCAGGCCGACTTTCCCGACCAATTCCAGTTGGGTCTCAAGAAAGTCAATGTGTTCTTCGGTATCGTCCAGGATGCCTTGCAACAGGTCGCGAGAAACAAAGTCGCGCACAACTTCGCAATGCGCCATGCCTTCCTTGATGGTGGCCTGCGCTGCCTGCTCCGCCCTCAAATCGCAACCCAGCAATTCGGGAACATCTTCACCGATGCTGAGCTTGCCCAGATCCTGGAGGTTGGGCAGCGCGTCGAGCATGAAAATGCGGTCCATCAGCTTGTCAGCATGTTTCATTTCCCCGATGGACTCCTCGTATTCCTTGTGGGCGAGTTTGTTCAAGCCCCAATGCTTGAGCATTCGGTAATGCAGAAAATACTGGTTAATCGCGGTCAGCTCGTTCTTAAGCTGAGCCTGCAAATATTCGATAACGCGGTTGTCGCCTTTCATGAAGCCTCCGTGCAGATAAGCAAAAACCCCATTGTGGCGGGGAAAATCACCGGCTAATAGCTCAATCGTTCAGGCCTTATCTCCTGCAGAATAGTCGTGGCGATTTCCTCTATCGATTTGGTGGTGGTGGACAGCCAGCGTATACCGCTGCGGCGCATCATCGCTTCCCCCTGCGCGACTTCCATTCGGCAGTTTTCCATGGCTGCGTAACGCGAGTTGGGTCTGCGCTCATGCCGGATTTCGCTCAATCGCTCGGGTGTAATTGTCAGTCCAAACAATTTTCCACGGTGCGGCATCAGTGCCTTGGGCAACTGCTGGCGCTCAAAATCTTCGGGTATCAGCGGGTAGTTGGAGGCTTTGAGCCCGTATTGCATGGCGAGATAAAGAGACGTGGGCGTTTTCCCGCTGCGGCTGACCCCTACCAGGATCACATCGGACTGTTCAAGATCGAGGTTGGATTGGCCATCATCATGCGCCAGAGAGAAGTTGATGGCTTCAATCCGATCCTGGTATTCTTTGCTTTTACTGGCATCGCTGAACCTGCCCACGCGGTGGTTCGACTTGATCTGCAGTTCGGTTTCCAAAGGGTGAACGAAGGTGCCAAACATGTCCAGCAGCATGCCCTGGCAGCCGTGTTGGATGATCTTCAGGATTTCCATGTTCACCAGCGTCGTGAACACAATTGGTTTGTTGCCGTCCACTACGGCAGTGTGGTTGATCTGGCGCACGGCCTGGTATGCCTTGTCTGCCGTATCCACGAATGGTAGGCGGATGTGACGTGCCTTCATTTCGAACTGCGCCAATATAGCGTTGCCAAAAGTCTCAGCGGTGATGCCGGTGCCATCGGAGATGAAAAATACTGTGCGATTTGGCATGTTTGGCGGGGATGGAATTGGTGTCGTCGCGGTGGCAGTTATCTACAATGCCTGCAATCTATCTCATTTGCGCACTTCTCGCCCATGCAGACCGCTCAAACTCCGGTTCAGGCACAGAGCCGAGACCTCGGCATGAATGCAGGCAGCCTCCCTGGCGCCACGGGAGCGCTGGCCAGTCCGATTTCCACCTCTGGAGCTACCCCATGTCTGCACTATTTGGACCGACCGCCCTGGTCGTACCGTTTGAGAACCTGAGAATGACCGATGTCGAGGCTGTTGGCGGGAAAAATGCCAGCCTCGGCGAAATGATTTCGCAGCTACCCGCCGGCGTCAGGGTACCTACG
Source organism: Betaproteobacteria bacterium (assembly GCA_031367285.1). Classification (GTDB taxonomy): domain Bacteria; phylum Pseudomonadota; class Gammaproteobacteria; order Burkholderiales; family Burkholderiaceae_C; genus CAISIP01. Next base: position 19,146 of record JANLPN010000132.1, on the reverse strand, counting down.
GGTTTTGCGACTACTTCGCAAGCGTTCCGTGCTTTTCTGGCGCAAGACGGTCTCAGCGAGAAAATCAACACGCAGTTGAGTACCCTGGACACCGACGATGTCCGTGCATTGGCGACCGCTGGAGCCGCCATTCGTGCCCTGGTCGAGGCACAACCGTTTCCGGCCGATTTTGAGCGGGCGATCCGTGGCGCTTTCTCCGTGCTCAGCGAAGGAGCGCCAGAAGCTTCTTTTGCTGTGCGTTCCTCCGCGACCGCCGAGGATTTGCCGGATGCCTCTTTTGCCGGCCAACAAGAGACGTTCCTCAATGTGCTGGGCATTGAAGAGATATTGCACAAGATCCGGGAGGTGTTTGCCTCACTGTACAACGACCGAGCCATCAGTTATCGGGTGCACAAGGGATTCGCGCATGAACATGTTGCGTTGAGCGCGGGCATACAACGCATGGTGCGCTCCGACCTGGGTGCGGCAGGTGTCATGTTCACGATAGACACCGAGTCTGGGTTTGACCAGGTGGTATTCATTACCTCCAGTTATGGACTTGGCGAGACCGTGGTTCAGGGTGCCGTCAATCCGGATGAGTTCTACGTGCACAAGCCCATGTTACGTGCCGGAAAACGCGCGATTATCCGGCGCAATCTAGGGTCCAAACTTATCCAGATGCAGTTTACGACGGCGTCAGAGAAGGCGTCGGGCGGAAGGCTGGTCAAGACCACCGATGTGCCACCTGAATTGCGCAACCGGTATTCCCTCACCGACCCGGATGTGGAAAAACTCGCGGCTTACGCGCTGGTCATTGAGGAGCACTACGGGCGCCCGATGGATATCGAATGGGGCAAGGACGGGCTGGACGGTGAGCTTTACATCTTGCAGGCACGCCCCGAGACGGTCAAGAGCCAAAGCGCTGGAAAGCCGGAGCACCGCTACAAGCTCAAAGGTCGAGGTACGGTGTTGGTTGAAGGCCGCGCAATCGGGCAGAAGATCGGTACAGGACCGGTGCGGTTGGTTCACAACATCAGCGAAATGGACCAGGTTCAGGCTGGCGATATCCTCGTGACGGACATGACCGACCCCAACTGGGAGCCGGTCATGAAGCGGGCCTCGGCCATCGTGACGAACCGCGGCGGACGCACCTGCCACGCGGCCATCATCGCGCGCGAATTGGGCATCCCGGCCGTTGTCGGCTGTGGCAACGCAACGGATCTGCTCAAGAACGGTGTGCTGGTAACCGTCAGTTGTTCCGAGGGAGATACAGGATTCGTGTACGACGGACTGCTGGAGACGGAAGTGCAAGAAGTCCAGCGTGGTGCCATGCCGGAACTGCCGCTCAAGATCATGATGAACGTAGGCAATCCTCAACTGGCCTTTGACTTTTGCCAGTTACCCAACTCCGGTGTTGGGTTGGCGCGGCTCGAATTCATCATCAACAACAATATTGGTGTGCATCCGAAGGCAATTCTGGACTACCCCAACGTGGATGCGGATCTAAAAAAGGCAGTTGAATCGGTAGCGCGCGGACATGCGTCGCCGCGCGCCTTCTACGTGGACAGGGTGGCTGAAGGTGTCGCGACAATCGCGGCGGCGTTCTGGCCCAAGCCGGTGATTGTTCGCCTGTCGGACTTCAAGAGCAACGAATACCGCAAACTGATCGGCGGTAGCCGGTACGAACCGGAAGAAGAAAACCCGATGCTGGGCTTTCGAGGGGCAGCGAGGTACATAAGTACTGAATTCGGAGAAGCCTTTGCCATGGAATGTGAGGCCTTGGTGCGAGTTCGCGACGCCATGGGGTTGACCAATGTGCAGGTGATGGTGCCGTTTGTGCGCACGCTTGAGCAGGCTCGCAAGGTTACGGCGCTGCTGGCCGCCCATGGACTGCGCAGGGGCGACCAGGCGCAACCAGGCACCGATCCGACGCACGACACGGCTTTGAAGATCATCATGATGTGCGAAATACCCAGCAACGCGATTTTGGCCACCGAGTTCCTGCAATATTTCGATGGCTTCTCGATTGGGTCGAACGATCTGACCCAATTAACCTTGGGTCTGGACCGCGACTCTGGCCTTGAATTGCTTGCTGCTGACTTTGACGAACGCGATCCTGCAGTCAAAGCACTCATTCGCCAGGCAATCACCGCGTGCCTTGCGCAGGGCAAATATGTGGGGATTTGTGGTCAGGGCCCGAGCGACCATCCAGATTTCGCGCAATGGCTCCGGGATGAAGGTATCAGCTCAATTTCGCTGAACCCGGATTCCGTGATAGACACTTGGCGGCGTTTGGCGCGGGCCTGACGGTGCTGTTGCAGTACGTCCTCTGCGCAAGAAGGCACTAAACCACGGGGAAACCCTATATGGGTCTTCCCTAGGGCTGGTTCATCCCAGGTGTCTTTGTAAGTGGGCGTTAAGGCTCGTGCAAACAATGGTGGCATCTGACAGTTATGGCACCGTATGCTTGCAGTTGTTACATCCATCAAATTGGTCGCCGAGATCGCCTTGCTGGCCTTGATCGGGCAATGGCTATTGGGTTTGCTGGCGGGCGCCAAGCGGGACAAGAATCCCTTCTACCAAATCCTCAAAATCGTGGGCAGGCCGTTTGTCCAGATGGCGCGTAAAGTGTCCCCCAGATTTGTCGTGGAACGGTATTTGCCTTTGGTGGCCTTTTTGTTGCTGGCCTTTGTGTGGCTCGCAGTGACGATCATGAAAATACAGACCTGTCGGCGGATTGGCGTGGAGTTGTGCACGTGAGCTGGCCGCTGAACTATCTGTTGCTCAGACTACAGGCCATCGCGTTGGTGCTGGTCGGCCATAAGTATGCGGCTTTGGCCCGCTTCGATGCAATGCTTGTGCTTGCACCATCGAGTGCTTATGCGATGGCCAGTCGTGCACACCTGCTAGGCGAGTTGGGAGACAGGCAGGGAGCCATTGCGGCTCTGCAAGCCTTGACCACGGTGCACCCCGATCACTCCGCGGCATGGTTCAATTTGGGCTATCTGCTTGACGCCTCCGCGGCTTTCGAGGCGGCAGAGCCCGCATTTCGCCGTGCCATAGATGCTGAGCCCAGAATGGACCAAGCCTGGTATGGGCTGGCATTGCTGCTGATCCGCCAAGGCCGTTTTGACGAAGCGGTGCAAGCTTTGAAGAAAAATACCGAGCTGCAACCCATGAGTCCGTTTGGCTGGTACCAACTGGCGCGCGTGCACATTGAACGGCAACAACCTGAAAAAGCGCTGGTGATAATTCGCCACCTCAAGGGGTTCGAGCCCAAGGTGGCCGCCCAACTGGAGCGTGAAACCGGACTTTTGCTTGTGCCGCCTCACACTACTGCGGGGGCTTGAGATGGAGGTTGCCGCCAACCTGCGCCGCTACTGGGGCAAGAACCTGCGCATTACAGGAATCCTTCTCCTGGTCTGGTTTGTCGTGACATTTGTGGTCAGCTACTTTGCGCGCGCGCTGAACTTCGATTTCTTTGGCTGGTCCTTCAGTTTCTGGATGGCGGCGCAGGGTTCCCTGGTGGTGTACTGCCTGATTGTCTGGGCTTATGCCCGCTACATGGCCCGGCTTGACATGGAACATGGCGTTGAAGAACGCGAAGACTGATCGTGGCAGAACCTTTGCACTCCGACGATGCCCGCTTGGGTAGAACCGCAGGTTCCGTTGCCGACTTCAAACAAGGACTCGACCGGGTGTACGGTTGGTACGCAGGCGGTTTTATCGCGTTTGTAGTCTTGCTCGGTTTGCTGGAACAGATGGGGCTGTCGCGCCAGTGGATCGGCTCAATTTTCCTAGTGGTGACGACGGGACTGTATGCCGGGATCGGCATCATGAGCCGCACCAATGACGCGTCGGAATATTATGTGGCCGGCAGGCGCGTGCCTGCGCTCTACAACGGCATGGCGACTGGTGCGGACTGGATGTCGGCGGCCTCCTTTATCGGCTTGGCTGGAACGCTGTATTCAACCGGCTACGCTGGTCTTGCCTTCATCATGGGCTGGACCGGAGGTTATTGCCTGGTAGCGCTGTTGCTGGCGCCTTATTTGCGCAAGTTCGGCCAATTCACCATCCCCGACTTTCTGGGCGAGCGTTATGGCGGCAATTTACCTCGCCTGATTGGCATACTGGCCGCTATTTTGTGTTCCTTCACCTATGTCGTCCCGCAGATGTACGGGGTGGGCCTAATTACGGCGCGTCTTATTGGAGTTCCGTTTGAGCTTGGGATTTTCCTCGGGCTCGGCGGCATTCTGGTGTGTTCTTTTCTGGGTGGTATGCGAGCGGTAACCTGGACCCAGGTAGCACAGTACGGTATCTTGATCGTGGCCTACATGATTCCGGTGGTGTGGTTGTCGGTCAAGCAGACCGGCATTCCCATTCCACAGGCAATTTACGGCTTCCAGCTGGAGAAGGTTACCGCGCTGGAGAAGCGCTTGGCCAGCGATCCCAAGGAACTGCAAGTGCGCGAGGTGTTCAGGCAACGCTCGGCAGGTCTGGCTGAGAAGCTCAAGGATCCTCCGGCTGCCCTGGCTGCGGACAAAGCTGCCGCGGAGAGCCGGGTTGCGGTTCTGAAAGCCGCAAATGGTCCGGTAGCGGAGGTCGTTGCGGCCGAGAAGGCGCTGGTGGCCTTGCCCGCAAATGTAGCGGCTGCGCGCACCGCATGGACGGCCGCAAAAGCAGTCGCAGATACCAAATCCAAGCCGCTCAACGGGATGCCGGCCCACGCCACCCAATACGCGGGAGATCCGGATGGCGATGCCGTTGCGCAGAAGGCCTATGACGTTTCGCGGCGCAATTTCCTGGCACTGGTTTTTTGCTTGATGGTGGGCACCGCCGCATTGCCGCACATTTTGATGCGCTATTACACCGTGCCCAGCGTGAAGGAGGCGAGGCAGTCGGTTAGCTGGTCGCTGCTCTTTATCTTTCTGCTCTACTTTACGGCCCCTGCGCTGGCAGTGCTGGTCAAGTACGAGGTGTTTACGATGGTGGTGGGCACGCCGTTTGACCAGTTGCCCGCCTGGGTCGCCTCCTGGTCCAAGGTAGATCCGTCGCTGCTGTCGGTGAGCGACATCAACAAGGACGGCGTATTGCAGTTGAACGAGATGTCGATTGGAGGCGATATCGTGGTACTTGCAACACCAGAAATTGCCGGCCTGCCTTACGTTATCTCAGGCCTGGTCGCGGCGGGTGGCCTGGCTGCCGCGTTGTCGACCGCCGACGGCTTGTTGCTGGTAATTGCCAATGCCCTGAGCCACGATCTTTATTACAAAATGATTGATCCCAACGCAGCTACTGCACGCCGCGTAGCTTTGTCCAAAATGCTGCTGCTGGTTGTAGCCTTAGCAGCTGCTTACGTAGCCTCGCAGAAACCCGCAGACATTGTTTTTCTGGTCTCTGCGGCCTTTTCCTTTGCCGCGTCGGCCTTTTTTCCTGCACTGACCCTGGGAATCTTCTGGAAGCGCGCGACCGGAGTCGCGGCGACTTTGGGCATGTTGTCGGGGCTGGCGACCACGTTCTTTTATATGATGACCACGCAACCCTGGATGCGCGGCGTGTTCGGCATTACCTCCCCTGTGCGGCTTTGGTGGGATATCGAGCCAATTTCGGCTGGCTTATTTGGAGTCGCGATGGGGTTCGGGGTGATAATTTTGGTGAGCCTCGTAACGCGGCAGCAGGAAGACAAAGTGGAGCAACTGGTCGAATATATTCGATATCCAAATTCGAAAAGTCATTGACTACCCGTGTCCAAACGGTAGCGTGTCAGTCAGCACGACGTAAGCTTGTTTGCCTATCCTCCACGGTGAATTCGGATGATGGTTTAGAGTAAACAAGCCGGGTATTGTGATCGCAGGTAAGACTGGGTCATAGCGAGGGAGCCGTGAACTGCAGATCGTTCAAGGTTCTCTAAAATGTAAGTTACAACGAGGAGACAAATATGGCGACAACAACAGCTGGGGCTTCGATGGCGGCTCCGGACGCCCCAATGACCAGAGAAGAGAAAAAGGTGATCTTCGCCTCTTCGCTCGGTACGGTTTTCGAGTGGTATGACTTTTATCTGTATGGCTCGCTTGCACCAATTATTGCCAAACAGTTTTTCACGGGGCTGGACCCGACGTCGGCTTACATCTTCGCCCTGTTAGCGTTTGCCGCCGGCTTTCTGGTACGACCTTTTGGCGCGATTTTCTTTGGCCGTCTGGGCGACATGATCGGGCGCAAGTACACGTTTCTCGTCACGATCCTGATCATGGGTGCTTCCACGTTTATCGTGGGTTTGCTGCCGACCTACACAAGCATCGGCATGGCAGCACCAGTCATCCTGATTGCTTTGCGCATGCTTCAAGGACTTGCGTTGGGTGGTGAATACGGTGGTGCGGCGACGTATGTGGCTGAACACGCTCCACGCAACAAACGCGGAGCCTACACTTCCTGGATACAGACCACGGCTACGTTGGGCCTGTTTCTTTCACTGATCGTTATTCTGGGCGTGCGCAACGCCCTGGGTGAGAAAGACTTTGGTGATTGGGGCTGGCGCATTCCATTCCTGGTGACCATCCTTCTGCTGGCTGTGTCGGTGTGGATCCGCTTGAGTCTGAGTGAGTCCCCCGCATTCCAGCGAATGAAGTCCGAAGGCAAGACATCCAAGGCGCCTTTGACGGAGTCTTTCGGGCAATGGAAGAATTTGAAAGTTGTAATTTTGGCTTTGGTAGGCCTTACCGCCGGTCAGGCCGTGGTGTGGTACACCGGGCAGTTCTACGCCTTGTTTTTCATGACCACCATTGCCAAGGTGGACAACACCACGGCCAACTTGTTTATTGCCGGCTCGCTGGCAATCGGCACACCATTCTTTATCGTCTTTGGCATGCTGTCGGACAAGATAGGCCGCAAGCCCATCATTATGGCCGGCTGCTTGATTGCGGCCTTGACGTATTTCACGGTGTTTCCGATGTTGCTTAAGTATGCCAACCCGGCGCTGTTGGCCGCGCAAGAAACCACCAAGGTAACGGTAACGGCCGATCTGAAGGAGTGCTCGTTTCAAGGCAGCCCCATCGCGCGCGACATTGATTTCCGCAGTTCGTGCGATATTGCCAAACGGGCCCTGACGCAATCCTACATTCCGTATGAGAACAAGGCAGCCGCAGCTGGAACTCCTGCCACGGTAACTGTGGGGGACAAGATTTTCACTGCTCCTTCTGCCACACTCAATGACCTGCGCAATGGTTTCTCCGCCGAGAGTGCCAAGGCGATCGCAGACTTTCGCAAGGGCCTGAGCGATGCGACCAAGGCGGCCAAACTCACCGTTCCGGCTGATCCCGAAAAAATGAACAAAGGAATGGTTCTGCTGTGTCTGGTGTTTCTGGTTATCCTGGTGACCATGGTTTACGGCCCTATCGCTGCCATGCTCGTAGAGCTTTTCCCCACCCGTATCCGCTATACCTCGATGAGCTTGCCGTACCATATTGGGAACGGTTGGTTCGGCGGGTTATTGCCCACCACGGCTTTCGCCATGGTCGCTGCCACGGGCGATATCTATTACGGCCTGTGGTACCCCGTGATCGTTGCCGCAGCTACCTTTGTCATCGGCATGCTATTCATACGCGAAACCAAGGACGTCGACATCTACGCACGCGATTGACGATTTTTTGGTGGCTCCTCCGCGAATGGAGGAGCGCTGTCTTATCGGGCCCGCTTTTATGCGGGCTTTTTTCTTGAGCGCCCAGCATGGGCGCACTTCGGCCGACGGTGCAAGTCCCATCGTAAGTTGATCACAGCAAACGAAGCGCAAGTGCAACTGCATGAGGGTGACCGAGTGTGGGAATGAAGCGTTGAGCTTAAATTGCGAACCGATGGACAAGCACCGGATAGAAGGCGCTGCCAGGCAGGGCGAGCGGGCAAGAAACCGCGAGGCTTTTGGGACCAAGGCGAAGTGGCGTAAATCCGGCGGTTGTTCAATGAAGGAATGCGTTCTTACCAGGGGAGATCTCGCCTTGTGCTTGAAAGGGCGACGGTGTTGAGCCGCAGCGAGAACGCAGCAGAGGTTGTAGCAGATGGAAACGGCTGCCCCGATGCCGGTGTGCGCCGGCTATGCAAAACCCCTATTCACATCGCAGCTGTTCAGGCGTACAAAGGCGGCTGTATCGGCTGGGGTCTATTTCCATGAAGCTTCTGTGAGGTATGTCGTCGCGTGGATGCAGTAATCGCCATAAAGACAGAGGCAGGAATCCGTGTTCTCAAAGATCGGTCGGTTCCGCTTACGCCGCGGCAACGCGCAGCATTCATTCTGATTGACGGTAAGCGCAGTTTGGACGAAGTGCTGGCGTCCACCTCCGGCATGGGCGTGACCGGCGCCGACATCGAGCAGCTAATGGCATCAGGCTTGATTGTCGAAGTTCAGTCCTCCGACCCCGTACCCAAGAACTACGCCATTCCATCCCCAGACAGTGGCCGGACTTCCCAAGAGCGTTATCAGGCCGCGTATTTGGTGGCGACGCAGCTCACGGCGAGCCTCGGGCTGCGAGGCTTCCGCCTCAACCTGGCAGTGGAGGCTGCGGGTAGTTTCGAGCAATTGGCTGAATTGGCCCCCAAGATCAAGCAGGCTGTGGGCCCTGAGAAGTTCCTGGCCTTGGACAGGGCGCTACACGGTTGACAACTGGAGTACTGAAGTGGGTCAGCCATCCCGGTGGGCTATAATGCCAGGTTCCCTTGCCGTACCGCTACCGACGCAGCGGACGGCTTCAACCCCGTCGCCGATTTTCGGCGACAAGCCACAAGGAGTACCAATGCGTCATTATGAAATCATTCTCATGATCCATCCGGATCAGAGCGAGCAAGTACCGGCGATGCTGGAGCGCTACAAAGGCATGATTACGGCCGGTGGTGGCAAGGTCCATCGCGTTGAGGACTGGGGTCGTCGCCAGTTGATCTACATGATCAACAAGCTGGCCAAGGCGCATTATCTTTGTATCAACATTGAGGCCGACCAGGCGGTTATGGTGGAGCTTGAGCATGCATTCAAGTTCAATGACGCAGTCTTGCGTCACCTGACGGTCTCCAGGAAAAAGGCGGACACAGGGCCTTCTTCCATGATGAAAACCGTGGAGCGCGAAGACGCACGCAAGGCCCAGCAGGCTGAATTCCACGGTTCCGACAGGTAATGCTTAAAACGGGTGAATGACGTTGCCAACTGTCTTGTGCTGACTGCGTGTATCGCGGAGCTTGAAGCCATGCGTTACACACCAGCCGGAGTGCCGGCCCTCAATCTCAAGCTTGAACACTCATCAAGCGTTGTAGAGGCCGGGCAGGCAAGAGACGTAAGGGCTGCCATGAAGGCCTTGGCCTTTGGATCCATCGCTGAGCGACTTGTGAAACAAGCTGCGGGCAGTATCTGGAGTTTCAGGGGCTTTATTGCGACGCCGCGCAACGGCAAACACGTCGTATTCCATATTCAGGAATTTTCGTAGAGACATTCAGTATTTTTCTTGCAGGGCAGACCGTCGCGGCCAAGTCGCAGTTCGGGCCTTTCAATAATTTCAGGAAACCACCATGCCAGCACCAAAACGCTTCAACAAAGACAAGCGCCCAAAGCGTCCCGCCCAGAATTTGCTGTTTAAGCGCAAGCGCTTTTGCCGCTTTACCGTAACCGGCGTCGAGGAAATCGACTACAAGGACATCGACACCTTGCGTGATTTCATTGCTGAAAACGGCAAGATCATTCCCGCGCGCCTTACTGGCACCCGCGCAATTTTCCAGCGCCAACTCAACACCGCCATTAAACGCGCGCGGTTCCTGGCAATGTTGCCGTACAGCGACCAGCACCGTATCTAAGGGGCCACGAACATGCAAATTATTCTGCTCGACAAGGTCGTGAACCTTGGTAACCTCGGCGAAATCGTCAAAGTCAAAGACGGTTATGCCCGCAATTTCCTGATCCCTTCTGGACGTGCCCGACGTGCCACCGCATCCGCCAAGCAGGAATTCGAAGTCAAACGCGCCGAGCTTGAGAAAGCCGCCGCGGCGAAATTGACCGAATCCCAGGCCTTGGCGGAGAAGCTGGCTGGCTCCACTGCCAAGCTGACCCAAAAGGCCGGTGTTGACGGCCGTCTTTTCGGCTCTGTTACCAATGCCGATATTGCCGAAGAGCTGAACAAACAGGGATACAAGGTCGTGAAGTCGCAGATCCGTATGCCCAATGGCCCGATCAAGGTGATTGGCGACAGTACGGTGAGCGTGGCCTTGCATACGGACGTGGTCGTTGACATCACGGTTTCTGTGTACGGCGAAACCACCTGAGCGGTACCCCCATAGTCAACTGCGGCGCAAGCCGCTGAGCAGGCAGGCCAACCAGTTTCGGCGGTCTGTCCGAGCCACCGCGGCGAAGGTCACGGTGGCTCGCGTTTTTTTGCGGTGGCTTATCCCGCGTTATTCACAATTTACGCACCGTTAGTCCCGCGCTTTTGCCCAGCTTTTCTGCTCGACTGCCCGCCCTTGGCGGCGTAGCATCAAAGGCTTCAAGGAAATCACCATGTCAGCCGTACTGTCCGCCGTAGATGACTACAGCCATGATCGCCAAGTGGCCCAATTGCGTATCCCCCCGCATTCGATCGAGGCCGAATCCAGTGTCTTGGGTGGTCTGCTTCTGGATAACGGGGCCTGGGACAGGGTTTCTGACCTGTTGACCGACGCCGACTTCTACCGCTACGAACACCGGCTGGTTTATGCCGCGATTGGCGTTCTGGTGAATGCAACCAAGCCGGCCGACGTAATCACCGTTTTTGAGCAGCTTCAGAGCCAGGGCAAGGCGGAGGAAGTTGGCGGTTTGTCCTACCTGAATTCGCTGGCGCAATACGTGCCCAGCGCTGGCAACATTCGCCGCTACGCCGAGATCGTGCGTGAGCGGTCCATATTGCGCAAACTTGTGAGCGCCAGCGACGAAATCGCCACCAACGCCTTCAATCCCCAAGGCAGGCCGGTGGCGGACATAGTAGACGAGGCAGAACAGAAGATTTTCAACATCGGGGAGCAGGGTTCGCGCATGAAGCAGGGCTTCCAGGGCATGGACTCCCTGGTTGTTCAATTGCTGGACCGGGTCCAGGAAATGGCGGACAACCCCAACGATGTGACCGGTGTGCCGACCGGTTTCTACGACCTTGACCGGATGACCGCCGGCTTTCAGGCCGGAGATCTGATCGTTCTCGCCGCGCGGCCTTCCATGGGTAAAACCGCGCTTGCGATCAACATTGCCGAACATGTTGCCCTGCACGAAGGTCTGCCGGTGGCCGTGTTCTCGATGGAAATGGGCGCTGCACAACTCGCGGTTCGTATCGTTGGATCGATCGGCCGCATAGACCAGAGCCACTTGCGGACCGGCAAACTCACGGACGAGGAATGGCCGAGGCTGACGGAAGCGATAGAGAAGCTGCGCAATATCTCGCTGCATATTGACGAGAGCGCCGGCCTGACTTCGAGCGAATTACGCGCTAATGCGCGCAGGCTGGCCCGCCAGTGCGGGCAGCTCGGTCTGATCGTGGTGGACTACCTGCAACTGATGAGTGGCTCCACGTCGTCCGACGAAAACCGCGCGACCGAACTCGGGGAAATTTCCCGCGGCTTGAAGATGCTAGCCAAGGAACTCAAGTGCCCTGTTATGGCTTTGTCGCAGCTAAATCGAAGTGTCGAAACGCGTCCCGACAAACGACCGATGATGAGCGATCTGCGCGAGTCCGGCGCGATCGAGCAGGACGCCGACATCATTATGTTCATCTACCGCGACGATTACTACACCAAGGAAGCCAGCAAGGAGCCGGGTGTGGCCGAAGTCATTATTGCCAAGCAGCGCAACGGACCTACCGGCGTGGTCAAGCTGGCTTTCCTCAAGCCCATTACCAAGTTCGAAAGCTTGGCCAGCGGCGGCGGCGACTTCTAGTAGTTTCTGCGCGGCTACAACACTTCGCTGGCAAAGTCGGCCAGGCGCGAACGCTCTCCGCGCGCCAGCGTGATATGCCCGCCGTGCGGCCAGCCCTTGAACTTGTCAACGGCGAAGGTCAAGCCTGACGATCCTTCGGTAAGGTAGGGCGTGTCGATCTGGGCCAGATTGCCCATGCATATGATCTTGGTACCAGGCCCGGCACGCGTGATGAGCGTCTTCATTTGTTTGGGCGTCAGGTTTTGCGCTTCATCAATGATGACGTACTTGTTCAAAAAGGTGCGCCCGCGCATGAAGTTCATGCTCTTGATCTTGATGCGGCTGCGGATCAGTTCGCTGGTGGCGGCGCGCCCCCACTCCCCGGCACTGGTGTCCGTTTTTCCCAGCACCTCCAGGTTGTCGTCCAGGGCACCCATCCAGGGGCCCATTTTTTCTTCCTCCGTGCCCGGCAGAAAGCCGATGTCTTCGCCCACGCTTACCGTGGCACGCGTGACTATGATCTCGGTGTAGCGGCGGTCGTCCAGTACCTGCGTCAGACCGGCAGCCAGGGCCATGAGTGTTTTGCCGCTGCCGGCAGTGCCGGTCAACGTCACAAAATCAACCTCCGGATCCATCAGCAGGTTCATGGCGAAGTTCTGCTCGCGATTGCGCGTGGTGACGCCCCATACCGCGTTCTTAAGATGGTTGTAGTCCTTGAGCGTTTTGAAAACCGCCGTCTTGCCACGTATTTCGGTGACTCGCGCATACAGGCTGGGCTCTCCCGGTGACTCAAAATAGACAAACTGGTTGATTAGCAAGCTGGGCACCACCGGGCCGGAGATACGGTAGAAGGTGTGTACACCTTGTTGCCAACTCTCCACGGTTTGCCCGTGGGTGGCCCAGAAATCACTCGGCAAAGCCAGGGAGCCGGCGTACAGCAGGTCGCCATCTTCCAGCGTCTTGTCGTTCTGGTAATCGTCCGTGGTCAGGCCAAGGGCGCGGGCCTTGACCCGCATATTGATGTCCTTGGACACCAGTACCACCTCGCGAGCGGCAACACTGGTCTCCCCACGGTTGGTGGTGTATTGCTGCCTCAAGGACTCCACGACGCCAAGAATCTGGTTGTCCGCCTTACCCTGCGGCAAACTTAGCGGCAAGGCGTAGTTCAGCACCTGTGTCTGGAAAAAGAGTTTGCCTTTGGCTTCGCGGTGCCCCGTACTGTCCAGGCGCAAGCCGTCGCCAATATCCGCGCCGTTGGTACCTGCCAAGGCATCCAGCGAGCGGCTGGTCTGGCGCGCGTTGCGTGCCACCTCGGTCATTCCCTTCTTGTGACCGTCGAGTTCTTCAAGAACAATCATCGGCAGGAATATGTCGTGTTCCTCGAAGCGGAACAGGCACATGGGGTCGTGCAGCAGCACGTTGGTATCCAGCACAAAAAGTTTTGCCATTCCGGACGGCTTGCGCTTTTTTGTCTTCGTGCTGGCAGGGAGCAAGCGGTCTTTCGGTGGCTGCACTGCCGATGGCAGGTCGATAGCTGGGGACTGGCTGTCAGCCGTGCCATCCATCTTTTCTTCGGATGCCACGATGTGCGCCGGCCGCTGATGGTCTTTGTCACCTTGATCCCGGTTCGATGGCTGCTGCGCCAGCGGATACGCGTCGTGCGTAGTTTGCCCCCTTTTCTGCGTTTTTGACATGTTTCTTGCCGGGGCGTCGTAAGCCTCGTGGGTCAAAAGTGCCGCGCGTTTGGTTGGGGGGGGTGGCAGGGGCATTATCTTGGTTGCTCACAGTTGCTTAGGTTGAATAAAACAGGGCCGAACGTCGTGTCTGCAAGGTGCCTTGAAATGAAAAAGCCGCCTTGGTCCAAGGCGGCTTCATCGTGGGGCACGGTTGCTGGTGTCAGCGGCATGCGGCCCATTATGCATGAGCGGCGCGCTGACGCATCAGTAGGCTCAGGCAGACTTCCTGAGCGCCTTCACTGCCTTGAGCACATCGTCCACATGGCCCGGAACCTTGAGCCCGCGCCACTCTTCCTTCAGGATGCCGTCGGCACCGACAAGAAAGGTGCTGCGTTCAATTCCCTTGACCTTCTTGCCATACATGATTTTGTTTTTTACCACGCCAAACATGTGGCACATCTTTTCCTCAGTATCGGCAATCAGCTCGAACGGCAATTCAAGTTTGAGCTTGAAGTCGTCATGGGACTTCATGTTGTCGCGCGAAACCCCGAACACGCTGGCACCGGCCTTTACAAAATCCTTGTACTTGTCGCGAAATTGCATCGCCTCGGTGGTACATCCCGGCGTGTTGTCCTTGGGATAAAAGTAAAGCACCATGGTCTTGCCCAGATGGCTGGTGTTGGACACCCTGACGCCGTTGGTGGCATTGGCTTCAAATTCAGGGAGGGGTTTGTTGACAACGATCGCCATAAGTTACTTGTGTCTCGCGTGCAGGATGTGTCAGGGCTTGGTTGAAGAAGATCCTGCTCCAGAGCAGGTGACTCGCCTCGACCGCAACCACATATTTTAACCGCAAATATGCGGTTGATACCGCTCGGACAGCGGCGATTTAGCTGCTACCAGCCTATCACCTGCCTACAGGTCGGCGCCGCAACTTCGGTTTGGTTACGGCTCGACAAGCCCGTAGGGCAGTTGCCAGCCCGCACGGAAACTGGCGTTTTAGTTCCGGCATGACAAGCTCGCAGGCAATTGTCAGTCTGCATTAAAGTTGGCGTCTTCAATCAACAATGCCGCCACGACTTTGCGCCCTTCACCAGACAGAATGTTGTACGTCCGGCAGGCCGCCTTGGTGTCCATCGTTTCAAGGCCGACGCGCCGTGCGATCAAGGGCGCCAGCCAGGACGGCGGCGGGAAACGTATGCGATCACCACTGCCGAAGATGACCAGTTCGGCGTCGATTTCGGCGAGCCGGGAAAAGTGTGCCGCCGTCAGCTCGGGGAAACTGTTGCATTGCCAGTCAAGGCGATGCCCCGTTGAACTGATCACCACGCTGTAGTTGATACGCTCCCCGTCTACCGCAATCCAGCCCGGGCCATAGCCGGAAATGGATTGAACATCGGATTTGTCGGGTTGGAGTTTCATCAGGTTGCGGCGCGGAACTGTGGTCAAATTATAGGTTTTCGACCGAGCCAAAGACTGCTGGAGTGCCCATGAAAACGATTCGCAAATCGGCCAAGCTGGACAACGTCTGTTATGACATCCGGGGCCCGATACTGGAGTGCGCGCAGCGCATGGAGGAAGAAGGGCACAAGATCATCAAACTCAATATCGGCAATCTCGCTGTGTTTGGTTTCGATTCGCCCGAAGAAATCCAGCAGGACATGATCCGCAACCTGCCCAATTCCGCCGGTTATTCCGACAGCAAGGGAATTTTTGCAGCCCGCAAGGCGGTGATGCACTACACCCAGCAGCAGGGGATCAAAGGTGTCGTGCTGGACGACATCTACCTTGGCAACGGCGCCTCCGAGCTGATTGTGATGGCCAGCAATGCGATGCTCAACGACGGTGACGAGATGCTGATTCCGGCGCCCGATTATCCCCTGTGGACTGCCGCGGTGGTGCTGTCCGGTGGCTCACCGGTGCACTACGAATGCGACGAGCGTAACGGCTGGATGCCCAACCTGAACGATATCCGCGCCAAGGTGACGCCGCGTACCAAAGGTATTGTGGTGATCAACCCGAACAACCCAACAGGCGCCTTGTATTCCGACGAGCTGCTGCGCGGCATCATTGCCATAGCGCGTGAAAACGGACTGGTGATATTCGCCGACGAGGTGTACGACAAAGTCCTGTACGACGGCGCCAGACATACGGCCATCGCTTCGCTGAGCGATGACGTGCTGACACTCACCTTCAACAGCTTGAGCAAAAGTTACCGTTCCTGCGGTTACCGCTCGGGCTGGATGGTGGTGTCGGGCGACAAGAAGCCGGCCCGTGACTACATCGACGGCCTGAACATGATGTCCAACCTGCGCCTGTGTCCAAACGTTCCCGGCCAGTGGGCAATCCAGACTGCGCTGGGCGGTTACCAGAGCATCAACGATCTGGTGGGCGAAGGTGGCAGGTTGCGCCGCCAGCGCGATCTCGCGTTTGAGCTGATTACCGCCATACCGGGTGTCAGCTGCGTCAAGCCGCAAGCGGCGCTCTACATGTTCCCTAAACTCGACCCGGCGGTTTATCCGATTGAAGACGATCAGGAGTTTGTGCTCGAACTGTTGCAGGAGACCAAAGTGATGCTGGTGCAGGGAACGGGCTTCAACTGGGCCAGTTCAGACCATTTTCGTATCGTGTTCCTGCCGCACGAAGATGATTTACGGGAGGCCATCGGGCGTATTGCCAGGTTTCTGGAGCATTACCGCAATCGGCACGCCGGGCAGGAGCCGCGCGGAGCCATCAAGTTGGTTGCGGCGCGGGCGTAGGGTCCGTTGCCTGGTGTTTGGGTCAATCAAAAAAAGAATTTCATGAATCCGATTCAAGTAGGTCTGCTAGGTATTGGCACTGTAGGCAGCGGCACTTTCAGCGTATTGAAGCGCAATCAGGCCGAGATTCTGCGCCGCGCCGGGCGCGGCATAGAAATCACAATGGTGGCCGATCTGGATTTGGCGCGCGCACAGTCGCTGGTGGGGCCCGGGGTCAAGGTGGTCAGTGATGCGCGCGCCGTGATCGCCAATCCGGACATCGACATCGTGGTGGAATTGATCGGTGGCTACGGCATCGCACGCCAACTGGTGATGGAGGCGATTGCGGCCGGCAAACACGTGGTGACGGCCAACAAGGCCCTGCTCGCGGTACACGGCACGGAGATTTTCGCGGCCGCGCATGCAAGGGGTGTCATGGTGGCATTCGAAGCAGCGGTGGCCGGCGGCATTCCCATCATCAAGGCCCTGCGCGAAGGCCTGACCGCCAACAGCATCCAGTGGATCGCCGGCATCATCAACGGCACCACGAACTTCATCCTCAGCGAAATGCGCAACAAGGGACTGGATTTCGACGTGGTCCTTAAGGAGGCGCAGCGCCTGGGTTATGCGGAGGCCGACCCGACGTTCGATATCGAAGGCGTGGACGCGGCGCACAAAGCCACCATCATGTCGGCGATAGCGTTTGGCATTCCGGTGCAGTTCGACAAGGCCTACGTTGAAGGCATCACGGATTTAAGCGCGAAGGACATCCGGTACGCGGAACAGCTTGGTTACCGCATCAAGCTGCTGGGCATTACCAAACGCAGCACGGACAAGCAGACCGGCCAAGTGCGGGGGATAGAGTTGCGCGTGCATCCCAGCCTCGTGCCCATGAAGCGCCTGATCGCCAACGTGGAAGGCGCGATGAACGCCGTGATGGTGCATGGAGATGCGGTGGGCACCACGCTCTACTATGGCAAGGGCGCGGGCAGCGAACCCACCGCCAGTGCCGTGATCGCGGATCTGGTGGACATCACCCGCTTGCACACGGCCGATGCGGCCCAGCGGGTTCCGCATCTGGCGTTCCAGCCCGATGCCATGAGTGACTTGCCGGTAGTGCCGATGAGCGAAATCGTCACCAGCTACTACCTGCGTCTGCGGGTGGCCGATGAAGCCGGTGTGTTGGCCAGCGTCACCGGCATACTTGCCGACGCCGGCATCAGTATTGACGCCTTGCTGCAGCGCGAGGCCGACGAAGTGGGCGGCGAGGGCGTGGCGAATGGTGAGAGCCAGGTCGCGCAGACCGACCTGATTATCCTGACCCATGACACCCGCGAAGGCACGATGGATCAGGCCCTGGCCCTGATGCAGTCCCTGCCCAGTGTGCTGCAGGCTATCAAGCGTATCCGCAAGGAAGAGCTGGCCTGATGCACTACGTTTCCACCCGGGGCCATGCAAGCGGCCAGAGCTTTTGCGATATTCTGCTGGAGGGACTGGCACCCGATGGTGGTTTGTACCTGCCGCAGTCCTACCCTCGGGTTGACGACGCGACGCTGACGCGCTGGCGCGGCTTGGCCTATGCGGAGCTGGCGTTTGAAGTGCTGTCGCTGTACGTTGATGACGTTCCGGCCAGCGACCTCCGTGCGATTTGCGCCAAGACCTACACCGAGGAGATTTTCGGCACACCGCAGATCGTGCCACTGCGCCGTCTGGAGGCGTCCTCCGCCAGCAGCTCCGGCGAAGCGGCCCTTGCTCCTTTGTACCTCGAAGCCTTATCCAATGGCCCGACGCTGGCCTTCAAGGACATGGCCATGCAATTGCTCGGCAACTTGTTCGAATTTGAGCTGGCACGCCGCGGCGAGACGCTCAATATCCTGGGTGCAACCAGTGGCGACACCGGCAGCGCGGCCGAATACGCGATGCGCGGCAAGCAGGGTGTGTCGGTCTTCATGACCAGCCCGCACGGGCGCATGAGCCCGTTCCAGCAGGCGCAGATGTTCAGCCTGACGGACGCCAACATTCACAACATTGCGATTGAAGGTGTGTTCGACGACTGCCAGGACATCGTCAAGGCGGTGTCGAGCGACCTGGCTTTCAAGCGCAAATACAGGATCGGTACCGTCAACTCGATCAACTGGGCACGCCTGGTAGCGCAGGTGGTGTACTACTTCGCGGGTTACTTTCAGGCCACCGGCGCCAACATCGAGAAGGTGCGTTTCACCGTACCGTCGGGAAACTTCGGCAACGTGTGTGCCGGGCATGTGGCGCGCATGATGGGTCTGCCGATCGACATGCTGGTCGTGGCGACCAACGAAAACGACGTGCTGGACGAGTTTTTCCGCACCGGCATGTACCGGGTGCGCGGCAGTGCCGATACCCATGAGACCTCAAGCCCATCGATGGATATTTCCAAGGCCTCCAACTTCGAACGGTTTGTGTTTGACCTGTTGGGGCGCGACGCGGCCCGGACCGCGGATTTGTTTGCGCGCCAGATACCCGAGCGCGGGTTTTTTGACTTGAGCGCCGATCCGGCGTTCAAGGATGCCGCTGCACGATTCGGTTTTGCAAGTGGTCGCAGCACACATGCGGATCGACTGGCGACCATCCGTGATACCGATGCGCGGTTCGGCATGGTGATTGATACCCATACCGCCGACGGCTTGAAAGTGGCGCGGGAACATATGCGTGCGGATGTGGCCATGCTGGTGCTGGAGACCGCTTTGCCGATCAAGTTTGCGCAGACCATCGTGGAAGCACTGGGCCGCGAGCCGGCGCGTCCGGCCAAATTCGAGGGCATCGAGGCAAGACCGAAACGCGTGCTGGTGCTGCCCGCGCAGGTCGATGCCGTCAA
>JANLPN010000390.1:0-8061 GCA_031367285.1 Betaproteobacteria bacterium | reverse complement strand
CGCTCAAGAGCCAGAAAATGGTGCTGGAGATGCTGCTGTCCGACATGCCCGACACCGGCTACAAATGGAATGACGACGATAGCGGCCAACACGGCGAATTGAGCGCCTGGGCTACCCGGCTGGATGTCCGTGTGCGGCCCGATCTCATTGCGATCCGGCGCGAACTGCCCGCCACCGACGTGTCTCATCCGGCCTTGGCGGTCAACCTGGACGCCTGTATCCAGTGCAACCGCTGTGTACGCGCCTGCCGCGAGGAGCAGGTCAACGACGTCATCGGTTACGCCAAACGCGGCTCGCACAGCGAAATTGTGTTTGACCTGGGTGATGCGATGGGTGACAGCACCTGCGTGGCCTGCGGCGAATGCGTGCAGGCCTGCCCCACCGGCGCCTTGATGCCCAAGTCGCAGATAGGCTCGCAGGTGGTGGACAAAAAGGTGGACTCCGTGTGCCCGTTTTGCGGCGTCGGTTGCCTGCTGACCTACAACGTGAAGGACAACAAAATTGTGAGCGTGGACGGGCGCGACGGCCCGGCCAACCATGACCGCCTGTGTGTCAAGGGCCGCTTTGGTTTTGACTACGCCCACAGCCCGCAGCGCCTGACGGTGCCACTGGTGCGCCGCGCCGGCGTGCCCAAGGACCCGGACGCGCTGCAGCACCTGAATCGCGATACGGCTGACTGGTCATCCGTGTTTCGTGAGGCTTCCTGGGACGAGGCGCTGGCCTTGACGGCCGGCAAGCTGGCGGGTCTGCGCGACACCCACGGCAAGAAGTCGCTGGCCGGCTTCGGGTCGGCCAAAGGCAGCAATGAGGAGGCCTACCTGTTCCAGAAGCTGGTGCGTACCGGTTTTGGCTCCAACAATGTGGACCACTGCACCCGCCTGTGCCACGCCTCCAGCGTGGCGGCGCTGCTCGAAGGCGTGGGTTCGGGCGCGGTGAGCAACCAGGTCAGCGACGTGGAACACGCGGGGCTGATTCTGGTGATCGGCTCCAACCCCACGTCCAACCACCCGGTGGCGGCCACCTGGATGAAAAACGCGGCCAGGAAGGGCGCCAGGATCGTGCTGGCCGATCCGCGTATCACCGACATCGGCAAATACGCCTGGCGCACGCTGCAGTTCAAGGCCGACACCGACGTGGCCATGCTCAATGCGCTGATACACACGGTGATCGACGAAGGCCTGGCGGACGAGGAATTCATCCGCACGCGCGCCAGCAACTACGAGGCCTTGAAGGAAAACGTCAAGGGCTACAGCCCGGAAGCGATGGCGCCAATATGCGGCATCGATGCGTTGACGCTGCGTGAGGTGGCGCGCGAATATGCCCGGCCGGCCGGCTCGCTGCCGGGGGCCGTCAAGGGCTCCATGATCCTGTGGGGCATGGGTATCAGCCAGCACGTACACGGCACGGACAATGCGCGTTGCCTGATTGCGCTGGCCACCGTGGCCGGGCAGATCGGCAAACCGGGCTCGGGCCTGCATCCGCTGCGCGGGCAGAACAATGTGCAGGGCGCCAGCGACGCCGGCCTGATCCCCATGATGTTCCCCAACTACCAGCGCGTGACCAACACCGCCGCGCACCAATGGTTCGAGAACTTCTGGAACACCAAGCTCGACGACCAGCCCGGCTACACGGTGGTCGAGATCATGCACAAGGCGCTGGCCCCGGACAGCGACCCGCACAAGGTGCGCGGCATGTACATCATGGGCGAGAACCCGGCCATGAGCGACCCCGACCTGAACCACGCGCGCCACGCGCTGGCCTCGCTGGAGCACCTGGTGGTGCAGGATATTTTCATGACCGAGACCGCCTGGTTGGCCGACGTGGTGCTGCCCGCCACGGCCTGGCCGGAGAAGACCGGCACCGTGAGCAACACCGACCGCATGGTGCAGCTCGGCCTGCAGGCAATAGACCCGCCGGGTCAGGCCAAACCGGACTTGTGGATCATCCAGCAGATCGCTAAGAGACTAGGCCCCCACGCTCCGCACTCCGTGTCGTCGCTGCCCCCCGAGGGGGCCGTCCCCGCCTTGGGGCGGCCCGGCGGCGGGGTGGGCCTGTCCTGGGACTACCCGGGTGAACATGACGGTGTCGCGGCCGTCTACGAGGAAATGCGCCAGGCCATGCATACGGCCATTGCGGGTATTACCTGGGAGCGGCTGCAGCGGGAATCCAGCGTGACCTATCCCTGCCTGAGTGCGGACGATCCGGGTGCGCCGACGGTGTTTATAGATACCTTCCCCACCGACGACGGCCGCGTCAAGCTGGTGCCGGCCGACATCATTCCGGCCAACGAACGGCCGGACGCGGAGTTTCCGTTTGTGTTGATTACCGGGCGCCAGCTGGAGCATTGGCACACCGGCAGCATGACGCGGCGCGCCACCGTGCTGGACGCCATCGAGCCGCTGGCTACGGCCTCCATGTGCGGCGACGACATGTTCACTCTGGGCATCGAGGCCGGTGACGCGATTACCGTACGTTCACGCCGCGGCGCCGTGACCATCCATTTGCGCCGTGACGACGGTACGCCCAAAGGCGCGGTGTTTATCCCGTTCGCCTATTACGAGGCGGCCGCCAACCTGATGACCAACGCCGCACTGGACCCGGTGGGGAAAATTCCCGAGTTCAAATACTGTGCGGTTGCGGTAACACACGGCGGCGTGGTGGTGCCTTCCACGGGTTATGGAACCGGCGCACTGGCCTACTGACGACCCGGCCATGCCTGATGTATTGCCACGTTTGACCCGCGCGTGCGCGCCGTTGACGCGCAGCATAGAGGTGGTCAACGAACATGGGCAACACCAGACCATAACCATCCCGGCCGAGCGTGCATTAACCGTGTACGTGGACAAACGCGAGCTGGTGACCCTGATGACCTTGGGCGCCCAGCCCGAGCTGCTGGTGCTGGGTTTTTTGCGCAACCAGCGGCTGGTGGGGTCGGCACGGCAGATCGAGTCCATCACGGTCGATTGGGAGGTGGGCGCGGCAGCCGTCAAGACACGCGGCGGCATTGCCGACTTGAAACAGAAAACCGCCAAACGTGTGGTCACCACCGGTTGCGGGCAAGGCAGCGTGTTCGGCGACCTGATGGGCGACGTGGCCAATATCGTGCTGCCGCCCGCCACCTTGACCCAGCAGCAGCTGTACGGCATTGTCAACACCATACGGCTGGCCGACAGCACCTACAAGCTGGCCGGCTCGGTGCATGGCTGTGCCTTGTTTCGCGGTGAAGAGTTGTTGATGTTTGTGGAGGACGTGGGCCGCCACAACGCCATCGACACCATCGCGGGCTGGATGTGGCTGCAACCAGATGTTGCTGCCGACGCGGCGTCGACACCGGCGGATGGCGCGCAGGCAAACAGTGTTGGCATGAGCGGTAACGACAAGGTGTTCTACACCACGGGCCGCCTGACCAGCGAGATGGTCATCAAGTCGGCACAGATGGGAGTGCCGATCGTGATTTCGCGCAGCGGCATTACCGAAATGGGCCTGCAAGTCGCACAAGAACTTGGTTTGTGTACAGTGGGCCGGGCCACCAACCAGCATTTTCTGTGCTACTCGGCCCCGCATCGCCTGCTGCTGCAGCCGTCGATTGCCGGAGTGAGGTTGCGTGCGGTGGCCTGAAAGGCACCGCATCCCATGCAGACGCAATTTTTCCGGCTTGGCCTACGCAGCCTGTGGCGTGACCTGCGCTCGGGTGAGTTGCGCCTGCTTATCGTCGCCGTAACGCTGGCGGTTGCCGCGTTGACCGCCGTCGGCTTTTTTGCCGACCGGCTCAAGGGCGGCTTGCAGCGCGATGCGCGCCAGTTGCTGGGTGGCGACGCCGTGGTGTCCAGCGACAAGCCCACGCCGCAGGCGTTTATAACCAAGGCGCGTGCGCTGGGCCTGCAGACCAGCGGCACCGCCGGTTTTCCAACCATGGGGCGTGCCACCGACGCCAAGGGCGGGGCCAGCAAGCTGGTGGCGCTCAAGGTGGTGCAGGCTGGTTACCCCTTGCGCGGCAGCCTGAGCGTGGCGGCCGCGCCCGATGCACCGGGGAAAACCACGCGTGATGTCCCGGCCAGCGGCGAAGTGTGGGTGGACGCGGCATTGCTGGATGCCCTGGGCCTGGCCATGGGTGACCAGCTGCTGCTGGGAGACTCCAGCTTCAGGGTGGGGCGCATCATCGTGACCGAACCGGACCGCGGCGGCGGCTTCATGAACTTTGCGCCGCGTGTGATGCTCAACCAGGCCGACCTGGACGCAACCCGCCTGGTGCAACCGGCCAGCCGCGTGAACTACCGGTTTGCGGTGGCGGGCGAAGACCCGGCGGTCAAGCAGTTTGCCCAATGGGCGCTGCTGCAAGTTGAAAAACCCGAGGTGCGCGGGGTGCGTGTGGAGTCGATGGAAAGCGGCCGCCCGGAAATGCGCCAGACCATGGACCGGGCCGAGAAATTCCTGAATCTGGTGGCGCTGCTGGCGGCCATGCTCAGCGCCGTGGCGGTGGCGCTGGCGGCGCGCGGTTTTGCCGCCAACCATCTGGACGACTGCGCCATGTTCCGGGTGCTGGGCCTGTCCCAGCGCACCATCGCACTGAGCTACATCCTGGAATTTGCGCTGATCGGTATTGCGGCCAGCGCCCTGGGCGTGTGTATCGGGTTTGGCGTGCATTACGCCTTCGTGGTTTTGCTGGCCGGTCTGGTGGACGCGGCGCTGCCGGCCGCCACGCTGTGGCCGGTGGCCTTCGGACTGGGCATGGGCCTGACCCTGTTGTTCGCGTTTGGCCTGCCGCCGGTGCTGCAGCTGGCGCAGGTACCACCGCTGCGGGTGATACGGCGCGATGTCGGCAACCTCAAGCCGGCTTCGCTGGCCGTGCTGGCGATTGGCGTGGCCGGTTTTGCGGCCTTGCTGCTGGCGGCCAGCAGCGACCTGATGCTGGGCCTGATTGCGGTGGGCGGTTTCGCCGGCGCGGTGCTGGTGTTTGCAGCCCTGAGCTGGCTGGCGGTCAAGCTGCTGCGGCGCAGCGTCAACGAGTCCACCGCGCCGCGCTGGCTGGTGCTGGCCACGCGGCAAATCTCGGCGCGCCCGGCCTACGCGGTGGTGCAGGTGAGTGCTTTGGCGGTGGGCTTGCTGGCGCTGGTACTGCTGGTGCTGCTGCGCACCGACCTGATCAGCAGCTGGCGCAAAGCTACGCCGCCCGATGCACCGAACCGGTTTGTCATCAACGTCATGCCCGACCAGGCCGATGCATTCCAGAAGACCCTGCACGACGCAGGTGTCCGCAGCTACGACTGGTTCCCCATGATTCGCGGCCGGCTGGTGGCCGTCAACGGCAAGAGCATGAGCCCGGACGACTATGCCGACGACCGCGCCAAACGCATGATTGACCGCGAGTTCAACCTGTCCAACAGCGCCACACGGCCCGCGCACAACCAGGTGATCGCCGGGCGCTGGACCGATGACGAGCCGGGGGCCATCAGCGTGGAGGAAAGTATTGCCACCACCCTGAACCTGAAGCTGGGTGATTCGCTGCGTTTTGATATCGGCGGCATGCCGGTGGATGCCAGGATTACCTCGCTGCGCAAGGTGGACTGGGGCTCGATGCGCGCGAACTTTTATGCCATGTACCCGGTGGGCAAGCTGACCGACGTGCCGGTCACCTACATGACGGCTTTCAAGGCGCCCGTCACCAGGGGTTTCGACAACGCACTGGTGCGCGAATTCCCCAATATCACCAGCGTGGACGTGAGTGCCACCCTGTCGCAGATCCAGCATGTGCTGGACCAGGTGATCCGCGCCGTGGAGTTCCTGTTTGGCTTTACGCTGCTGGCCGGCCTGGACGTGCTGTTTGCCGCCATCAACGCCACGCGCGGGGAGCGGGCGCGCGAGTTCGCCATCATGCGTGCCGTGGGTGCACAGGGCAGGCTGCTGCGCCAGGTGCAGCGCGCGGAACTGGCCGGTGTAGGCCTGCTGGCCGGCCTGCTGGCCAGCCTGGTGGCCATGGTGGTGGGCTGGGGTTTGGCCAAGTTCGTATTTGGTTTTGAGTGGACGGCTTCGCCCCTGGTGCCCCTGGAAGGTGCCGTCACCGGCGCGCTGCTGGCCATGGCCGCCGGCTGGTGGGGCTTGCGCGACGTGTTGCGCCGCCCGGTGGTCGAAACCCTGCGGCGTGCTTCGCAAAGCTGATCTGCCCGATTGAACACGGCATCCATGCAGATTCAGGAAAAGCCCGCGTTCGACACCCCCTTCGCCTGGATCGGTGGCGAGGCGCCGCTGCGCGCTCTGACCGAACGTTTCTACGACCTCATGGACCTGGAGCCGGGTTATGCCGCGCTGCGGGCCGTGCATGGCAGCGACCTGTCCAATGCGCGCCAGCGCTTGTTCTGGTTCCTGTGCGGGTGGATGGGCGGGCCCCAGCACTACACGGACCGTTTCGGCCATCCGATGCTGCGTGCGCGCCATATGCCGTTCGCGGTCGGCATCACCGAGCGCGACCAATGGCTGGCCTGCATGCAACAGGCGATGCGCGAGACCGGCGTGGACGAGACGCTGCAAAAGCGGCTGCTGGAAAGCTTCTTTCAGACCGCGGACTGGATGCGGAACCAACCGGGCGTCTGAGGCTTTCGCGGGATCGGGACGGCAGGGCACTCGGCTCCGCGTCTATCCCTCCGGCCTCGCGGCCTCCTTCCTTTATGCCGCTGCGCCGAGCGCCCCGTCGCCCCGATCCTGCAGGCTGGGTGCGCGCTCCATCGCTGCAAACCAAGCACGCCTGTCGCTTTGCGTGGACTATAGTGCGCTGAGTAAGTTGGCTCGAATGTGCTGTGATACACGGACACACCGATGTCGCCACATATGAGTTGGGCGTCTAGAAGCTCATGATCGAATTCGCACAGACGTTCGCGCAATTTCAAGACCACTTGGCACCACGCCTCGACGTGTATGAACAGGCGATCTACCTCTACCTCCTTCGCCACATGCATGTAGAAGGGAAGCGGGAGGCCGTGATCGGTTTCAAATCGGCGCGCAAGAAGCTCGCGTTCGGCACAGGAAAGGCGGGAACGCCGCCCTCTGAGCACGTCGTCTACGAAAAGCTGCGTTGGCTTGAGCAGAAGCGCTGCGTGAAGATTCTCGGTAGTGAGCGGGCAGGCACTCGTGTTGAAGTGTTTCTTCCGAGCGAGCTTGCGGGGCTTATCCCAGTGGCAACAACCATCAGCGGCACCTCATTTGAAGACCAAGATTTCTTCTCCGTTCCAGAAAACAGAGCGCTCATTCTGGCGCGCGAAGATTGGCGTTGCTTCTATTGCTTGGCGAAGTTGGATGAGAACAACCACATCGTCGAACACGTAGTCTCGCGGCCCGAAGGCGACAACTCCTATCGGAACGTGGTGGCAGCTTGCCGCCGCTACAACAACCGCAAGGGCCCGCTGCTTGCCGAAGACTAACTTCGTTCGATCTACCGCAGCGGCGTCCTGTCAGGCGATGAATTCACCGTCCGAATCTCTCAACTCGCGCTCTTGCTTGCTGGCGAACTCAAGCCCGCTCGGTGAAGCAGACGCCCAATTCAAATTTGAACCCACGCAAGCCAACCATACTCTCCGCCGATGAGGTCGGGGCGCTCGGCGCAGCGGCATAAAGGAGGGTGGCCGCGAGGCCGGAGGGACAGCCGCGGAGCCGAGTGCCCTGGCCTTATCGGCTCGCCAAGGATCGGCCTCGTTCCCGCCATCGAAGGCAGTTGCTTGGATCAAGGCCGCTCAGCGACCCTTGGCCCGATCTCCTTGGCCAGCTTGTCGAAGCCGCGCCAGGCCACCACACCCAGCACGGCCGACAGCATGAACAGCCAGGCGCCCAGGCCGGTTGTACCCGGCACATAACCCTTGGCGTCCCAGCCCAGATACAAGGCCATGCCCAGGAACGGCGCAAAGGCTCCGCGCACGCCGGTCAGCGTGACGTGGATGCCCATATAGGCCGACAACTGCTCGCGCGGCGCGAAATCGTTGTGGCCCAGTTGCCAGGCCAGCGACCCACCACCGTTGACGATGCCGGTGATGAAACGCCCCACGGCCAGCCACAGCAGCGACAACTGCCAGGCAC
>JANLPN010000126.1:0-1855 GCA_031367285.1 Betaproteobacteria bacterium | reverse complement strand
CTGGGTTTCCACCATCAGCGGCACCTCGGTCTGCTCACCTTTCCACATCGGGTCTTCGATGCTGTCAAACACCTCGCGCAGCTTCTTGCCCCAGTTGTTGTGCATCATCTTGAAGTAGGGGTTGTTCTCGTCGATACACACCACCTTGTCGGTCTGGAAGCTGTTGGCCTCGTACACCACCAGGTCCAGCGGCAGACCCACCGACAGGTTGGACTTGAGCGTGGAATCCATCGACACCAGCGCACACTTGGCGGCCTCGTCCAGCGGTGTGTCGGGCGCAATCACGCGGTCCAGCACCGGTTTGCCGTATTTGGATTCGCCGACCTGGAAATACGGCGTCTCGGGCGTGGCCTCGATGAAGTTGCCGGCCGAATAGACCTGGAACAGGCGCATGCCTTCACCCTGGATTTGCCCGCCGAAGATCAGCGATACGTTGAACTCCACACCGGACTGCTGCAGCGACGGCCCATCGCGTTCATGCACATGCCGGATGGCCGAGCCCAGCACCCGCGCGGCGTCGAACATGCTGCGGGCATTCCAGATGGTGACGGCTTCGCTGTTCGGACTTTCCTGCAACTGCTCGATCTGCAATATCTCGCGCACCGACTGCGAAATGCTCAGGTTGCCGGCCGAGAGCAGCACCATGAAGCGGTCGTTGGGCCGCTCGTAGACAATCATCTTGCGAAACGTGCTGATCTGGTCCAGCCCGGCGTTGGTGCGCGAATCGGACAGGAAAACCAGCCCGGCATTAAGTTTGATGGCGACGCAGTAGGTCATAGGTTGTGGCGCGGGTAAGCGGAGAGCCATTTTGAGTTTGCCCGGGTCTCCGGCATGCTCTTCACCAGCTTATTCTTTTGTCTCGCTGGCACGGATACTTGGCAACTCTTCAATCAATCCAGGCAAAGCGGTCTGGACGGTTTCCCAGACTGTGTCGAGGTTGATTTCAAAGTAGCTGTGTGCAATGCGGTTGCGCATGCCTTTCATGCTGCGCCAGGGCACTTGCGGGAATCTCTCAGCGATTGTTTCGTCTTCTTTCAGCAGCTTGGTTGCCTCCTCACCAATCAGGATCAGGTTGAGGATCACCGCCTGCTGTGTCCGCTTGTCGAGCATGAATGCATCCCTGGGGAGGCCTTCCACATACGCGCATGCTTGAACAGCCGCTTCCAGCATATGGTCAAGGTAGTCCGCCACGCGGCTCCTGGTCATACCGGCCTGGCCTCTGCCAGCACTTGGGCTCTGAACTTTACTGGCAGGTCACCGGGCGTAAGAAGGTCAACTTGAACGCCGAGCAATTCCTCCAGTTCAACCTGAAGCCCACCAAGGTCGAACAAGGTTGCACCCGGCAGTGCGTCCACCAGCAAATCAATGTCGCTGCCATCCTTGTCGTCACCGTGAGCCACCGAACCAAACACGCGCAAGTTGGCCGTACGAAAGCGGGATGCGGCAGCCCGTACCTCGTTTCGTTTGAGTTCCAGTGATGTTGAAGGTTTCATGGTGATAACAGTTCAGGTATTGGATGGTAGCCGAGCGGCCCGTGCCAGCCCTATTGGAGCCTATGCCGACCTTATCTCAACCGGCAGTTCGGGTGGCGGCGTTTACTTTCTTGGAAAACTCGCGCATTGGATGTTTTCCACCCCTTTGTCCGTGTTACCAGACACTACTTTTTGGTGTCTTTTGCGGCGAGTGCACCTACCCGTTCCAGATTCAGCGCCAGTAAACGCTTGAGGATTTCTTCGTCCGGCATGTCGGCGCTGTAGTCGGCCCAGCCATAGGCGCTGGCGACAGCGGCGTCGAGCTGCTGGTGCGCCATGGCCAGCCAGGCGGGGCGCTGGTTGTAGAGCTTGGTGAGGGTGCG
>JANLPN010000232.1:0-3109 GCA_031367285.1 Betaproteobacteria bacterium | reverse complement strand
CGCAGCAGGGTGGACTTGCCGCAGCCAGACGGGCCGACGAGTGCGACAAAGTCGCCGTCCTTGATTAGAAGGTTTATGCCGTGGATGACGTCGGTGCGGCCGAAGCTCTTGCGGACGTTGGATAACAGGACTTCAGCCATGGACTATTTCTTGTTGCGGTTCGCAGTGATGTTTCGATGGCGCGTGAGGACGAATAGCAAAGCGGTTCATCCCTTCAGCCCCGTATGCGCCAGCCCTTCGACAAACTGCTTCTGCGCAATCACAAACACGACCAACACCGGCAACGCCGTCAATGTGGCTGCGGCCAGTTGCACGTTCCACAGTGGGCCGCCATACGCGTCGGTGAAATGCGTCAGCGCCTGGGGCAGCGTGAACATGTGGGTGCTGGACAGGAACACGATGGGCTCCAGGTACAGGTTCCAGCTGTGCAGAAAGGTAAAGATGGCCACGGACGCCAGCGCAGGGCGCGCCAGCGGCAGCGCTATCTTGCGGAATATCTTGAAGCGCCCCAGCCCATCGACGCGCGCGGCCTCTTCCAGCTCCATGGGCAGCGCGATGAAGAACTGGCGCATCACAAAGGTGGCAAACACGCTGGGTGCGCCGAATATGGGGATGAGGATCAGCGGCCAGTGCGTGTTGACCAGGCCCAGGCGGCGGAAGATCTGGAACAGCGGCACGATGGTCACCTCGGCCGGTATCAGCAGGCCCAGCAGCACCACCATGAACAAGGCGACCGCGCCGGGGAAACGTATGCGCGCAAAGGCATACCCGGCCATGGACGACACGGCCATGGTGCCGATGGTCACGATGGCCGCGATGTAGGCCGAGTTCCAGTACTGCTGCCCGAACGGTTGCAGCTTGAAAACCTGTGCGTAGGTGGTCCAGTCGTAGTGGGCCGGCAGCAACTGCGGCGGAAAGGCAAAGATGTCGCTGGCCGGCTTGATGGACGAGGTCACCATCCACCAAGTGGGGAACACGAAGGGAATGAGCAGCACACACAGTCCGCCGTAGATCCACACCTTCGTACGTGCCGACAGCATCTCAGTTATCCATTGCTGCGCGCTACCCGCACAGCACGAAAGGTCCAGGGGCCGCCGCGCACGGCCGCTCCGAAGCGGCCGGCCCGCCCCCCAGTGGGGGGTTCGGCCGGCTTACACGCAGTGAAGCCGGACAGACAGGGGGCGTCTTATTGTTCATGGAACACTATCTTCTTGCGCAGCGACCACTGCGCAAAGGTCAGCACCACCACGATGGCGAACAACACAATGGCCAGCGTGGAGCCGTAGCCGAACATGTTGAACTGGAAGGTCTGCTGGTACAGGTAGTACACCAGCACGGTGGTGGAGATGCCGGGCCCGCCCTGCGTCAGCACGGCAATCTGCGCAAACACCTGCAGCGCGCCCACCACGGTGATGATGGACGTGAGCATGATGGTGGGGCTTATCAGCGGCAGCGTGATGCGGCGAAACTGCTTGAAACGCGGCACGCCGTCGATACGCGCCGCCTCGTACAACTCGCCCGGCACGCCCTGCAGCGCGGCCAGGAACAGGACCATGTTGAGCCCCACGTTCTTGAACACCTGCACCACGATCACCGACGCCATGGCCGTGCCCGGTGTGCGCAGCCAGTTGGGCCCCTCGATGCCCAGCACCTGCAGCGCGCCGTTGATGCCGCCGTTCTTCTGCAGTAGAAAGCCCCAGACAATGGTCCAGGCTACCAGCGACACGACGACTGGCGAGAAGAACAGCGTGCGAAACGCCGTGATGCCGGCCAGCTTCTGGTTCAGCAACACGGCCAGCAGCAACGCCAGGCTCAGGTTGAAGACCACCAGGCCGGCGGAGAACAGGGCCGATGCGCCCAGCACACCCGGCAGGTTGGGGTCTTGCGCCAGCTGCTGGTAGTTGCGCGCGCCGACGAAGTTGAAGGTATTGGCCAGCACGTTCCATTCGTGCAGCGAGAACCAGAACACCAGCACCAGCGGCAGCAGCACAAAGGTGGCGATGCCGGCCAGTTGCGGCGCGACGAACAGCCAGCCGGCCAGCGCGTCACGGCGCGCGATAGTCCAGTAGGGCCGCTGTCGCACGAGGTCGTTGGAGGTGCTGGCAGCGGCCACTGTATTTACGTTTTCAATTCGCCAGCAAGGGCGTGATCTGACCGCAGATAGCCTGCATTGCCGCCGGAATATTCGCCTGCGGCACCCAGATGCCATCCAGCCCCGCACGTACCGTTTGCTGAATACGCGCAAAGCCGCTATGTCCCGGCATGACCTTGCCGGTGGCGATGCCAGCCACCACCACCTTGTCGAGCTGTGCCGCGCTCAGCAGCGCATTCGTTTTCTTGAGCACGTCGGCGTTGAGCAGCGACTTGCGTGCCGAGGGGAAAAACTGCGCCAGTTTGGCCGAGTTGTCCGGGTTGGTCATAAAGGTCACGAAGGACGCGGCCTCGGCAGCATTTTTGCTGGCGGCAAACACGCCTATGCCGGCCTGGCCTATCAGCGCGTAGTCGCCGGCCGGGCCCTTGGGCAGCGGCACCAGGTCCCAGGCAAACGGCTTGTCCTTGGGGATCAGCGAGGCGCGGCTGATCTGCGTGATGGTCATGGCGGCGTCGCCGGCAAAGAAGTCCAGGTTCTGGCCCGGGCCGGGCATGGCTTTCTTGACAAAGACGGCGTCGTGAATGAAGGTGAGTGCGTCTACCATGGGCTTGTCGGTGAGCGTGCAGCGCTTGCCGTCGGCGCTCCAGGGCGATGCGCCCCAACCGTTCCACACCGAGGCCAGGTACTGCCAATCCTGGTAGTTGAAGTCGCGCACGATCAGGCCGGCCTTGCCGGACTTCGCCACCGCTTCGGAGGTGGCAATGGCGTTGGCCCAGGTCCATTGGCCAGCGGCGATCAGCTCTTCCGGCGTCTTGGCGCCGGCTCGTCTGATCAGGTCGTTGTTGACGAACATGGCGAATGGCGAGGTCGAGAACGGGTAGGCGTACAGCGTGCCGTCCTTGGTCCAGCGTTCGGTGGCGCCTGCGCTGACCTCGCCCAGGTTGTAGCCGGGCGCGGCGGCCAGCGTGCGGCCCAGCGGGAACAAGGCGCCGGAGTTGACGAAGTCCTGCGCCGTGG
>JANLPN010000223.1:0-3817 GCA_031367285.1 Betaproteobacteria bacterium | reverse complement strand
GCCGATGATGGCGCCGTAGATCTGGCCCATCGCCTTCTTCGTCGCCTCTTTCGGCGGCAGGCCTTCCTCGCTCATGATGCGTTCGACGTTCTCGACCACCACGATCGCATCGTCGACGACGATGCCGATCACCAGCACCATGCCGAACATCGTCAGCACGTTGATCGAAAAACCGAGCGCGAGCAGCGAACCGAAGGTGCCGAGCAGCGCCACCGGCACCACGATGGTCGGGATGATCGTGTAGCGGAAGTTCTGCAGGAACAGATACATCACGAGGAACACCAGCACCACCGCCTCCAGCAGCGTCTCAGCCACCTG
The DNA here is from genome assembly GCA_031367285.1 of Betaproteobacteria bacterium. Classification (GTDB taxonomy): domain Bacteria; phylum Pseudomonadota; class Gammaproteobacteria; order Burkholderiales; family Burkholderiaceae_C; genus CAISIP01. Next base: position 3,499 of record JANLPN010000223.1, on the reverse strand, counting down.
GCGGATCGAGATACTCACGAACCGCGAGCTGTCGTAGGGAATGGCCCATTTCACGCCGGGCGGGAAAAACTTGGACAACTCTTCCATCCGGGCGCGCACGGCCTTGGCCGTTGCCAGCGCATTGCCAGTGGGGGAGAGCTGCACACCGATGCCGGTGGCCTGTTTGCCGTTCAGGCGCGCCGAGGTTCCATAGGACTGCGCGCCAAGTTCGATGCGTGCCACGTCCTTCAGCCGCACGGCGGAGCCGTCGGTGTTGGCGCGTAGCAGGATGTTGCCGAACTGCCGCACGGTATTTAGCTGGCCCTTGACCACCACGGTCGCAAAAATCGCCTGGTCACCGACGTTGGGCAGGTCGCCTATGGTGCCGGACGACACTTGCGCGTTCTGCGACCGTATGGCCGCGGTGACGTCGCCGGCCTGCAGGTTGAAGCCCACCAGTTTGGCCGGGTCGATCCAGATGCGCATCGCACGTTCGGTACCAAATAGCTGTGCCTGGCCCACGCCGGGCAGGCGCTGGATTTCGGGTACGACGCTGCGCGACGCGTAATCGCCCAGCGCCACCGGGTCGAAGTCCGGATCGTCCGAGGACAGGATGGTGAACAGCAGGAAGTTCGCGTTCGCCTTGTCGACCCGTACACCTTGTTGCGTGACTGCTGCCGGCAGCCGCGGCGTAGCACGCCCCAGACGGTTCTGCACGTCCACCTGCGCCAGCTCGGCGTTGGTACCGGGCTCGAAACTCAGCGTGAGCTGCCCGCTGCCGTCGGCCTGGCTGACCGACTCCATGTAGATCAGGCCGGGCGAACCGTTCATCTCGCGCTCTATGACACTGATCACGGCTTCTTCCAGCGTCTGCGCCGAAGCGCCCGGATAGGCGGCGGAGATAACGATGGACGGAGGTGCCACCTTGGGGTACTGCGCAATCGGCAACTGCGTAATCGCCACGCCGCCCATCACCACGATGAACAGCGCGATCACCCACGCAAAGATGGGGCGATTGATAAAAAACTGGGCCATGAAACGGTGCCTCTTATTTGCTGGCCGCGGCGCTGGCGGCCGGGGCGGTGCCGGGTGCAGCCGCCATGGGCGCGGATGCGGCCGGTGTGCCGGCCGTGGCAGCTATATTGCCCGCGCCACCACTGACCCCGCCGCTCCACGGCACCGCTTTGACCGGCGCGCCGGGCACCATCATCTTCTGGAAACCTTCCGCGATAACCTGCTCACCCGGCTGCAGACCCGACAGCACCACCCATTGGTTGTTCTGGCCCGAGCCTATCTTCACCTGGCGCGAAACGGGTTTGCCGTCGGCGCCGACCACCAGCACGGTGTCGCCCTGGTTGGAGCGCGTCACGGCTTGCTGCGGCAGCAGGATGCCGGCCGGCAGCTCGGCTTGCGAAAGGCGCACCCGCACGTACTGGCCTGGCAGCAGCAGGCCGTCCGGGTTCGCCACTTCGGCGCGCAGCGTGATCTGGCCCGAGGTCGGGTCCACCGTCAGGTCGGAGAACAGTAGCTTGCCCGGCCGCGGCAGCTCGCTGCCGTCTTCGAGCACGATACGTACCGCGGCCGCGCTCTCCGCGGACCCGCGCAGTTGTTTGCTGGCCAGGGCCTTGCGCAGCCGCAGGACGTCACTCGTGGATTGGGTGAAGTTGACATACATGGTGCTGGTCTGCTGGATCAGCGCCAGTTGGGTCGCCTCGGTCTGGCTTACCAGGGCACCTTCGGTCACCAGCGATTGGCCGATACGCCCGGAGATGGGTGCGCGCACGGTGGCGTAGTCGAGGTTGATACGCGCCAACTGCACGGCGGCCTTGGCACTGGCCAGGTCTGCCTCCGCCTGTTTGTTGGCGGCCACTACGTTGACGTATTCCTGCTTGCTGACCGCGTTGGCTTCGACCAGCGGCTTGTAGCGCTCCGCCTGGGCAGCGGCCTGGGTCAGGTTGGCCTGCGCCTTGCCTACCGAAGCTTCCGCGCTGTCGAGCGTGGCCTGGTAACTGGCTGCGTCGATCTGGAACAGCACTTGGCCGGCCTGGACTTCGCTGCCTTCACGGAACAAGCGCTTGAGCACCACGCCGTTGACGCGCGCGCGCACCTGCGCCACACGGATAGCGCTGACCCGCCCGGGCAATTCGGTTTGCAGTGCCACCGCCTGGGGTGCGACCGTAACCACACCCACCTCGGCAGGGGGCATGGACCGTGCGCCGCCGCCGGCTGCCGGCGCGCCTTCCTTGGCGCCGCAGGCAGCAAGCACAAGCGCCGCGGCCAGCGCCGCCAAGCCGGTACGGTACCCGTGTTTGCCCGGCAAGGAGCTGGCCGCTGAACTGGTAGACGAAGACATTCGGAGATCCTTCAGGAAGCCGGCCCCTGACAGGCCGAAAAAAGACAATGTGCGCGCGCCAGACCATCGGATTGCATAAAGGATGCCAGCGCGCAGGAATATGGCGTAGTATATATACATCCGTGAATGTATGTTTCTGAACGCCAAGCACTATGGCCCGCAAAACCAAAGAAGAGGCACTCGCCACCCGTAACCTGATCCTGGACACCGCCGAACACGTGTTCCAGAGCGGCGGCGTGTCACGCACGTCGCTGCATGAGGTGGCGCAGGCGGCCGGCTTGACGCGGGGTGCTATTTACTGGCACTTCCAGAACAAGGCCGACTTGTTCGAAGCCATGCTGTTGCGTGTGGTGTTGCCCATGGAGTGCAGCCTGGACAGCGGTGAGGCCTCCCGCACGCAGGATCCGTTGGCCTTTCTGCGCAAGGGCGTGACCGAAGCGTTCAGTCTTGCGGTGCGCGACCCGCAGGTGCGCCGGGTGTTTGAGATCGCCTCGCACAAAACCGAATACGTAGACGAACTGCAGGTGGTGCGCACGCGCCGCATCGCATTCCGGGAGGCGCGGCTGGCGGATCTGGAGCGCATGTTTGAGGCAGCGATGGCGCTGGGACAGATCAGCCGGCGTGTACCGGCGCCAGTGGCGGCAAGAGGGGCCCATGCGCTGGTGGACGGCTTGATGCACAACTGGCTGCTCGACCCGTCGGCCTTTGATCTGGAGGAAGTGGGGTGCGCGGCGTTTGATACCTATCTGGCAGGGCTGGCAGGCACGGACGCGACGGGTGCCTTTCAAAGCATCAAACAAGGCTTGAATGAAGCCATCGCACATGCGCGCGGAGTGCAAGCAGGCGTGAAGCGCCCACCGCGGTCGGTTGATGTCGCGCGGTTACGGGAGCGGCTTGGCTTGACCCAGGAGCAGTTCGCGGCGCGCTTCGGATTTTCGGTGGCCACCTTGCATCACTGGGAGCGCGGGGATCGGTCGCCGAATGGGGCGGCCTTGGTTCTGCTGAATGTGATTGACCGCGACCCGCGAGCTGTGATGCTGGCTCTGCGATAGTATGAGGTGTGTATCGTGGGGGCCTGGTACTGTGAATACGCTCGTGGTTTGCGAGAAAAGTTGCCGATGTACCGTTGGAGTGTCGTTAAGCGGGGCCCAGGTGCAGGCCGAGGTG